>JAOPXK010000053.1 GCA_025965195.1 Marmoricola sp.
CAGGGACCCGGCGTGAACCCGCTCGGCGATGAGGTTCTCGATGCGCTTGGCGAGTGGTGGCGGAGCGGTCCGTGCGTGGCTCGCCCCGAGGAGGGCGCATGAAGCGCGTCGCAGCCTTCGACTGCGGCACCAACTCGCTGCGGCTGCTGATCACCGATCTCGACCCGGCGGATGGCACGTCGACCGAGCTGGTCCGGGAGATGCGGATCGTCCGGCTCGGTCAGGGTGTCGACCGGACCGGGCGGATCTCGGAGGCGTCGATGGAGCGGGTGTTCGCCGCACTGGACGAGTACGTTGAGATGGTGCACGAGCACGACGTCGACGCGATCCGGTTCTGCGCGACGTCGGCGGCCCGCGACGCCGAGAACTCCGCCGAGTTCATGGCCGGCGTCAAGGAGCGGGTCGGGGTCGAGCCCGAGGTGCTTGCCGGCGACGAGGAGGCACGCGTCTCGTACGCCGGCGCCACCCGGTCCCTCGGGGCAGGCCTCGCGGGACCGTTCCTGTTGCTCGACATCGGCGGCGGCTCGACCGAGCTGATCCTCGGCGACGCCGACGGCACGGTTCAGGCCGCGCACTCGCTCGACATCGGGTCGGTGCGGCTGACCGAGCGTCACCTCCACGCCGATCCGCCCACGCAGGAGCAGGTCGACGCGGTGATCGCGGACATCGACGCTGCTCTCGACGGCTGCCGGGTCGACCCTTCGAAGGCCAACGCCGTCATCGGAGTCGCCGGCACGATCACCACCGTTGCGGCAGGGGTGCTCGGCCTTGCGGCGTACGACCGGCAGCTGATCCATCACGCCGTTCTCGACAAGAGTGCCGTCGAGGGCACCGTCAACGCGCTGCTCGCAATGACGGTCGAGGAGCGCAAGGCACTCGGCTACATGCACCCCGGACGAGCCGACGTGATCGCGGCGGGCGGACTGATCCTGGCCCGCATCCTTCGTCGTACGGCGGTCCAGTCATTGCTCGTTTCGGAGAACGACATCCTCGACGGCATCGCGTGGTCGATGGCATGAGGGGCTTTCGCAGAGCGGGACAACCAGACAAGGGAGAACCCGAGATGAGCATCCCGGACGAAACACCTGTCGAGACCGAGGGCAGTGGCGAGGCCGACCGGCCGAGTGCCTTCGACGACTCGAGCGACATCTGGCAGCCCGATCCCACCGAGTTGCCCGAGAACGCCCGGACCAAGGAGCTCACCAAGCGTTCCTGGTTCTATGTGCTGCGCAAGACCTTCCGCGAGTTCCGCGACGACCAGTGCACGGACCTGGCGGCTGCGCTGACCTACTACTCGGTCCTCGCGGTCTTCCCAGCCGTGCTCGCGCTGCTGTCCCTGCTGGGCGTCGTCGGGCAGGGCGACAAGGCAGTCCAGAAGATCCTCGACATCCTGGCGCCGCTGGTCTCCAGCTCGACCATCGACAACAACATCGCGCCAACGCTGCACACGCTGGCGAACTCCCAGGGAGCCTCGGTGACGCTGCTGGTCGGCATCCTCGGCGCGCTCTGGTCCGCGTCCGGCTACGTCGGCGCGTTCTCGCGGGCGATGAACAAGATCTATGAGGTCGAGGAGGGGCGCCCGTCCTGGAAGCTCCGCCCGATCATGCTGCTCGTCACGGTCGCGTCGATCGTGCTGTGCGCCATCGCCCTGGTGATCCTGGTGGTGTCCGGACCGGTTGCGGACTCGATCGGCAAGGAGATCGGCGCCGGCGACACGCTCCAGCAGGTCTGGAACATCGCCAAGTGGCCGGCCCTGGCGATCGTGGTCATGATGATCGTCGCGCTGCTCTACTGGGCGACGCCGAACGTGAAGCAGGCCAAGTTCCGCTGGCTGTCCATCGGCTCGTTCGTGGCGATCCTGATCTGGCTGCTCGCGTCGACCGGTTTCGCGTTCTACGTCATCAACTTCTCGTCGTACAACCAGACCTACGGGTCGGTCGCCGGCGTCGTGGTCGCCCTGCTGTGGCTGTGGCTGACGAACAACGCGCTGCTGTTCGGCGCCGAGCTCGATGCGGAGCTCGAGCGGGCTCGCGAGCTGCAGGCCGGGGTCGCTGCCGAGGAGACGATTCAGCTGCCCGTCCGCGACAGCAAGGGCATCGAGAAGAGCCGCCGCCGTCGCGCGAAGGATGTCGAGTCGGGTCGGCAGATCCGCGAGTCGGTCTTCGGTCCCGGAGATCCGCTTGACCGTCCGTTCGGCAAGAAGTCCCGCTGAGTCGATGACCGACCTGCCTCACCCGGTCACCGGACAGCTGTTCCCGAGTCCGGTGCCGGCGGGCACGGGCTGGCCGGACGACCCGGCGCCAGCGGGTACGCCGGTGGCCCGATCGGCCGCGGACGTCGTCCGCCTTGCAAAGGGCGCGTCGCTCGCCGAGGTCGACGCCCGGGTCTCGGTCTGCTCGGCCTGTCCCCGGCTGGTGAGATGGCGGGAGGACGTGGCGCGTGACAAGCGGGCGTCGTACGCCGCAGAGCCGTACTGGGGCCGGCCGATCGCCGGCTGGGGATCTCCGACCGCCGGGGTCCTGATCATCGGCCTCGCGCCTGCGGCCAACGGCGGCAACCGGACCGGCCGGATCTTCACCGGTGACCGGTCCGGTGACTGGCTCTTCGCGTCCCTTCATCGAGTCGGCCTGGCCGTCCAGGAGACGTCGATCCACGCCGGCGACGGGCAGGCGCTGATCAACGCGCGAATGGTCGCCACCGTCCGCTGCGCCCCACCCGACAACAAGCCCACGACGCAGGAGCGCGACACCTGCGCACCCTGGATCACCCGCGAGGTCACCCTGGTCCTGCCGTCGGTCCGCGCGGTGGTCTGCCTGGGTGGTTACGGCTGGGATGCATCCCTGAAAGCCTTACAGGCCACGGGCTTCGTGATCCCGAAGCCAAAACCGAAGTTCGGCCACGGCGCCGAGGTGCAGCTGACCCGCCCCGCTGCCCGAGCAGACCCCGCCGGTGATCGAGCTTGTCGAGATCACACCCTCACCCTGCTCGGCAGCTATCACCCGTCGCAGCAGAACACCTTCACCGGACGGCTCACCGAGTCGATGCTCGACGACGTCCTCCGGCGCGCAGCAGAGCTCGGTCGGTCGACTTGAGCCGATTTGGCGCGCAAGGACCTATCTTTAGGCCCTTGCCCCTGTATCCCAATCGGCAGAGGAAGCGGTCTTAAACACCGTTCAGTGTGGGTTCGACCCCCACCGGGGGCACCAAATTGATCTGGTTCCAACCTGCATGATGTAAGCGTCGTGCAGGTTTGTTCGTTCTGTAGGTCGCCGGGCCGGTCGCTAAGGCCTTCCGCAGATCTCGTGCCAGAGGAGAGGTCGTCCACTCAGGCGTTTCACAACCTGCTGCACTGACCTCATCGGCGCTCGTCTCGGTTGCGTCCTTCGTCAGGAGATCTCCGACATCGACCAGACTTCTGAACGGCTCAGCCAGCTCAGCTCGTACCCCGTCCTCTTCCAGGTACAGCGCCGTGAAGAACGCCTGATTGAACATTCGACGCACGGGATCGGGTGCCTGTTCGTAGGCTCGGCCGCAGTCCGTAAGTCTCGTCCAGCTATTTTAACTGTCCAATCGATTTCAACGCTGACCCAGTCGGGCGCGCCCAGGGGCCGGGCGCACGTCATATCGAACTGTGCCGGGCTAGCGTCGAAAGGCGTCGCGCAATGCCCGTTCGTTCAGACAACTGATGGACTGTCAGTCGATATTTCGGGTTCCAATACGAGTCGATTGGAAGGTCGCTATTTGTCGGTTTATGCGGCTTGGTGGCGCACCGGGGGAAACGAGCATGGGCAGAATTTTGGAAGCTGGTTGTTTTCGGTTGACGAGACGATAGAGTAGAGATTATGGCTCTATCGCCCAGAGAACGAATCGGTTCGGCGATTGTACGTGTAGCCCGAGATCTGGACGCTGATGCGATTGACTCGTATGACGCGGCCGCGGCTCTCGATGGTGAACTGAGCGTTGCTGCGAGGCTCGCGCCAGACGATCGCGAGATAGCGGAGATGAGCCTGTACGTATCAGCACTCGTTGAAGCAATGCATTCGAATACGCTCTCGTTGGAGGAATCGACGAGTGCGCACTCAAAGTTCGAGCGACTGTTGCCGAATCTGAGGGCGGGCCGCTTTCAAGTACCTCAAGACTAGTGGGACTCAGCCAAGTGACGGTCGACCGCGACCTCGCATGACAACACCTCGTTGCAGCAGGGCCCGACGAACGGTGTCCTGGCCACAGCCCAACTCGCTAGCGAGTTCTCGAAGGCTGGCTCCATCCACGACGTAGCGCTGACACAACTCGGTGATCTGCTCCCGCGTCATGGCCGGCTTCGGCCGGAGCGCGACGCTGGCTCGTTTCAGGTGAGCCCGGCAGGTTTGCTCGTGGAGGCCGAACTCTCGAGCAACCCCGGCGATTGATCCGCCAGCTTCGTAGCGCTGCACCAGGGACTCGATCTCACCTGGCGACAGCTTCCGGTTCGGGTGCAGCAGCCGAACCACACCGGAGGAACCGACAGGGGTACGTTGTTTGCCCTGTTTTGCCTGGAGCTCCTTTGGTGGACCGAAGTTTGAAAGAGCCCCGAACAGGTGCACCAGGTCATTCTCCAGTGACGCTCCAGGTCATTCTCAGGCCGGCAGCAGCGGCATGGCCATCGGACGCATCGGCGCGCCAGTCGCCCCACGCAGTTTCAGGCCCGCGCCGATGAAACAGAATTCATAGAGGTTCTCCTGGGAAAGCTTTTCCAGGTCCACGACCTCCATGATCGTCACGCCGGCTTCTGCAAACAGGTAGGTGTGCACCGGAAGCCAGTTACCTGGTTCAGTGGACGGAATCTGCTCGAGTGAGAGATTGTCGGCACCGACGACAATGGCGCCGCTCCTGGCCAGGAATTCCGCCCCTTCGCGGGTTAGTCCGGGCTCATTCCTCATATACGCCGTGGCGTCGTTCCACAAGGTCATCTGACCGGTCCGGACCATCACGACGTCGCCCGGCCTGAGCTGCACATTTTGAGCCCGAGCCGCGTCACTCAGGTCCTTCTTTCCGATCCCGTAGCTCTCGGGAAGCACGTCGACACCGTGCAGTGCGGCAATGTCGAGAAGGACACCTCTCGCGATGATCGGCGGCTGCTTGTCGGCTCCGGCGCACATCCAGTGTCGCGCCCCCAGATATTCGTCGGCGTCGAATCCATTCCATATCTTCTTGTGATAGCCGAAGTGGTTGAGGGTGTCGATGTGCGTTCCGCAATGGGTGTACATCGAGATCGCATCACCCGAGTAGCCCACCAGGTCGTTTTGGTCGGCAAACCCGGTTGAGTTGTCCACGGCCGTGCCTCGGGGAGTGTTGGTCATGGAGATTTGGTACGGCGGTTGACCTGCTGCCGTAAACGATGGCATGCCCAGGAAATAGTCAACGCTCAAATCCAGGGTGTGTCCCGCGTCGGCACGCGAAAGCACTGCGCGCATCGATGCCGGCGTCATCAAGTTGAGCATCCCGATCTCGTCGTCGGTGCCGAACGGGCTTCTGGTGATCTGCCGGAAGGCAGCGCTGCTCGCCGCAATCTTGGCCGCGGTTTCCGCGTCCACGAACTCTGGTCCACACATCGGGTCCTCCTTGGATCGGCTTCGCTGTAGGTCGGCCAGCAACAGGGCCCGGACGCCGCTCCGGACGCCGTTCCGGGCGGCGCTGCCGCCGCCACGGCCCGCCTGAGAGCGGCTCCCTGAGCCAAATTTCCAACCAACACTGGGCATTGACATGTGGCATGCTACATGTCAACATCATCTCGTTGCATGACGTAGATCACGCTCTGATGACGCTCCAGGGCCCTTCGGGATTGAGGTAAATATGGCCGAGGTATCGGTAGCTGTAGCTCAGTTGGTGGTGGAGCGGGGACGTCCTGATGTCAACCTCCAGACAGTGACTGACCACCTCGACGGGGCTGCTCGCGAGAACGTGCAACTGATCGTTTTCCCCGAGTGCGCACTGACCGGCTACATGTTCGACTCGCGGGAAGAGGTCGCGGCGGCCGCGCTGGATCTCGACGGTCCCGAAATCGCCGCGATCATCGAAAAATGCAGCGAGCTGGCGATGTACGTCGTGGTCGGACTCCTGGAACGTGTCGGCGAAAAGGTCTACAACTCTGCGGCGCTCCTCGGTCCAGAGGGACTGATCGGTGTGTGCCGCAAACGGCACCTTCCGCAAATGGGTGCCGACAGGTTCACCGACGAACCAGTCGAGCAGGACCTGCGGCTGTTCGACACCCCGATCGGGCGAATCGGAATCATGATCTGCTACGAGATCAGGTTCCCCGAAGTAGCGCGGACCATGGCTCTCGGAGGTGCGGACATCATTGCGCTGCCGACGAACTGGCCCGTCGAATCGGCCATTCTCGCGGATCAGTTCACGCGGGTTCGGGCGGCCGAAAACATGGTGTATCTGCTTGTTTCGAATCGTTGTGATGAAGAGCGGGAAACTCGGTTCCTGGGTTGCAGCCAGATTGTCGATGTCATGGGTGAGGTCATCGCCCATGCCGGAGTTGACGCGGTGCGTATATCAGCGTCTATCGACCTTGCGCGAGCAAGATCGAAGCACATCGTCCTTAAGGAAGACGAAGTCCAACTCAGTCCCTGGGATGACCGTCGCCCAGCGACATACCGGGTTTAAGCGGCAGCGGGCCGCGTTCCGAATTT
Source organism: Marmoricola sp. (assembly GCA_025965195.1). Lineage (GTDB taxonomy): Bacteria > Actinomycetota > Actinomycetes > Propionibacteriales > Nocardioidaceae > Marmoricola. The sequence continues at coordinate 6,678 of JAOPXK010000053.1, forward strand.
CCTCGCACTAAGGAGTAACAATGTCTCGTCCTGTCAACCACCTTTCGAAAATGCGAATGCTCTCCCTGTTCGTCGCACCGGTGCTGGCGGCTACTGCCCTCAGTGGATGTGGCTCGAGCAGCAGCTCGGGCGGCGCCGGGGGCGGCATCTACCTCGGCCTCAGCAACTCGAGCGTCACGTCCTCGTTCCGCGGCATCATGATCAACTCGTTCAACGCCGAGGCCAAGACGCTGAAGGCTGCCGGGGAGATCAACAAGTACACCGTGCAGAACGCCGGTGACGATGTCTCGAAGCAGATCCAGCAGATCCACAACATGGTCCAGTCGGGCGTCAACGTCCTGGTGATCGATGCCCAGTCCTCGACCGGTCTCAACGCCGAGATCGCGGCGGCAGTGGCGAAGGGCGTCACGGTTGTCAGCACGGACAACCTGGTGACCACCGACAAGGCGATCAACGTCCAGGTCGACCCGAAGGTCATCGCCGCGAAGACGGCTCAAGGCCTGGTGGACATCATTGGTGGCAAGGGCAAGGTCGTGATGCTTGAGGGCATCGCAGGCACTCCGGTGAACGAGACCCGAAACCAGCTCGCGAAGGACGTGTTCTCGAAGTACCCCGGCATCAAGGTGATCGAGGTCAACGTGGACTGGAACCCGGCCACGTCGAAGCAGAAGGTCGCGCAGCTCATCTCGCAGAACCCTGACATCGCCGGAATCTGGGACCAGGGAGATTCGGCCGGTGGAGCCGCGAATGCCTACATCGATGCGAAGAAGCCGATGCCGCCGATCGTGTTCGACGGAACCACCGACTTCCTGAACATCTGGAAGAAGAGCATCGCGAGCGGCTACAAGACCGTTGGCGCCCCCCAGCCGCCGGCAGTGGTGGTCGACGCCATCTGGCTCGGGCTCAAGGCGCACAAGGACAAGTGCACGGCGACGTCGAACCCGATTGCCCTCGACACCCCGCTGCTCACGAACGCCAACATCGACACCGTTTGGAAGGCGGGCATGACCGACGAACCAGGTCAGTTCGTCAACCCCGTTCCCGTGCCGCGGACTGCGTTGGACAAGTACCTGTCCTGCTAGTCAGCACGTGCATGCCGGGCGGTCGCTGGAGCGGATCACTCACTCCAGCGACTGCCCTTCCAACCAGGGAGGCCCCTCGATGACCGATGCATCCGCTACAACACTCGTCCTGCAGAACGTGATGAAGTCCTACGGCAGCACCCGGGCGCTGCGTGATGTGTCGCTGTCATTCGAGGCAGGCGAAATCCACACCGTTCTCGGTGAGAACGGCTCCGGTAAGAGCACCTTGGTCAAGATCCTGTCGGGTATCGCCAGCAAGGACTCCGGTGAGCTCACCCTCGACGGCAGACCGATCACCTGCACATCTCCGACTGTCAGCCGGGCTGACGGCATTGCCACGGTCTTCCAGGAACTGACGTTCGTCCCCTCCCTGACCTTGGCGGAGAACGTCTTTCTCGGCTCCTACAAGCGGCACTGGACCGGCGTTCTCGACTCGCGCCTGCTCAATCGGCGCTGTGACGAGCTGATGGATGAGCTCGGTTTCGACCTCGACGGTCGGCAACCGGCAAGTGAGCTCTCCCTGGCACAGCTCCAGCTCGCCGAGTTTGCGCGTGCTTACGCACGCGAACCGCGGGTCCTGATCCTCGACGAGGCAACCTCAGCGCTGGACCAGCCTGAGGCTGCTGCGCTGATCGGGAATCTCCGCAAGCTCACGTCTCGGGGCACCACGGTGATCTTCGTGTCTCACCGTCTCGATGAGGTCATCGAGGTCTCCGATCGAATCTCGACCTTGGTCGACGGGCGGATTGTCTCGACACGTCAAGCCGGAAGCGTGTCACGCGAGAGTCTCCTCAACGAGCTTCTCGGCAACACGATCGACAGCGTTCGCGATGTTGTCCAGGAGACGGCCGCCATCCTCAAGGAAGCCACCCACGAGGCGAAGACCGTCTTGTTCGAGTGCGAGATCCCAGCCTCCGCGGGGTTCCGTTCCGACATCCGGATCACCGCCCGGCGCGGAGAAATAGTCGGCTTGGCCGGCCTGCAAGGCCATGGCCAGAAGCGCGCGCTGCGCATCATCGGCGGCGACCTTCCTGCCAGTGGCATGCGTCGGACTCTCGCGGATCGTCCGGTCACCGGTCGCAGCCCGCGGGATGCGATTGCGGCCGGGATCTACTACATCCCTGAGGAACGCAAGATCGAGGGCATCGTCACAGGCCATCCGGTCGCCGCGAACCTGGTGCTGAGCTCGCTGCCCCTGGTCAGTCGCTGGGGCTGGCTGCGCCGGGCACTCGAGCACCGGGTCGCAGAAGAGATGTGCACCCGACTCGGTGTCCGGTTGGCCAGCGTGCGCCAGCCGATCGACAGTCTCAGCGGCGGCAACCAGCAAAAGGTCGTACTCGGTCGTGGGCTGTTGTGCGAACCCCAGCTGCTCCTGCTCGACGACTCGATGCGTGGCATCGACGTCCGGGCCAAGAACGAGATCTACCAGCACCTCGTCGACTTCACCGAAGCTGGCGCGGCGGTGCTCCTCAACTCGACCGAGATTCCCGAACTGATCCGGCTGTGCTCGAGGGTCATCGTCTTTCACGACCAGGACGTTTCTGCGGAACTCACCGGTGACGACGTGAACGAGGCCGCTGTACTCCGGGCAATGTTTGGACAGAGGAAGGCACCTGCGGCATGACAAAGCTACGCACCTCGGGCGGCTATTCGATTCGGCTGAGTGACCTCACCATCTATGTGGTCCTCATCGCCCTGGTCATCATCAATACGGTTCTTCAGCCGAACTTCATCGAACCGCTGAACTTGTACTACGTGCTCGGTACGGCGATGCCGCTCATCTTTGCGTCTGCCGCCCAGGGCATGGTCATCCTGATCTCGTCGATCGACCTCGCCACCGGAAGCGTGGTGAGCCTGGTCAACGTGCTGGTGGTGACGCTGATTGGTCGCGGGTCCTTTGTGGCGATCTGCCTGGCAATCCTCGCGGGGATAGCGATGGGGCTCATCGCCGGACTCATCACCACCTTGCTTCGGCTGCCGGCAATCATCGCCACCCTGGCGCTCTCGTCAGTGTGGGCAGGACTGGCGCTCTACGTCCTCCCGACGCCCAAGGGCGGGCTGCCTGACTGGTTCCAGACGGTGCTCGCCGGAAGCCGGCCACTGTGGATCCTGGTCGGCATGATCCTGCTCTGGCAATGGTTCTCCCGAACCAAGCAGGGCAAGCACATGTACGCGATTGGTGCCAACGAGAACGCCGCCTATATGAGTGGTGTGCCCATCTTGAAGACCCGCTTGCTGGTGTTTGCCATCTCGGGACTCCTGCTCGCCCTGAGTGCGTTGTCCCTTTCGGCCACCACAGGTGGAGGGGACCCGTTGAGCGGAACGGCGTTGACGCTCCAGTCGATCGCAGCGGCCGTTCTCGGCGGAATCCACTTCAAGGGAGGCTCGGGCTCCATCGTGGGCGCGATAGCCGGCGCGATCGTTCTGGCCCTCATCACCAACGTTGTCTATTACACGGGCGCCTCGGCCTTCTATCAGGGCGTGGTCTATGGGCTGCTACTCATTCTTGCCCTGTCGCTGTCCCGTTTGACCGGGGACCGGAAAGCAACCTTCCGTCGTTCCCTCAAGCCGAGGATGTCCATCTGATGACGCAAACGTCCACCACAGCCAGCGAGACCATTCCCGAGCTGAGCGAAGGACCCGCGTCGAAATGGCGCCTTGCCCTGAACCCGGTCGTCCTGGCCTACGGCGCCGTCTTGTTGCTCGCGGCGGTCGGCGGAATCCTGGATCGGAACTTCCTCGCGTCCGACCACCTGTTCACGATGGTCAACCTGGGCGCGGTCCTGGGCATCGTCGCGGCGGGGCAGACGATTGTGATCGTCACCGGCGGCATCGACTTGTCTGTCGCGGGTGTTCTCACGTTCGCCCAGGTCATGACGCCTTTCTGGATCGACGGGCAGAGTGGCCGGTGGCCGCTCATCATCGTCATTCTCGGCATTGCGCTGCTGATCGGTGCAGTGAATGCGTTCGGCGTCAGTGTGCTGCGAGTGCAGCCAATGATCATGACTCTTGGCGTCGGCGCAGTCATATCTGCGGCGGTGCTGATTCTCACGAACGGGAGTTCCACGGGCGGACCGCCCAAGTTCCTGGTCACCACCATGACCCGTCAGGGCGCCCTGTCCGGTCTCCTGCTGATGTGGATAGTCGTCAGCATCGTCACCTACGTCCTGTTGCACGAGTCGAGCTTCGGCCGCAAGGTCTTCGCCTACGGTGCGAGCGCCCGGACAGCAAGGCTTGCCGGGCTCCGATCCGGCACCGCGATCTTGGGCACGTACTGCTTCAGCGCGGTTACGGCCGCGATGGCGGGCATCGCTCTCGCTGGATACACCGGCAGCGGTGACTTCGGCATCGGCGACACCTACCTGTTCCCGTCGATCGGCGCGGTGGTGATCGGCGGAACATCCATCATGGGTGGCCGCGGGAACTACCTCGGCACGATTGCCGGGGTGCTGATCCTGACCGTGCTGGAAGCGATCCTGATCGTCTTGAACATTGCAGCAGCCGGCCGCCAGATCGCCGAGGGGCTCGCCATCCTGATCATCCTGATCGCCTATGCCCGCGAGCGCAGGTTGCGACAGTAATTCGACCCGTCGCACCCACATTGAATTTTTCAGCAACCATCAATTTCAGAATGAAGGTCAGAAATGCCACTCACCTCCGTCATCGCTCGTGCGATCCGGATTCCGGTCAGCCGTCCGACACGGATGTCCACTCGGGACCTCAACCAACGTGACTACCTGCTCGTGGAGGTGCGCTCGTCAGACACCGACGAGGTCGGCATCGGCTACGCCTACACGGGAACGTCCGGCGGTCCGATGGTCGCCGACGCCGTCACGGACATGCTTGCTCCGCTTCTCGTCGGGCGTGACTCGGACGCGATCGTCTCGCACTGGGAACGGATGTACCAGGAGACCCTGCTGGTCGGCCGCCGCGGCGGCGTACTCCGGGCGATGTCCGCTGTTGACCTCGCGCTCTGGGACCTGAGCGCCAAGCGCCGGAAGACGCCCCTTGCGGTGCTCCTTGGTGGCGGGCTTGCCCCGATCCCGGCGTACGCGTCCGGTGGGTACTACCGGTCCGACGACGGTCCATGGGTTGAAGCCGTGACCAAGGAGATCCAGTTCAACGCGTCGCTTGGTTTCCGGGACCACAAGATCAAGGTGGGTGGCCTGCCGATCGCCCAGGACGCCCTTCGCGTCGAGGCAGCGGTCGCTGCTGCTGGTCCGGATGGACGTGTCGCGCTGGATGCAAACAACGCCTATCGAAACGTTCCTGACGCCTTGAAGGCGCTCCGCTCGTTCGAAGCGGCTGCGGGGAGCCAGGGGCTGTGGTGGTTCGAGGAGCCGATGGCCGCAGATGACATCGAAGGTCACGCCGAGCTGAACCGTCGGTCGGACACCACCATCGCAACCGGTGAGATCCACCAGACGCGGTGGGACTTCCAGGCGCTGCTCGACCGCCGGGCGTGTGGGCTGCTCCAGCCCGATGTCGCCGTCATTGGTGGCGTCACCGAGTACATGAGGGTGGCCCACGCCGCCGAACTCGCCGGCGTTCCCACTGCGCCGCACTGGCATGCGAACGCGCACGTGCATGTGGCAGCGGCGACCCCAGGCTGCATCGCGGTCGAGCACTTCGCGCTCGAGAAGGACATCTACAACTTCGAGATGCTGCTCGACCCCGCCAGCCGGCTGGTGGTTCGCGACGGCCATGCCGAGCTGTCGGAGCTCCCAGGTCTCGGCATCGTCATTGATGAGGCCGCAGTTCAAAAGTACGAACTGACCCGCTGACCCGGCGCCATCTGCTCATAGGAGGAACGACATGTGCGGCCCAATGCTGATCGACGCCGAGACCCGGGACAAGATCGCAGCGCGAAACGCGACCTTTCGTCAGGTTTCCGCGAGCCCATTCGGCACGGATGACGAGATCGGGATGCTCAACCTCATCGATGCGTCGTCGCGTCGAGCCCTGATCTCCTCGACAGATGCTGGAAAGGTGTTCGACCTGTCGACCGACTACTTCGTCGGGATGCCTTCGTGGGCGCAGGGCGGGGATCCCGCCTTCAACATGTGGATGACCCACACGCCCACGGGAACGATCGTCGATGACATCACCGGAGTCGGGACCGAACAGAATGAGCTCGTCACCTACTCCGGGGACGCGTTCTCGATGTACACCCACTGCGGCACCCATGTGGACACGCTGAACCACTTTGGCTACCACGGCGAGGTCTGGAACAACTTCAAGGCGAGTGAACATCTCGGCAGCCGTCATTGGAACGTGGGTGGCGCAGACAAGCATCCGCCCGTCCTGGCACGTGGCGTGCTGTTGGACGTTCCGGCGATGCTCGGGATCGACATGCTGCCACCGAGCTACGGCATTGGCGAGAAGGACCTTGCTGACTGCCTCAAGCGTCAGGAAGTCGAGTTGCGGCCCGGTGACGTTGCGCTGGTGCGGACCGGCCGGATGCAGGCCTGGCCGGATCCCGTTGCCTACATGTCGAACGGCCCCGGACTCAACCGCGAGGGTGCCCAGTTCCTGGCCGAGGCCGGCGCGGTCACCATCGGTGCCGACACCGTCGGACTGGAGCAGGGACCTTCTGCGGATGAGGAGAACTGGCAGGTCGTCCACACCTACCTGCTCGCCGAAGCAGGAGTGCCGATCCTTGAGGTCGCGAACTGTGAAGAGCTCTCCCAGGAGGAGATCTATGAGTTCGCGTTCTTCGGTGCGTGCATCAGGTTGCGAGGAGCAACCGGATCGCCCATGCGTCCGATTGCGATGCCGTTGAAGCGTTGAGACCACAGACCGGCATGACGCAGCTCGCCGATTCAGTTCGGCGAACTGAAGACACATACCTATGGAGGAGTCAGGTGCAGATCGATACACCACGACCGGGGCTGGTAGACACCAACCCCGGCCGGTTGAAGACAGGGTCATCGGGGTCATCGGGCCCGACGGGCACCACACCCGGACCAGGTGCGGCATGAGCGCGGACGCTGACGCTGCCGGCAACTCAGCGCCTCCGACAGGCATCGACAGAAGCCTGACGTCGTACGGCGACGAGGGCTTCAGCAGATATCTGCGCAAGGCCTTCCTGGCCGGCGCGGGCTACGACTCGACCGATCTCGACAAGCCGATCATCGGTATCGCGAACCTCTTCTCGGACTACAACCCCTGTCATCGACTGATGCCCGGCATGGTTGAGCAGGTGCAGCGCGGGGTGCTTGAGGCGGGTGGCCTGCCGATGGTCTTCCCGACGATGAGTCTGCACGAGAGCTTCTCGGCGCCGACATCGATGTTTCTCCGGAATCTGCTCGCGATCGAGACCGAAGAGCTGATCAAGGCCCAGCCGATGGATGCGGTCGTCCTGCTCGGTGGCTGCGACAAGACGGTGCCGGCACAGCTCATGGCCGCGGCCGTCTCGGAGGTTCCCGTCATCCTCGATGTCGTCGGACCGATGATGACCGGGTCATGGCGCGGTGAGCGGTTGGGTGCCTGCACCGACTGCCGGCGCTTCTGGTCGGCCTACCGGGGTGGCGAGCTCTCCGATCAGGAGATCCATGAGGTCGAGGGAGAGCTGGTCAACACCTCGGGCACCTGCATGGTGATGGGCACGGCCTCCACGATGGCTTCGATTACCGAGACCCTCGGGATGATGCTGCCCGGTGGTGCCACCCCGACGGCTCCCTCGGGTGCGCGGCTGCGGCACGCCACGGCCACCGGTCGCCGAGCTGTCGAGCTTGCCCGGAACCCGGTGCTGCCGCGCGAGATCATGACTCGCGCTGCGTTCGAAAATGCCCTCACCGTGCTCGCGGCGCTGGGCGGATCGACGAACGCGATCATTCACGTCCTGGCGATAGCTCGGCGAGCGGGAGTGGACCTGGTGCTGGACGATTTCGACCGCGTCTCCAGCACGGTTCCGCTGCTCGTTGATCTCAAGCCTTCCGGGACCGGGTACATGCAGGAGTTCCACAACGCAGGCGGCGTTCCTGTTCTCCTGAAAGCCCTCGAGTCGCGGCTGGATCTTGACCAGGTCGGCGTCGCCGGTCAGCCGCTGGGCGAGCTCCTCAAGGATGTGGCGCCGCCGGCATCGTGGCAGCAGGTCGTCCGGACTCTGGAAGACCCGGTCGGGCCAGTGGGGGCACTTGCCGTCCTTCGAGGGACGTTGGCTCCTGACGGCGCGGTCATCAAGGTCTCGGCAGCTACCCAAAGCCTGTTGAGCCATGAAGGTCCTGCCTTGGTCTTCAACTCGCCCGAGGACGCTGCTCAGCGACTGGACGATCCGGACCTCGACGTCACCGCAGACCATGTCCTGGTGCTGCGCAACGCGGGTCCGATCGCCTGCGGAATGCCCGAGGCTGGATCGCTCCCGATCCCGCGGCGCCTTGCGGAGCAAGGGATCCGCGACATGGTTCGGGTATCCGACGCGCGGATGAGCGGCACGTCGTACGGCACCGTCGTGCTCCACTGCGCACCGGAGAGTGCAGCCGGCGGTCCACTTGCCTTCGTTCGCGATGGCGACATGATTCGCCTCGACGTTCCGGGGCGACGGATTGACCTGCTGGTGAGCAGTGAGGAGCTCGAGTCGCGAATGAAGGGCTTCGAGCCACCCGCCCTTCCCGCGCGAGGGTTCCAACGACTTCACGCGGAGTCGGTGCTGCAGGCAAACGAGGGCGGCGACTTCCGATTCCTCTGACCGACTCGGCTGACGGAGCTGCCCCAGCGGCTCCGTCGGTCTCGTTGCGACTCGAACCCAAGGCGTTGGGCATCGAGGAGATCTTGCGTCGACCGGCGTCCTTGCCCAGCTTCTACCGGGTACGACGACCGCATCGAGTCGAGACCCCCGTCGATGCTGCGCTGCTGACTGCGCAAGCACTGGGCCCGCAGCTGTCCGGAGTCCAGCCCGGCCAGCGAATCGCGATCGCCGTGGGCAGCAGAGGAATCTCGCAGATTGCTGTCGTCGTGCAGTGCTGTGTCCGACTGCTCAAGGAGATCGGCGCCGAGCCCTTCATCGTGCCGGCGATGGGTTCCCACGGGGGCGCAACCGCCGAAGGGCAGACTGCAATACTGGCGGGCCTTGGCATCCGTGAAGACACTGTGGGGGCTCCGATCCTGGCGACCATGGACACCGTTGACCTTGTCGAGGTCGCGCCGGGTCTGCATGCCCATCTTGATGCCGCTGCGGCGGCTGCTGACGGCATCCTGCTCGTGAACCGGATCAAGGGCCATACCTCGTTCGACGGTCCAATCGAGAGCGGCCTGGCGAAGATGACCGCAATCGGACTCGGCAAGCAGCGTGGTGCCGAGCAGCTGCACCAGCGCGGACCGGCGCAGATCTCGGACCGCATCCGCACGGTGGCCAGGGCCGTCATCAGCCGGAGTCCGGTGATCGGAGGGCTGGGACTGGTTGAAGGCCCCACCCACGAGCTGCACCGTGTTGCCTTCCTGCATCCTGAGGAGATCGGCGAAGCAGCAGAAGTCGCCCTGCTCGAGGAGGCGAAGGCATTGGAACCCCGGATTCCGATCGTCGACATCGACGTCCTGATCGTCGATGCGATCGGGAAGGACAAGTCGGGGACCGGGATGGACACCAATGTCGTTGGCCGTCGAATGATCCGGGGAACAGCCGAGCCCCTGACTCCGAGGGTGACCAACATCGTGGCCCTTGGTCTTACTCCTGCTTCGGGCGGCAATGCGATAGGCATCGGACTCGCTGACTTCGTGCCGGCGACAGTGGTCGACCAGATCGACCTGGTCAGCACCTACGCAAATGCACTGACTGCCGGCTTGCAAGGAGTCCAGCGCGCACAGATCCCGATCGTCCTGGCGACGGACAGGGACGCAGTGATGGCGGCTCTGTTGACGGCTTCATTGTCAGACACCGGGACGGCCAGAATTGTGCGCATCCGGGACACGCTGACCCTCGACGACCTCATGGTCAGTGAGGCGCTGCTTGCGGAATGCATTCAGGCTGGATTCGAGATCGACACGGAAATAGACGGATCATCCATGGGATTCACCGACGATGGAGCAATTACAAGATGGTGACGGCACCACTGCCCTCGCAGCACAACCCCGGTTCTGAACAGCGGCTGGAAGGCTCGAAGTGACAGGTTTTGCGCGAGGTGTCTGGGGCGTGCTGGCCACACCTTTCCACGGAGAACACGCAGAGGTTGACCGTGAGTCGCTGCGTCGAGCTGTCGAGCTCTATGAATCTGCCGGAGCAGTCGGTGTTGTCGCTCTCGGGGTCTTCGGTGAAGCTGCCCGTCTGACCGTCCAGGAACGGGCCCTGGTTGTGCACGAGGTGGTCGAGGCGACCAGCTCCTGCGCTGTTGTGGTCGGCTTGACGGCGATCGACACGGAGGACGCCTGCCTGGAGGCCGAACAGGCCATGGCCGCCTCGTCAGGTCGAATCAGTGCGGTGATGGTGCAGGCAAACTCCAGCGCGGTATCGGAGTTGCGCAGTCATCTCGAAGCTGTTCATCGTGCCTGCGACCTGCCGATCGTGCTCCAGGACTACCCCGTTGCGAGCGGTGTGCGTGTCAGCACCGATGTCATTGCCGATGCGGCGAGCCTTGACTGCGTGGTGGCTGTCAAGTGCGAGAGTCCACCGACCTCGCCAGCCATCGCGAGCCTGGCGGCGTTGACCGATGTGCCGCTGTTCGGTGGTCTGGGTGGCATCGGTCTCCTCGACGAGCTGCAGGCCGGCGCAGCTGGCGCCATGACCGGGTTCTCCTACCCGGAGGCCCTCGAGAGCGTCATCTCCGCATGGAGTGCTGGGGGATATGAGGCAGCACGCGAGGCGATCCTCCCGTGGCTGCCGCTGATCAACTTTGAAGCTCAAATCGGAGTGGGGTTGGCGATCCGCAAGGAGAACCTTCGCCGGCGCGGTGTCCTCTCGGACGCTCGTGTCAGGCCGCCCGGTCTTCCGCTTCCGAACGCCCTGCTCGATCTGGTCGCCGCGCACGGTCGCGGCATCGAAGGAATGGTGGACTGAATGGATCTCGGACTAACTGGCAAGGTCGCCCTGGTTGCGGGCGCCACAAGCGGTCTCGGGCTGGCAACGGCACGAGCGCTCTCCGCCGAGGGCGCGCACGTGGCGTTCTGCGGACGCAGGGAGGAACTCGCCCTCGCCGAGGCCTCCCGCTGCCAGAATGCGATCGGCGTCGGACTCGACCTGATGGAGGAGGGCTCCTCGGCAGCAGCAACGTCGAGGGTCGTCGAACAACTTGGCCCGATTGACATCCTGATCCTCAATGGAGGGGGCCCGCCAGCGGCGAATGCCGTCGACGTGGACGCCGAGCAGGGGCGACGTTCGGCCGAGCTCCTGGTTCATTCGCAGGTGACCCTGGTTTCCCAATGCCTCGCCGGGATGCGCGAGCGTCAATGGGGCCGGGTACTGGCGATCGGGTCGAGCGCTGTCCAACAGCCAATCCCGACACTTGCCACGTCCAGCATGTTCCGTGCTGCACTCGCGGCCTACCTGAAGCTCCTTGCTGAGGACGTCGCTGCAGACGGTGTGACCGTGAACATGGTGCATCCGGGGCGCATCGCCACAGATCGCATCGAACAGCTGGACAGCCTGCGGGCCGAGAAGGCCGGACAGGCCCTCGATGAGGTACGCCGTGCGTCGGAAGGCACCATTCCGATGCGGCGCTACGGCCGTCCCGACGAGCTTGCAGCGGCGGTGACGTTCCTCTGCGGAGAGCCCGCGTCGTACATCACTGGCGAGCAGCTTCGTGTCGACGGCGGTCTCGTCCGTGGCCTCTGAGAGCCCGAGAGTTACCGAGTTCAGCGAGTCGCAAGTGCAGGCGTGGATCGATCTCACCCAGGAACGCATTGATCCCCTGCGAGCCGACATCGAGTCAGTCGGAGGACGGTCAGCAGCGGTGACGGGTGAGCTGGTCCCCGATCCGCAAGCTGCTCCGTTCGGGGCGTTCATGATCGCGTGGCCAGAAGCGGACGGGTCGGGGTTCGCGATCCAGCACCTTGGGAGCGCGGAGTTCTTCCTTCGGATCCTCGAGCTCTGCTACGCGCCGGTGATCTCGCGCAAGCCCGGCCTGGCCGGCGCCCTGTACGACGGCTCCAGGCTGGAGCTGGCAATCTCCAACGATGTCCTTCAGGTGCAGGCGTTGGGTCCGTCGGGCCACTACAGCATGATCCGTCATCACGCGTTGATGCATTTCGCGGCCAACAACTGGCTCGCGCAGCCCTCTCGTGGGCTGTGGACACAGATCTACGAAGGCATGGCCCAACATCTGATGAGCGACCGAGCTCAGCCACCTGGAGCCGCTGAGCTCGACGAGTGCGAACTCGCAGCCTTTGCGGACTTTCGCCGCCTTGCGCCCAGGACAGCTGATCCCGACAGCAGGCGAGAGCTGCTCCTCGACGCCGGCGAGTTCAAGAACATCCTTCAATATCAGGCGTATGCAGCCGTCGCGATCGCTGTCCTTCAGCGCGTGCACGACGGTCTGCCTGCGGACCAGAGGTCCGGCTGGTTCACCAACTTCATGTGCACGTCCTACCTCGAGCCGGACTGTCTGCTCGAGGAATGGCAACGGGTGCTGTGAGTCGCTGACCTGTCCGGAATCCGCTACAGCCGAGGTGGCGCTTGGGGAGCCGATACGTTGTTCGCGGTGAACATGTCCAGCCAGGACAGGTCAAAGCGCGGCGCGCTGCCCACGTCGCCGGCCTCTTGGGCGAGGAGCAGGCGCGCAGTCAGCGCGATGTGGTTCTTCATCGCAGCAGCAGCGCCCGCCGCATCGCCTGCCGTGATCCGCTCGTAGATGTCGAGGTGGTCCTGATAGACGTCCTGGAAGTCTCGCGTGACCCCCACCGTCGAGGCGCCCCTGACCTGCTGAAGGTCGCGCAGGGTGTCGATGAAGTTCGCGAGCCGCTGGTTTCCCGAGGCCTTCATGATCACGCGGTGAAAGCGCGCGTCGCACTCGAGGTGGTCCCGCGCGCTGCTCTTGGGATCTTCAGGTCTCAACTCGTTGAGGGCGTCCAGCGCCTGGCGAAGCTGTCGACGGTCGCTTGCCACAAACTGGTCGGTGGCTCGGAACGTGGCCGGGACCTCCAGGAGAAGTCGCAGCGAGAAGATCTCTTCAAGATCGTGAATGGTCGTCAGCAGGATCCGGATCCCCCGGTTGCGCTCGAAGCGCACCATGCCCTGATCCGCGAGTTTGATCAGGGCTTCGCGAACGGGGGTTCGCGAGACATGAAGCTCTGCCGCGAAGTGATACATCGAGTGCAGGCTGCCCGGGATGAGTTCGCCGAGGATGATCGCGTCGCGAATGGACTCGTAGACCTGGTCTGCCAGACTCTCGCGATCTGCCGGGATCTCTTTCACTTGACGCTTCCCCGATCTGGTGTGGTCGTTCCATCTGGCGCGCCAGACTGGATGGGGCGCCACGCGATGTTACCTGTACGCGCGTGGGCCGCACTCGCCATTCCGAAGTTGCGCCGACGGTTCCAGAGTGTAGCATGCGACGTGTGACGTACAAGCGGTCCGACGACGAGGAATTCGCGACACAGCCGGCCGTCGACGTCGCCCAGCCCGCGCTCTATGTGGGCCCGGAGCCGCGGTCCGCGATCTTGGCCGCGGTCGTCGCTGGTGGTGCGCGAGTCGTCACCGATCCGGCGGAGGCCGCGGCGGTTATCTGGACCGGCAAGGGCGTGGAAGATCTGATGCGTCTGTTGCACGACGGCATCGGCTGGGTCCAGTTGCCCGACGCAGGCGTGGAGCGGTGGCTCACCGCAGGGATCCTGGACGGCCGCAGGACGGTCACCTCCGCACGCGGATGCTTTGGTCCCCAGGTTGCCGAGCACGCGATTGCGCTGCTGCTTGCCGGATCCAGACGACTGCAGTTCGCGGCACGCGCCAACTCATGGCCCGAGGACCGCGTGTGGGGGACGACTCTGCGCGGGCGCGACGTGGTGATCCTCGGTGGAGGCGATGTCGGTCGGCACCTGGCGCGAATGCTGGTTCCGTTCGGCGCGAGTACGACCGTCGTCACTCGACGCGGGCTCCCGGTGCCCGATGCGACCAGGACCATCCCCGTGGACCGTCTGCACGAAGGGTTGCTGGATGCGGCGGCGCTGGTCGTTGCTGCGCCGGCGACACCGGAGACGCGACATCTGATCGGTGAGCGGGAACTGGGGTGCTTGCGGCCCGGCGCCGTACTCGTCAACGTTGCGCGGGGAAGCCTGGTGGATCCCGTGGCGCTGTTGGCCGCACTGGACACCGGACAGCTGGGCGCCGCTGCCCTTGATGTGACCGAACCCGAACCTCTCCCAACGGGGCATCCGCTCTGGGAGCACCCACGTGTGTTGATCACACCTCACGTTGCGAATCCTCCGGAAACCAAGGAGCAGGGGCTCGCCGAGCTTGTCCGAGAGAACACCCTGAGATTCGTCGATCGCCAAGAGCTGTTGGCGGTTGTGGACCCCACCCGAGGCTACTGACCTCTGAGCAAGGAGAAGACATGCGTCTGTGCACCGTACGAACACCAACTGGCCCGGAGGCCGCCGTTCAGGTTCCTGGGTACGGCGTCGTGCTGACCCGGGATCTCCTCGGACGAGAGTCCGGTGACCTCTTTGACCACCTGGTCAAGGAAGAGCTGGGGCTCATCAGCCAGGCATTGGAGGCGTGGTCACCTACCGGGCCGGCGATGAAGGACCCGATTTTCGAGGCTCCGTATCGACGTCCACGCAAGATCCTCGGCATCGGGCTCAACTACCGGGCGCATGCGGGAGATCTCGGCGCGGACGCTCCTCGAAGCACGCCGGCATCGTTCCTGAAGGGCGACCACACGATCATTGGGCCGGGCGACGACATCCGGCTTCCAGCAGACGTGGGGCGGGTGACGGCAGAGGCCGAGCTCGGTCTGGTCATCGGTCGGGAGTGCTATCAGGTCAGCGAGGAAGAGGCGATGTCCTACGTCGCGGGAGTGTGCGCCGTCCTCGACCAGACGGCAGAGGCGGTCCTCCTCGAGAACCCCCGCTACCTGACGCGGGTCAAGAACTATCCAACCTTCTTCTCCTTCGGGCCGAACATCATCACGATGGACGAAGTGCTCGCCGCGGTCGGCGACCTGGACAAGCTCACCGTCGCAACGATCCACAACTCCGTGGTCCACCGCCAGGACGAGGTGGTCGGAATGACGTTCTCACCGGCGGCACTGCTCAGCTTCCACAGTCACGTGATGCCGTTGTACCCGGGCGATATCTTGTCCACGGGCACCCCTGGTGCGGTGCCGATCACGGCGGGCGACCAGGTCTCCTGCGATCTTGGCGGCGGACTCGAAGTCCTCAGCAACGGAGTCGTCGACTGACGGCGTACGCCGCCTTAGCCGGACCGGGCACCAACACGATCAACAGGAGGCATGGCATGACGCATTCGCTGCCGTACGCGGTCAACTGCTCCATTCTGTTCACCGAGCTGCCGATTCTCGAGCGTCCAGCCGCTGCCAGGAGTGCGGGCTTCGATGCCGTTGAGTTCTGGTGGCCGTTCGCAAGCGTCGTACCGGCTGACACCGAGGTCGACGCCTTCACCCGAGCAGTCGAGGAGGCGGGCGTGCAGCTCGTCGGTCTCAACTTCGCCGCCGGCGACATGCCTGCGGGGGACCGCGGGTTGTTGTCCCAGCCGGCGAGGTCGAAGGAGTTCCGCGACAACGTCGCGGTGACCGTGGGGATCGGGGACCAGCTCGGCTGCCGGGTGTTCAACGCGCTCTACGGCAACCGCGTGGCAGGCGTCGTCGCCGAGGAGCAGGACGAGCTGGCGGCGGAGAACCTGGTCCTCGCCGCCCAGGCCGCGGCGCAGATCGGTGCCCAGGTGGTCATCGAACCGATCAGTGGCGCGGAGCACTACCCGCTTCTCACCGCTACGGATGCCTTTGCCGTGATCGACCGGGTCCACGCCCGGTCCGGCCTCGACAACCTCGCGCTTCTCGCCGATCTCTACCATCTGTCCGTGAACGGCGAGGACCTCGACGCGCTCATTGCCGAGCACGTGGACCGGATCGGACACGTGCAGATCGCAGATGCACCCGGCCGAAACCAGCCCGGCACCGGCATCCTGGCGATTGACAGCTACCTTCTCAGCCTCGAGCAACACGGGTACGCCGGCTGGGTCGGGCTCGAGTACAAGCCGCTCGGCGCGAGCTCCGACAGCTTCGGCTGGGTCGCGCCGAATCGCCGCAGCGCAGGACGCTGATCCAATCCCTCAGGAGAGCACGATGACGAAAATCGCATTCATTGGCCTTGGCATCATGGGAAGCCCGATGTCGGTCCACCTGGCCCGCGCAGGTCATGAGGTCAGGGGCTTCAACCGGACCCCGGACAAGGTCCAGCCACTGGTCGACGCAGGAGGCAGGGCCGCGACCTCGATCGCTGATGCCGTGGAAGGCGCCGACGTCGTGGCGTTGATGCTGCCCGACTCACCTGATGTTCGCGAGGTGCTGGCCGGAGAAGCAGGAGTGTTCGCGCACGCCCGACCCGGCGCATTGATCATCGACTTCTCGAGCATCAGGCCCGACGTCACCGTCGAACTGGCGGAGCAGGCGAAGCAGGCTCAGCTGCGCCTCCTTGATGCGCCCGTCTCCGGCGGGCAGGCCGGTGCGCGCGCGGCCGAGCTGTCCATCATGGTTGGCGGTGCCGAGAAGGACTTCGCGGAGGCCAAGCCGCTCCTCGACGTCGTTGGCAAGACGGTGGTCCACGTCGGGCCGACCGGATCCGGGCAGACCGTCAAGGCCGCAAACCAGCTGATGGTTGCAGGTCATATCGAGCTGCTCGCCGAGGCCATCGTGTTCCTGGAGGCATACGGCGTCGACACCGCGGCCGCACTGACGGTCCTCGCGGGCGGACTGGCCGGCTCGAAGGTGCTCGAGCAGAAGCGGGAGAACATGTTGACCCGATCGTTCGACCCGGGCTTCCGGATCGCCCTGCACCACAAGGACATGGGCATAGTCAGCGATGCTGCTCGCGAAGCCGGGGTGATCATCCCGGTCGGTGCTCTGGTCGCCCAGCTGATGGCGTCAGCCAAGGCGTTGGGCGATGGTGACCTCGACCATTCGGCGCTGCTGAAGGGTGTCGAGCGGCTGTCCGGCCGCAGCTGACCAACCGTTGCACCGGTAGGACCGGTTCAGGTGCAGCTCACGAATCGGCGGCGTGCTGGGTCTCGTACGGGATGAACAGTGCGGCGACCGCGGCGAGGGCCGCCGACACGGCACAGATCGCGAACAGCATCCGGTACGCGCCGAGGGTGGGCAGCTCGAAGCCGTCGAGCGTCATCGTCGCCGAGACCAGGATGCTGCCGCCGATCGCGCTGGCCAGCGAGGTGCCGAGGCTGCGCGCGAGGGAGTTGAGCCCGTTGGCGGCGGAGATCTCGGTCGTTGGCGTGTTCGCATTGATCAGCGCTGGCATGGCGGCGTACCCGATGCCGGTGCCCGCGCCGATGATCGTGCTGCCGAGGATGATCTCCCACAGCGACGAGGTCGCCGCGATGCGAGTGACCCAGCCGAGCCCGACGATGACGGCACCGACAGCCAGCGTCCGGTGGCCGCCCCAGGCGCCGATCAGCCGCGCTGCCAGGGGAGCCAGCGCCAGCATGCAGATGCCGCTGGGCAGTAGGCACAGGCCGCCGACCACGATCGACGAGCCGAAGCCGTAGCCCGAAGCGACCGGCGCCTCGACGTACGCCGCAGTCCCGATCAGCGAGGCGAACAAGGCGAACCCGAACAGCACCGAGGCGAGATTGGTCAGCACGATCGGCGTACGCCGGAGCGCGACCATGTCGACCAGGGGTTCACGGATCCGCACCTGCGACCAGCCGAACACCACAATGAGCACGACAGCCAGCACCAACAGGCCGATCACCCGGTCCGATCCCCAGCCCCAGGTCGGGCCTTGCGCAAGGGGAAGCAACAGCGAGACAAGGGCAGCGGTGAGCAACAGTGAGCCCACGATGTCGATCTTGCCGCCGGTGCGCGCCGGCGACTCCGGGACCACGAGAATCGTGCTGACGAACGCGACTCCGCCGGCAACGGCGGTGACCCAGAACAGCACGTGGAAGTCCGCATGCTCGCCAATGAAACCGGCCAACGGGAGGCCGAGGGCGCCTCCGACGCCGAGCATCGCGCTGATCACTGCGATCGCGGAGGCGACCCGATCGCGGGGCAGGAGCGAGCTCAGCAGGCTGATTCCGAGCGGGATCGCGGCCATCGAAACGCCCTGGATGGCGCGGCCGAGGATCAGCACCGCGACGTTGCTGGTTACGGCCGTCAGCAGCGAGCCCACCACCAGCGCAGTCAGGGCGAAGAGCAGCATCCGGCGCTTGCCAAACATGTCGCCGAGCCGGCCGAGGACGGGCACCGAGACGGCTCCGACAAGGAGGGTCGAGGTGAGCAGCCACTCGACGTTGCTCGGCGAGGTGTGCAAGTCGTCGGGAAGGATCCCGAGGATCGGCACCAGCATCGACTGGGACAGTGACACGGAGAGCGCGCCGAGGCCGATGACGAGAAGTTCGAGTCGGGCACGCCCAGGGGTGGTGTGCGCCCGGATCTCCTCTTCCGCTGTCGCTGGTTGGGATGCGACGAGTTTCTCGGTCACGCGAGCTGGTCCTGTCGGTTCGTGAGGGCAGTGACATGGGCGGCCAGGTCGTCGCGCTGGACGAACCGGCTGAACAGCTTGATGAAGGTGGCTCGATCCTCGGCCGACCAGTCACTGAGGCCGTCGCGAAGGTTGCCCCGGCGTTCGACCTCGGCCTTCTCGAGCAGTTCGGCCGCGTGGTCGGTCAGGCTCACCAGCACCGCGCGCCGGTCGGCCGGATCAGGTTCGCGGCGTACCAGCCCCCGGGACTCGAGGTCGTCGAGGTGGCGCGTGACGGTCGTCGAGTCGAGGTCCAGCGCGCAGGCCAGATCCTTGACGCGCAACGGTCCCGTACGCCGCAGCCTGAGCAACGGCATCGCCGCGCCCCGACGCAGCCCGGGAGAGATCGACGCAGCGAAGTCGGAGAGGTAGGTCTCACCATGAGCGGTGAGCTCGACGAAGGCGGCGTGCAGCACGTCCTCGAGCTGTACGTCGGCCATGGCACTCCCCTGAGCGATGTGCGGCGAATTTGCGCGTAATAGATGTAGGCATACATATATCAAGGGATGGCCTCAGAACACGAACCGGGATCACCACAAGCCTCAAGAAGCTCGCCACCAATGGCAGGAACAGCGGGACT
This sequence comes from Marmoricola sp., assembly GCA_025965195.1. Taxonomy (GTDB): domain Bacteria; phylum Actinomycetota; class Actinomycetes; order Propionibacteriales; family Nocardioidaceae; genus Marmoricola. The sequence continues at coordinate 25,980 of JAOPXK010000053.1, forward strand.
CGGCCGTGCGTTCACACCATGAGCAAGTCGCTAGACTCGAGTCACCATGTGGCCGCCATTTCGGTGGGTCGCACCGGCCTCCAAGGAGGAGACCATGCAGAGCAAGAACCCCGTCTTCACACGATCCAGTGAGTTCAACGGCAAGGGCGGCAGCTATGCCACCTCGCCGTCTCAGTGGAGCGTCGGCACCCCTGGCCTGCCGGGCACGCACCAGGAGGTCGGCACCGGACCGATGACGATCGACTCGGTCGTCCAGAAGACCGGCATCACGCTTGGCGTCGTCATCCTGGCCGCCGCGATCACCTGGCTGGTCACCGGTGACCCGTCCACCGTGGACGTGAACGGCCAGAACACCGCGATCGGCACCCTCTACGTGCTGTCGATGATCGGCGCCTTCGGTGGCTTCGCGCTGTCGCTGGTCAACTCGTTCAAGAAGGTCATCAGCCCCGCGCTGGTCATCGGGTACGCCGCTCTCGAGGGCGTCTTCATCGGCGCGTTCAGCAAGGTGATCGGTGCCCAGTTCGGCACCGACGGCAACGGCATGGGCATCATCATGGGCGCGGTGCTCGGCACCGTGGCTGCGACCGCGGGCACACTCGCGGCGTACAAGTTCCTGAACATCCAGGTCAACGACAAGTTCCGCAAGTGGGTCACCGCGATGATGTTCGGCTTCGTCGCCGTCTCGTTGCTCGACCTCGTGCTGAGCATGTTCCACAGCAGCTTCGGCTTCAACGGCTTTGGCACGATGGGCCTGCTGTCCAGCGTCGTCGGCCTCGGCATCGGCGTACTCATGCTGATCATGGACTTCGACTTCGTCGAGCGGGGCATCGCGGCCGGGCTTCCGGAGCGGGAGTCGTGGCGGGCAGCGTTCGGCCTCACCGTGACGATCGTCTGGATCTACATCGAGCTGCTCCGCATCCTGGCGATCCTGAACCGCCGCTGACCCGGCGCGTCGGTGCGGTTTTTACGCTGACCCGGCGCGGATGCGCAGTTTCTCCACCCTGACCCGGCGCGTGTGGACGCGCCGGGTCAGGGTGCTCAGCACGAACGTATGAGCCGGGTCAGCGCCAGAAAGCTGCACCCAAGAGCCGGGTCAGCGTAAAAAACTTGTACCCATGAGCCGGGTCGGCGTCAGGAACCGTCCTCGTCGTCCGGCTCCTCGCCGGGCGCCGAAGCATCCGCATGGGCGTGTCGGCGGCGACGCATCAACATCACCCAACGACCACCCGCACCGCGGTTGGAGCCGCCGACCTCGGTGCCGCCGAGTTCGGTGCCGGGGTTCTTCGATGCCTCCACGGCGGCAAAGCTGATCGGCAACACGCCTTCGCCGCGGAGGGCGACGGGCTCGGCCTCGTCGTCGTCGATCAGGCCGAGGGCGGCCAGCGTGGATGGAATGAGTACGGCGGCCATGGCCGCATAGCCCGTCGCGGACGGATGGAAGTGGTCCGGCCCGAAGAGCACGGCCGGGGCCGCAGCGAACTCGGGACCGAGGATCGAGCCGAGGGAGACCGTCCGGCCACCGGCCTCGACAACCGCGATCGTCTGGGCGGCGGCGAGTCGCCGCGACCAGGACCGCGCGACCTGACGCAGCGGCTGGGGGATGGGTTGCACCGTGCCGAGGTCGGGACACGTTCCCACCAGGACGGCGACATCGGCGTCCTGCAGCCGGCGTACCGCCTCGGAAAGGTGCCGGACGGACGCGGAGGGCAGAATCGCATGGGTGACGTCGTTGGCGCCGATCAGGATGACCGCGACATCGGGCTCGATCAGTAGTGCTGCCTCGACCTGTCCGGGGAGCTCGCTCGAGAGAGCTCCGACCCGGCAGAACTCGTGCAGATGCACCCGACGGTTCGCCTTCTCGGCGATCCCTGAGCCGAGCAGGGCGCCCGGCGTCTGCTCGACGGTGTCGACTCCGTAGCCGGCCGCGCTCGAGTCACCGAGAAGCACGACCTTGATGGCAGGTCCGGGTCGACTGCGGCCGTACCAGCCGCTCGCGTCCGGCACCCGGTTGCCGTTGACGCCGATGATCCGGCGTGCGACCCGTGCCTCGGCCCTGAGTACGCCGTACAACGAAGCGCCCAGTACGGAGAGGCCGCCACCGCCAAAGGCAGCAGCAGCGGCGAGTTTCCTTGCAGCCTTGGCTTTTCCCACACCGACACTCTACGAATGCCGACTGGCCGACTACTAATGTGGCGTCCATGCAATACGCGAACTCACTCCTCGACCTGATCGGCAACACCCCGCTGGTCAAGCTCGACCGGACCTTGTACAGGGGAGCCGAGACCACCCGCTCTCTCGTCCTCGCCAAGGTCGAGTACCTCAACCCGGGCGGCTCGGTGAAGGACCGGATCGCGGTCCGGATGATTGACGCCGCGGAGAAGTCGGGCGAGCTCCAGCCCGGCGGCACGATCGTCGAGCCGACCTCGGGCAACACCGGCGTCGGCCTCGCGCTGGTTGCCCAGCAGCGGGGCTACAAGTGCATCTTCGTGTGCCCCGACAAGGTCAGCGAGGACAAGCGCAACGTCCTCAAGGCGTACGGCGCGGAGGTGGTCGTCTGCCCGACCGCGGTCGCTCCGGAGCACCCCGACTCCTACTACAACGTCTCGGACCGGCTGGCCTCGCAGCCCGGCGCTTGGAAGCCCGACCAGTACTCCAATCCGAACAACCCGCGCTCCCACTACGAGACAACTGGTCCCGAGCTGTGGGCACAGACGGATGGCAAGATCACCCACTTCGTTGCCGGCGTCGGCACCGGAGGCACGATCAGCGGCATCGGCCGCTACCTCAAGGAACAGAACCCGGACGTCCAGATCGTCGGCGCCGACCCCGCTGGGTCCGTGTACTCCGGCGGCACCGGACGCCCGTACCTGGTTGAAGGCGTCGGCGAGGACTTCTGGCCGGAGACCTACGACCGTGACATCGCCGACCGGATCATCGAGGTCAGCGACGCCGACTCGTTCAACATGACGCGCCGGCTCGCTCGCGAGGACGGGATGCTCGTGGGTGGGTCTTCAGGGATGGCAGCATTCGCCGCGATCCAGCTCGCCCATGAGCTCAATGACCCGGACGCCGTGATCGTCGTGCTGCTCCCGGACTCGGGTCGCGGCTATCTGACGAAGGTCTTCAACGACGACTGGCTGGCGCAGTACGGCTTCCTTGCCGCAGGCGACTCCGAGCAGACCGTCGGCGAGGTGCTCCGGGCGAAGCGGGGCGACATCCCGGCGCTGGTGCACACGCACCCGACCGAGACGATCGCCGAGGCGGTGCACATCCTTCAGGAGTACGGCGTCTCGCAGATGCCCGTCGTCCGGGCGGAGCCGCCGATCATGGCCGCCGAGGTCGCCGGATCGGTCTCCGAACGAGTCCTCCTCGACGCGCTGTACGCCGGCAAGGCGCGCCTGGCCGACCCGGTCGAGGACCACATGAGCGCTCCGCTGCCGGCGATCGGTGGCACCGTCGCGGTCTCCGAGGCGGTTGCCGCTCTCAAGGACGCCGATGCCCTGCTGGTCCAGGAGGACGGCCGGCCCGTCGGCGTGCTCACACGGCAGGACCTGTTGTCATTCCTCGCCCGCGTCTGACTGCGGCGCTATTGTGGGGGCGAACGGCTCGGCGTTTGCGTGGCACTCCCAACCCCTCGGGGTTCCCTCCACAGTCGCGCGAATATGGGGTCGTGGTGGCGGGGTGCCCTGCGCCGGGCCCCCGCCACACCCCTTCTCTCAGGCCCTGATGAGGCGAGCGCCGTCGATCCGGTTGCCGGCCGGGCCGTGGAAGATCGCGGCCAGTGCCTCGACGCCGTCGACGAGGCGTGGACCGGGCCGGGCGTAGGACGCGTTCGCGTCGACGGCCCACACCGGGATGCCTGCCGGAACCTCCCCGCTCGCGATCAGCGCCATCGCCAGCTCGGAAGCGCCCTCGAGGTGGTAGCCGCACGGGGCACAGACGATCAGGTCCGGCTGTTCCGCACGGATCGAGTCCCAGGTGACCCGGACCGACTTCTCGCCCGATCGGCCGAGGACCGGCTCGCCCCCGGCCCGGGTGATCATCTCGGGCACCCAGTGTCCCGGGGCGTACGGCGGATCGGTCCACTCGAGCAGCATCACGCGAGGTTTCGCCTTGCCTGCAACGGAATTCTCTACGATCTGGAGTCGAGCCTTCAGTGCGTCGACGAGCTCGCCCGTGGCCCGGTCCGTCGCATCGCCGAGAGTCGTGATCGATGCGAGCACCTCGTCGAGCGTGTGCGGGTCGATGGTCAACACCTCCGCCGTACAACCCAGATGCGCGAGCGCGTCGTCGACCACGGAGACATCGACGGCGCAGACCGCGCAGAGGTCCTGGGTGACGACCAGGTCGGCATCGAGGCCGGACAGCGCTCCCTCGTCGAGGTGGTAGAGATCGTCGCCACGCTTCATCGCCTCGACCACGAACGTGTCAATCTCCTTGCTGGACAGGCCTTCCGGGATCGCAGTGGTCGACACGATCCGCCGCTCGCGCGCCTCGACCGGGTAGTCGCACTCGAAGGTCACCCCGACCACGTCCTCCCCGGCTCCGATCGCGAACAGGATCTCGGTCGTCGACGGGAGCAGGGAGACGATGCGCATGACCCCATCGTAGGAAGTGGTTGAATCGCCAGGGTGTCCCGGACCGCGTACCTGACCATCGCGCGAGACGGCTCCGCCGAGGTCGAAGTGGATCGGTCGCGGTTCCTCTGCACCCTGGTGCGAACCGAGGAGGAGCCGCTGGCTCGAGCCACTACGGAGGCGGCCCGCAAAGACCACTGGGAGGCGGGACACCACTGCTCCGCCTTTCGGATCGGGCCCGACGGCGAGGTCGAGCGCTCCAACGACGACGGCGAGCCATCCGGTACGGCGGGTGCGCCGATGCTGGCCGTGCTCCGCGGCCGGGAGGTCAGTGATGTCGTCGCCGTCGTGACGCGCTGGTTCGGCGGCGTACTCCTCGGAACCGGTGGCCTGGCCAGGGCGTACGCCGATGCGGTGCGGAGTGCGCTCGACGAGGTCGGCACGCTGGAGCGTCGGCTGCTCGAGGACTGCTCGGTCCGGATCGACCATGCAGGAGTCGGCCGGCTGCAGCACGATCTGCGCAGCCGGGGAGTCACGGTCGTGGGCGTCGACTATGAGGACCAGGCGATCCTCCGGCTCGCGACCTCGCCGGATGCCCATGAGCAGACTGTCAGCCTGCTCGCCGAGCTGACTGCCGGCGATGGCGTCGTCAGCTGGCACGGGAGTCGCTGGGTCGATGCGTCGTAAGGCCCGTACGGTTGGCGAGATGGAGATCCCCTGGGTGACAGCCTTCCTCGACTTTCCTGCATCGGTCCACGGTGCCGGGGTCGAGTTCTGGACCGCGGCGACAGGACAGACGTTGTCGGCCCCGCGTGGCCCGAACGACGAGGTAGCGACCCTGGTGCCGGTTGAGGGCGACGACTACCTCCGGGTGCAGAGGATCCAAGACGGACCCGCGCGCATCCACCTCGACCTGCACACCGCAGCCGGAGTCGCGGTCGGGCGCTTTGCGGAGAACCTCGGCGCGCGGCTGATCGCGAGCACCGACTACTCGACGTACCTCTCGCCTGGTGGGTTGCCGTTCTGCGTGGTGGGCACGCCCAACTCGGTGCAGACGCCGCCCGTCCGCTGGGGACGCCACACCTCGCTCGTCGACCAGGTCTGCATCGACATCCCGGACGAGCTGTTCGAGAGCGAGACCGAGTTCTGGGCCGAGCTGCTCGGATTCAAGGTGAAGCCGTCGTGGAGCCATCACGAGTTCGCGTCGCTGGTCGGACCCGATGTGCACCAGCTGCGGCTGCTGATGCAACGACTCGAAGATGACGAAGGCCCGGTCCGGGCCCACCTCGACCTCGCGACCGACGACAGACCCGCCGAGGTCGCCCGCCTTGCCCGCCTGGGCGCGGAGACCGTCCGAAGGACGTCGCACTGGACGACCATGCGCGATCCCGCCGGAATGGAGTTCTGCGTTACGGACCGCGACCCCATCACCGGATTGCCGGGCGGCCACTGAGGACGGATAGTCCGAGACGTTCTGGCCCCTGAAACGCCCCTGATTGGGGCCAAAACGTCTCGGACTATCCGAAATTCAGGGTCGAGAGGGTGCGGCGGACCAGGTCCGGGTCGAGCTTGAGGACTTCGCGGTCCCAGGTCAGCAGGCCGTTGAGCTCGTCCTCGACATCGCTCAGCTGGGTGTAGACGGTCGCGCTGAGACCTCTCGGGATCGGCGGCGCTATCCGGGTCCGGTGCAGCTCCTCGAACGCGGCGGCGAGCTCGGCCGTGGTCGTGAACCTGCGATAGCCGAACTCGCGATCGCTCCAGTCATGGCCGTCGACGCGCAAGCTGTAGCCGCCGTACTCCGTGAGAGCGAGCACGCGCTTGTCGCGCCAGCGGCGACTCGGCAGCCGGAACGGCTTCAGATAGCTGTGGAAGCTCCGGATGTCGCCGCCGCCCTGGTCGATCCAGCCGCTGACGTGGTTGACCTGCCGCGTCGGGTCCAGCTCGGCGACCTCCGCGGCGATGTCGTTCGCGTCGAACTGACCCCAGCCCTCGTTGAACGGCACCCAGACCGCGACGCAGGCCGTGTTGCGCAACAGCTCGACGGTTTGCCGGACCTCGTCACGGAACTCGGTACGTGCTGCCGCGCTCCGGCGAAAGAAGAGGTCATACCGCTTGTCCGAGAGACGCACTGGCCGCGTCGCCGGCAGGTCCGCAACCAGGTGCCGGTAGCGCCCGCCGCCGTTGACCATGTCCTGCCAGACGAGCATGCCGAGCCGGTCGCAGTGGTGGTACCAGCGCAGCGGCTCGACCTTCACATGCTTGCGCAACATCGTGAAGCCGAGGTCCTTCATCGTCTCGATGTCGTGCACCATCGCAGCGTCGCTCGGAGCGGTGAGCAGGCCGTCGGGCCAGTAGCCCTGGTCGAGTACGCCGACATGCGCATACGGCTTGCCGTTGAGGAGCAGCCGTCGTTGTCCGGCCTCGTCCTCGCCGATGCCGAAGCTCCGCATCCCGACGTACGACGTGACGAAGTCATCGCCCAGCCGCACCTCGATGTCGTAGAGGAACGGGTCCTCCGGACTCCAGGGTCGTACGTCGGGGATGGCGATCCGGGTGGCCGCGCCGGCCGTGGTCGAGCCTGTCGAGACCACCTTCCCCGAGGCGGACACCGTGAACTCGACAGGCTCGATCACCGAAGCGGACACCGTGATCTCGACAGGCTCGATCACCGAGACGGTCACCTCGAGCACCCCGGCTTCGAGATCGGGGACGAGCGAGAGCGAGTCGATGTACTCCCGAGGGACGGTCTCCAGCCAGACGGTCTGCCAGATGCCCGACTGTGCGGTGTACCAGATCCGGCCACGGTCCAGGCGCTGCTTGCCGCGGGCGTGGAACCCGGTCTCCGAGAGGTCGCGAACCCGGACCTCGAGGGTGTTCTCGTCCTGTAGGTGATCGGTGACCTCAAAGGTGAAAGGCAGATACCCACCGGTGTGCGAGCCCACCTCGGAGCCGTTCAGGAGGACGGTGCACGACTGGTCCACGGCGCCGAAGTGCAACAGCACCCGGCCCCCGGTCCGGGACGTTGGTGCGTCGAAGTGCCGGCGGTACCAGAGCCACTCGTCCGGCTGGAGCTGCCGGCCGACCCCGGAGAGGACGGTCTCGGGGGAGAACGGGACGATGATCTCGCCCTGATAGCCGGCGGGCGTCTCTCCGGCGGCCGCGAACGCGAATTCCCAACGCCCGTTGAGGTTCAGCCAGTTGTCCCGGACGAGCTGAGGGCGGGGATACTCCGGCCACGGATGGTCCGGATCCAGCTCGCGACCCCACCGGGTCAGCCCGTCCCACGTCACCGCGCGACCTTAGCGGTCGGCACGTAGCGGGTCGTGGCCCCAGTTGAGCAGCGAGTAACGCCAGCGGGTGTCGGTGATGTCTCCGGTCGGCCGCTGCGCGAGGTGGCGGCGGATGAACCCGACGGTCTTGCGGACGTGGCGCCAGTCGTCCTCGGACAGGTCCTCGCGGCCGACCTGGAGCAGCCCGACGATCCGCCGACCACTCGCATGACCGACCGACTCCTCGCCGTACTCCTTGAAGCCGACCGACCAGGACTCGTCGGTCTCGAGCCAGTCCTCGAGTTCAGCCGGTGTGAGGTTGACCAGCGCGGTCCAGCGCTGCCAGATCGTGTCGGAGTCGACCGGACTCAACGCGGGACCGGCACCCCGGTGGCCGAGTGACAGCGGTAGCCGAGCGGGTTCTTGAGGAGGTACTGCTGGTGGGGATCCTCGGCATAGTAGTAAGGCTGCTCGGGCTTGATCTCGGTGGTGATCGGACCGTAGGCGCGCCGGCTCAGCTCCACCTGGTAGCGCTCGGTGACCTCGTGCGCGACCTTCTCCTGCTCGGGCGTCGTGAAATAGATCGCGGAGCGGTACTGGGTGCCGACGTCGTTGCCCTGTCGCATGCCCTGGGTCGGGTCGTGCACCTCGTAGAAGGCGGCGACCAGGTCGGCGTACGCCACCTTGGCCGGGTCATAGACGACGCGGACGGCCTCGGTGTGGCCGGTGCGACCAGAACAGACCTCTTCGTACGTCGGGTTCGGCGTGGTGCCGCCGGCGTACCCGACAGAGGTCGACCAGACGCCCGGGATCTGCCAGAAGATCTCCTCGGCACCCCAGAAGCAGCCGAGGCCGAAGATCGCGACCTCGTAGCCCTCGGGCACCTCGTCGGTGACCAGCGGAGCATCGAGTGCGCGGTGCCGCTCGGCCAGCTTGAAGGGGCTTTCGTCGCGCCCCTTGAGGGCATTCTCCGGAGCAACGATCTCTGTCTTCGCACGGCTGAACATCATGTGTTCAACGGTACTTGGCCGGACAACTTCGAGCACCGGCCAATTCTTACGAAGTGCTGATCTCAGCCGTGATGGGTGGCGCACCAGTTGTCGCGGGTCTGGGAGTTGGGAGTCGCGAAGAGCGCCCTGATCATCACGGCCTGGGTGGTCGCATAGTTCTCGATGATCTGCTCAGCCAGCATCTTCTCGAACGGGGTCTTCGCGAGCACGAGTCTCTCCGCGTTGCGCCAGACCATCTCGCGCCAACCGCGCATGATCACGCCGACCGTGGTGTCGTCGAGCGTGCCGAGGTCGAAGTCGTCGAAGGTCGGGTCGAAGCGGGCAGCCTCTTCGGTGAAGACCGGGATGTAGAGCGCGTCGAGCCGGGGGTTGTACGCGTTGTGGTCGGCCTTGTGCGAGGTGCCGTCCTTCGCGGTGAGGCCGACCTCAGCGAGCACGTAGGAGAAGTCCCGGTTGATGTGCGCGTTCATCGCAAGCATGAAGCTGCCGAGCCCGCTGACGGAACGGTCCTCGGAGGCCTGCAGCGCGATCTGCCACGCCTGCGGCACGGCCTTCTTGTTGCCGCTCCGCCAGGCGTCGAGGGTGTCGAAGTACTTGTGTGCGAAGTTGGCGTCGACCTGGCTGAGCCAGGTCCGGTCGGCGAAGTGGCCGGCGTCCATCGCGTCGCGGACGTCCTCCGTCACGCGGAGGTAGGCAAGGGAGAAGACGGCGTCGTGGCTGCAGGTGGGCGCGAGCATGGCCAGCCGGCGCTTCATCTCGGCAATGGTCGTGTCGATGCAGCTGCGCGCACCGGTCGGGCAGGCAGCCCCGGTGTAGGGGACGTAGGGCGCCGGAACCGGCCCAAGCAGGTTGATGATCGGGTCGAGCGGGTTCGGACTGGTCGTCGCTCGGGCGGGCGCCGCCACGCCTGTCAGACCGATCACGAGCGCGCCGGCGAACGCCAGCCGGCGGAATCCGTAGGTGGTCACGGGGGATCAACGACCGGGCGCAGCTCCGGTTAGGCGTCCAGTGACTCGCGCAAAGGCGGACCCAAGTCCTGGCTCCGGGTCCGGAGGGAGCCGAAGCCGGCACTTCGGTCCACCTTTCTGCGGTACGCCGGCTGGTCACCGGGTGACACCGCGGGCGAGTAGCCTCCGGAGGGTGACTCAGGAACACCGCAGCAAGTCAGGTTTCGAGACCCGAGCCATCCACGCCGGCTATGAGCCGGATCCGCTGACAGGGGCGGTGATTCCGCCGATCTATGCGACCTCGACGTACAAGCAGGACGGCGTCGGCGGGATGCGCGGCGGTTATGAGTACAGCCGCTCCGGGAACCCCACCCGCACCGCACTCGAGGGCAACCTGGCGGCACTCGAGGAGGGCGAGCGCGGATTCGCGTTCGCCTCTGGACTGGCCGCCGAGGACACCCTGCTGCGGACGATCCTCAAGCCCGGCGACCACGCGGTCATCCCTGACGATGCGTACGGCGGCACCTTCCGCCAGTTCGACAAGGTGCACAAGCTCTGGGGGATTGCGCACAGCCCGGCCGCAGTCTCCGACGTCGACGCGGTCCGCGCGGCGATCCAGCCCGGCAAGACCAAGGTCGTCTGGATCGAGACGCCGACCAACCCGCTGCTCAACATCGGTGACATCGAGGCACTCGCAGGCGTGGCGCACGAAGCCGGGGCGCTGCTCGTCGTCGACAACACCTTCGCCTCTCCCTATCTCCAGCAGCCGATCCCGCTCGGGGCCGATGTGGTCGTGCACTCGACGACGAAGTACTGCGGTGGCCACTCGGATGTGGTCGGCGGGGCCCTCGTCGTACGCGAGCTCGAGCTGTCCGAGCAGATCGCCTTCCACCAGAACTCGATCGGTGGCATCGCGGGACCGTTCGACGCGTGGCTGGTGCTGCGCGGGCTGAAGACCCTCGGGGTGCGGATGGACAGGCACTGTGACAACGCCGAGAAGGTGGTCGAATTCCTGACCTCACACTCCGCCGTGAGCCAGGTGATCTACCCAGGCCTCGAGGAGCACCCCGGGCACGTGATCGCGGGCAAGCAGATGAAGAGGTACGGCGGGATCGTGTCGTTCCGCGTCACCGGCGGGGAGGCGCATGCGCTGGACGTGTGCGCGAAGGCGGAGGTCTTCACGCTCGGTGAGTCGCTCGGCGGTGTCGAGTCGCTGATCGAGCACCCCGGCCGGATGACACACGCGTCGGTCGCGGGCACCGACCTCGAGGTCCCGTCCGACCTGATCCGGCTCAGTGTCGGCATCGAGACGGCCGAGGACCTGCTCGCCGACCTGGACCGGGCTCTTGGCTGAGCAGACGGATCCCGACGTTCGCTTCAGCCTGGCGAACGAACGGACCCTGCTCGCCTACCAGCGCACCTCGATCGGGCTGATCGCGGCGGCGATCACGGTCGCGCACTTCTTCGGCGACGGCGCGATCGTGGTGACGCTCTCCCTCGGGTTGCTCGTCGCGGGGGCGATCGCCGGCGTCGGTGGCTACCTGCGGTTCCGTGCGGTCGACGAGGCGATTCGCGAGGGTAGGCCGATGCCCGGATCGATGTCGCCGCATGTGCTGTCGATCGTGATCGTGGTCTGCGTCGTCCTCGCCGCGATCTATGTCGTGGTGAAGGCCTAGTCTTCGGACGATCTCGACCCGGTCGGCCTCCCTCGTGCCCCTAGGGTGGTCGCCATGAGGCTGGCCTGCTGCGTCGACTTCGGTTCGACGTACACAAAGGCGGCCCTGGTCGACACCTCCACAGGCGCACTGCTGGCCACCGCCTCGCACCGTACGACGATCGACACCGATGTCCTCGACGGGTACGACGCCTGCCTTTCCTCGCTGGAGAAACAGCACCCGGGAGCCGCGCGGGCCGAGGTGCTCGCCTGCTCGTCGGCCGGAGGCGGCCTGCGGATCGCGGTGATCGGCAACGAGGAGCTGGTCACCGCCGAAGCCGGGCGGCGGGTCGCACTGAGCAGCGGCGGCAAGGTCGTGGCGGTGCTCAGTCGACCGCATCGGCCGGACGCGTTCGTCGAGCTGGTTCAGACGACCCGGCCCGACGTCGTGCTGCTCACCGGAGGCACCGACGGTGGCAACGCCCAAGTCCTTCTCGACGCGTCGCGCGAGCTCGTCGCGAGCGGCTGGTCCGGACCGGTCGTGGTCGCCGGCAACGTGGATACCCAGGTCCAGGTCGCCGATGTGCTCAAGGACATCCCGCACGCGATCGCGGCCAACGTGGTGCCGAAGATCGGCGTGCTCGCTCCCGAGTCCGCCCGACGAGCGATCCGCGAGATGTTCCTCGCCCACGTGATCGGTGGCAAGCAGCTGAGCAAGCGCGCGGACTTCACCGCGATGGTCCGTGGCGCGACTCCCGATCTCGTGCTCACCGGCGTCGAGCTGCTGGCCGAGTCGGCCGGCGATGTCGTGGTGGTCGATGTGGGGGGTGCCACGACCGATGTGCACTCGGTGGTCGAGCTGGTCTCCGAGGACACCACGACCGGTTCGGGCCCGGGCCTCTCGCGCGAGGTCGTCGCGACGACTCCCGTCACGCGGACGGTCGAGGGCGACCTCGGGATGCGCTGGAGCGCGGTCACCACGGCCGATGCTGCGATCGAGGCCGGCCTGGCTGACGAGGCGCTCCGCGCCCATGCCGTACGTCGCCAGGCTGATCCGGCCTTCCTGCCTGCGACCGCCGATGACGAGCAGGTCGACCAGCAGCTCGCCACTGCGGCAGTCGTGCTCGCGGTCAGGAGGCACGTCGGCCGTTCCCAGGTCGTGATCGGGCCCGATGGCCGGATCGTCGAGCGCACCGGCAAGGACCTCCGCGAGGTCGACGTACTCATCGGCTCGGGCGGGGTGCTCCGCAACAACCGCAATGCGATCGCGATCCTCGAGGCTGCCACCGGGCCGACAACCGAGGGCTGGCAACAGCCGGAGCACCCGCTGATCGTGATCGACCGGAACCACGTCCTCGCGGCAGCCGGCCTCCTCAAGGATCGTTACCCGGAAGCCGCCCTCGTGCTGGCGCGCTCGGCCGTGGCTGACCAGCAAGCCCACTAACCTGTCGGAGTGACAAAGAAGTCCGGCGGTTTCCTGGATCGAGTCCGTGCCCGCCTCGGGCGTCGTGACGAGCGTGCCGAGCGGGCGGCCGACCGCGCGGCCGAGAGGGTGGCCAGGCGGCGCCAGCCCCAAGCCGCGCCTGCGCCCGTGACACAGGCCGAATCCGATGAACGCCTCCGCGAGCGGATCGCCCAGCAGTGGGCCGTGGTCAGGGCATCGAGGAGGCACGACGAACCGGTGATCGAAGCCGGTGCGTCGAACTTCTCCCGCGCGGAGGTCCCCTGGGCCGTCGACCTCGCGGCCGCGTGGGCCTGGCGGTTCGTGATCATCGTCATCGCCGTCGGGATCGTGCTGTTCCTGATCCAGTTCTTCGCGGTGATCATGCTGCCCCTGGTCATCGCCTTGTTCGTTGCGGCACTGATGGCCCCCGTGGTCAACGCGATCCACGGCATCGGCGTACCCCGAAAGCTGGCGGCGCTGGTGGTCGTCCTCGGTGGTGTTGCGTTGATCGCCTTGCTGCTGACCTTCATCGGCACCCAGGTCTCCCAAGGCATCGACGACCTGTCGCAACAGGTGGTCGACGGCCTCGGCAAGATCCGCGACTGGCTGCAGACCGGACCGTTGCACGCGAGTGACTCGCAGATCGACAAGTACGTGAAGAGCGCCCAGGACTTCATCCAGAAACAGGGCACCGGCGCGGACATCATCGGCAACGTGACGACGGTCGGCAAGGCGGCTGCCGACATCCTGGCCGGGTTCTTCATCATCTTGTTCTCGAGCTACTTCTTCCTCGCCGACGGCAAGCTGATCTGGGCCTGGGTGGTGCGGCTCTTCCCCCGCGCAGCCCGGCTCAGGGTCGACTCGTCAGGTCGGGTCGCGTGGCACTCGCTGACGCAGTTCGTCCGGGCGACGGTCCTGGTCGCGGGCACCGACGCGATCGGCGTCATGATCATCGCGGCGATCCTCAAGGTCCCGTTCGTGAGTGCGATCGGTGTGCTGGTGTTCATCGGCGCGTTCATCCCGCTGATCGGCGCGACGCTGTCCGGCACGGTTGCGGTCCTGGTCGCGCTCGTCGCACACGGACCGGTCGTTGCGCTGATCATGCTCGGCGGCGTGGTCCTGGTGCAGCAGATCGAGGCGCACGTGTTGCAACCGTTCCTGATGGGCCGGTTCGTCTCCGTGCATCCGCTCGGCGTGATCGTGGCGATCGCGGCCGGCGTGATCGTTGCGGGCATCCCGGGCGCGTTGATCGCCGTACCCCTGACTGCTGCGCTCAACGCGGTCGTGCAGCACCTCGCCTCGTTCACCGCCGTCGGCGAGGACTCGCTCGAGGCCGCGGCGGACGATCCGGAGCCAGATCCGATGATCGCGGCCGATGCCGATGCCGACGCCGCCGACGACTGACTCTGCCCCCTAGGGTGAAGGCATGACGATCGAGATCCCGCGGGTGACCTACGACGACATCACGTCGGCCGCCGACCTCCTTCGTGGCGTCGCCATCACGACCCCGATGGAGGAGTCCCGCTGGCTCTCGGCAATTGTCGATGGGCAGGTCCTGCTGAAGTGCGAGAACCTCCAACGGACCGGCTCGTTCAAGATCCGTGGCGCCTATGTCCGGATGGCGCGGCTGTCCGACGAGGAGCGAGCCGGTGGCGTCGTCGCCGCTTCGGCCGGCAACCACGCGCAAGGGGTGGCGCTGGCCGCGCAGATGCTCGGCATCAAGGCGACCGTCTTCATGCCCGAAGGCGCACCCATCCCGAAGCTCAACGCCACCAGGGCGTACGGCGCCGAGGTGATCTTCCACGGCGCCACGATCGATGAGGCTCTCGTCGCGGCGAAGGGCTTTGCCGACGAGACCGGCGCGGTGCTGATCCACCCCTTCGACCACTCCGACATCGTGGCCGGCCAGGGCACCTGTGGCCTGGAGATCCTCGAGCAGGCGCCCGAGGCCGCGACCGTGTTGATTCCGTGTGGTGGCGGCGGGTTCATCGCCGGTATTGCCACCGCGATCAAGGCGAAGCGCCCCGACGTACACGTCATCGGGGTGCAGGCCGAGACTGCTGCCGCGTACCCCGAGTCGCTCAAGCAGGGCCGGCCGGTGCCGCTCGCGTCAATGAGCACGATGGCCGACGGCATCGCGGTCGGGCGGCCGGGCGACGTACCGTTCGCTGCGATCCAGGAGTACGTCGATGACGTCATCACCGTCTCCGAGGAGTCCCTGTCACGGGCTCTGGTGCTGCTCCTCGAGCGCGCCAAGATGGTCGTCGAGCCGGCCGGTGGGGCCGCCGTTGCGGCCATCCTCGACAACCCGCACGCGTTCGCGACGCCGGCGGTCGCCGTGCTGTCCGGCGGCAACGTGGACCCGCTGCTTCTCGGCAAGCTGATCCGGCACGGCATGGCGGCAGCGGGCCGCTACCTGAACCTGCGCGTGCGGATCCCGGACCGCCCGGGCGGCCTCGCGCGGCTGGTCACCGAGCTCGCCGACGCCGGAGCGAACGTGCTGGAGGTGGTGCACGAGCGCATCTCCACGACGCTCAGCCTCGATGAGGTCGAGGTGCACGTCCAGCTCGAGACGCGCGGCACCTCGCATGCAGAAGCCGTGCTCTCACGACTGCGCGCGCACGGCTACCAGGTCATCGAATGACGGCCCGGCCGGTCGTGCCGTCGAGGCCTCAGCCTGCGTAGGGCGCTGCTTCGACGATCTCGACCTTGAGGGTCTTGCCGTTGGGGGCGTTGTAGGCGACCGTGTCGCCGACCCGGGCGCCGATGATCGCGGAGCCCAGCGGTGACTGCGGTGAGAACACCTGGATGTCGTCGGTCGCCATCTCGCGGGCACCGAGCAGGAAGGTCTCGACGTCGTCGTCACCGGCGAACTTGTAGCTGACCCTCATGCCGGGGCTGACCCGTCCGTCATTGGTCACCTCACCGACCTGGGCGCGCTCGAGCATGTCGACCAGCTGGGCGATCCGGCCGTCGAGCTTGCCGAGCTCCTCGCGAGCCGCGTGATAGCCGCCGTTCTCCTTCAGGTCCCCCTCGTCGCGGGCGGCACTCACCTTGGCAACGACGTCGGCACGACCGGGTCCGCGCAGCTCCTCCAGCTCGGCCTGCAGCTGGTCGAACTTGGCCTGCGTGAGCCAGACGACATCGCGTTCACTCGACTGCGTCATGGGGAGAACTCCTGAACTACTTGGGGTACGACGCCCTGTGGCCGGGTCATCGAAGGTGAGCCACCCGCCAGAGGGCAAGTAGCCAACACTAACAACCGGTGTCAGCGCGGACGGTTCTGGTGCGGCGTCGTGCATCCGATCAGCTCGAGGGAGGTCGCCTTGCGTTCGGTGCGCACCGACTTCTTGACGGTCACGTCCTTGCCCCGTCCCTGCGGCACCGCGAACGTCATCTCGCCGACGACGGTGTGGTCCGCAGCGTAGGCCCGGAGCAGGCAGCTGCCGGTGACCGTGGCCGACCGGATGCGGAGCTCGATGGTGGCGTCGACGCTGTGCGCATCGATCACGTCGTAGGACGCAAGGGAGGACGCGACGTCCGGGGTGGCCTGGAACCAGGCGGCCCAGCCCAGCCAGGTCAGCGCGACCAGCCCGACGATCGCGGACACCGCGATCAGCGTCACGCGCTGCACGGGGCGATGCGTCCCGTAGCGGTCGGTCATCAGGTCGGTCACCAGCAGATTCTCCCATGCGGCGCGGTGCAGTTCGCGCTCGGGCGCTCTCCTAGGATGGTGGTCATGTTGCGCCTGATGCATGTGCACGCCCATCCCGATGACGAGTCGAGCAAGGGCGCTGCGTCGACGGCGAAGTACATCGCCGAAGGGGTCGACGTCCACGTCGTCACCTGCACGGGCGGCGAGCGCGGATCCGTGCTCAATCCGCAGATGGACCGGCCCGACGTACTCGCCAACATCACCGAGATTCGCCGCAAGGAGATGGAGCGGGCGCGCGACATCCTCGGCATTCGCCAGGACTGGCTCGGGTTCGTCGACTCCGGCTGGCCCGAGGGTGACCCGAAGCCGCCGTTGCCCGAGGGGTGCTTCGCACTCGTGCCGGTCGAAGTCGCAGCCGAGCGGCTGGTCAGGTTCATCCGCTCGTTCCGGCCGCACGTGATGACGACGTACGACGAGAGGGGCGGCTATCCCCACCCCGACCACGTGATGTGCCACCAGGTATCGGTCGCGGCGTTCGAAGCGGCCGGCGACGCGAGCCGCTATCCCGACGCGGGGGAGCCGTGGCAGCCGCTCAAGCTCTACTACCACCACGGCTGGAGCTGGGCGAAGACCAACGCCCTGCACGAGGCGATGCTCGCCCACGGCCTCGAGTCGCCCTATGCCGAGCGCCTGGAGAAGTGGGACCGCGAGCCCGAGTGGGACGACCGGATCACCACCAAGGTGCCGTGCGGTGACTACTTCGGGGTCCGCGACCAGGCCCTGCTGGCTCACGCGACGCAGATCGACCCGGACGGCATGTGGTTCGCCATCCCGCGCGAGATCCAGCAGAA
>JAOPXK010000196.1 GCA_025965195.1 Marmoricola sp.
GGCCGCTGACGCAGGCGACCACGCCGTAGCGCTTGGCGATCTCGATCAGCGGGGCGCGCGTGGGCTCGGGCACCTGCGCGTCCTCGGCGTGGCGGACGATCGGCGCCAGCGTGCCGTCGACGTCGAGCAGCACCGCGGAGCGTGCCGGATCGGCGAGCAGCGGGGCCAGCGCGTCGAGCAGCGAGGACGGTGCCACGGGGCGCTGTGCGGGGACGGGCACGCTGCCTAGTATGCCCACCATGCCGCGCGCCCGGACCATCCGCCTGGCGGTGATCGGTACCGGGGCCGGGCTGTTCAGCGGGCTGTTCGGGGTGGGCGGTGGCACGGTGATCGTCCCGCTGCTGGTCCTGTGGCTGGGCCACCACGAGCGCGAGGCGACCGGCACGTCGCTGGCCGCCATCGCGGTGATCGCCGCCGTGGCGGCCGCCGTGCAGGGCGGCTACGGCAACGTCCACCTCGACGACGGGCTGCTCGTCGGCGTCCCGGCCCTCGGCGGCGTGCTGGCCGGCACCTGGTTCCAGCAGCGCGTGCCGCAGCGGACGATCTCCCTGCTCTTCGCCGCGCTGCTGGTGGCCACCGCGATCTCGATCCTCGTCCGGTGATCACGACGGCGGTCATCGGCTTCCTGGCCGGCGCCGTGGCCGGCATGCTCGGCGTCGGCGGCGGGATCCTCTTCGTCCCCGCCCTGGTGATCGGCGTGGGCCTCTCGCAGGTCGACGCCGAGGCGACCTCGCTGCTGGCCATCGTGCCGGTGGCGCTGCTCGGCGCCTGGAGCCAGCACCGCTACGGCAACGTGCGCTTCGGCGACGGGGTGCTGATCGGGGTGCTGGCCGCGCCCGCGGCGGTGCTCGGGGTGGCGATCGTCAACGCCGTGCCCGAGCGCGTGATCGAGGTCGCCTTCGCCTGCCTCATGCTGCTGGTTGCGGCGCAGCTCGTCCGCCGCGCCCGGCAGACAGCGCCACCAGCCCGCTGAGGATCGTCGCCACGCCGACCACCTGCAGACCGCTCGGCGCCTCGCTGAAGATGGCGATCCCCAGCAGCACCGAGCCGACCGGCTGGATGGTGAGCAGAACCGAGGTGAGCGCCGCCGGCAGGCGCGGGAGCGACGACGTGATGAGCAGCCAGCCGAGGACCTGCGAGGTCAGCGCCAGCAGCACCAGCCAGCCGTGCGCGGGCCACGTCGGCTCGAGCCGCAGCTCGCCGAGCAGGGCGCCCACGGGCAGGGTGACGAGCGCGGAGACGAGCGTCGCGTCGAACAGCGGGCCGGCGGGGCGGCGCAGGTCGCCGCCGCCGGCGCGCAGGACGAGGATGAACCCCGCGTAGGCCAGCCCGGTCAGCACGCCGAAGACCACCCCGAGCCCCGGGTTCTCCCCGTAGGCGCCGTGCTCGAGCGCCCCGGAGATCAGGACGATCCCGATCAGGATCAGCGGCAGCGTCGCGAGCACCCGCCGCGTGGGGTGCTCGCCGAGGGCGAACCACGCCACGAACGGGACCAGCGCGACCTGGAGGTTGCCCAGCACCGTGCCGAGCCCGGCGCCGACGTTGGCGATCGCGTGATGCCAGAAGATCAGGTCGGCGGCGAACAGGACCCCGGCCACGGCCGACAGCACCCGGGTGCGCCGCGGGCGCGGCCCGTAGCGGCGGTCCTCGCGCCAGGCCAGCAGCCCGAGGATCGGAAGCGCGTAGGCGCAACGCCAGAAGGCCGCGGTCGACGGGGGCTGGTCGGCCAGCCGCACGAGGACCGCCGAGAAGGCGATCGCCAGCGCTCCGAGGATCGCCATGGCGCGCGGTCGCGAAGCCAGGGCAGCGAGCGTCACGGGCGGGCAGGCTAGACGCAGCAGCGGAGCGGCGAAGGAGTCGAACCTTCCCAGCGTGGGGCTGCCACGCCTCAACGGCTTTGAAGGCCGCCTGGGGCACCGGCCCCTGCCGCTCCGCCGCGCAGGTTAGGGTTGGCGCATGAAGCGTCTCCTCCTGGCCCTCGCCCTGGCCCTCGGCGTCACCGCCCCCGCCCAGGGCGCCACCCTGGTCCGCCTCAACGGCGTCGGGCCGCTGAAGCTGGGGATGTCGCGCATGGCCGCCCTCGACACCGGCTGGCTGTCGAACAAGAAGCCCGGCTGCGAGCTGGCCGGCCCGCCGCGCCCGGTCGACTACGACCTCGCCGGCTCGCAGGCGCCCGACGGCCTGGAGGGCGGCATCGAGTTCACCGGCGGCAAGGCGACCAACATGGCGTTCACCGCCGGCGTGCGGACCTCGGCCGGCGTCGTGCCGGGCAAGACCACGTGGGCGGGCATGGTCCGCCGCTACCGCGACGCGGGGGCGCATGCCTCAGCGCGCTACATCGACACCTTCGGCGGCACGTTCGTCACCGTCAAGCTCGACGGCACGCAGGTCATGGGTGGCTTCGCCGACAAGAAGATCGTCACCGTCATCGGCATCCCCTTCGTGCCGGTCTGCGAGTAGGCCCGTCGCCTAGGGGATCCCGTGCTCGAGCGCGCCCTTGACCGCCGCGTCGAGGGCGTTGAGCCGGTAGAGGGCGAGCGCTTCGGGTGAGCCGAAGCGCCGCCCCGGCGCCTGGTCGGCGCCGTGGTGGGTCAGCACGCAATGGGCGAGCGCGAGACGCCGCGCGTCGTCGATGGCGACCCGCCCGCAGCGCTCGTCGAGCAGCCGCAGCCCGAGCTCGACGTGGCCGAGCAGGCGTCCCTCCTCGGTCAGGCCGATGTCGGCGCCGTAGGTGAACTCGCGGGTGCGGCCGAGGTCGTGGACGAGCGCCGCGGTGATCAGCAGCGCCTGGTTCAGCCGCGGATGCAGCACGCACGTCTCGAGCGCCAGCGTCCCCACCGCCACCGTGTGCTCGAGGAGCCCGCCCAGGTAGGCGTGGTGGCCCGGGCGGGGGGGTCCGGATCCCGGGGCCTTGCGCCAGTCGGCGCGCAGCTGCTCGTCGCCCAGCAGCGAGGCGAGCAGGGCGTCGAAGCCGGGATCGCGGACCTCGCCGGCCAGGTGCTCGAGGAAGCCGTCGAGCTCGTCGAGGTCGCGGTAGGCGACGGGCAGGAACGTCGCGGGGTCGGCCTCGGCCGGGTCGGCCTTGGCGATGGCCCGCACCTCGAGCTGCAGCTCGTCGCGGAAACGCTCGACGCGGCCGGCCACGCGGACGAGGTCGCCGCGCTCGAAGCGCCCGGCGAGCACGTCGGCGTCGCGGAACGCGCGGGCCTGGATGGCCCCCGTCCGGTCGCGCAGCTCCAGCGCCAGGTACGGCGTGCCCGAGCGCGCGACCAGCCGGTCCTTGCGCGTGCAGGCGAAGATGTCAGAGACCTCCTCGCCCGGTCTGAGGGTCGCGATCGGCACGAATCCATGATGTACCGTGATCCGGATGCAGCCGTTGATCT
>JAOPXK010000174.1 GCA_025965195.1 Marmoricola sp.
GGACGAGGTGGATCAGCAGGAACGTCAGGATCGACAGCCCGAGCAGCACGACGGCCGCGAGCGCCACGCGGTGGAGGAGATAGGCCAGCACGTTCAGGCCCCTACTGGCCGGAGGCCTTCGCCGCGACCCACGTGTTCTCGAGGTGATCCACACCGAGCGCGTTGATGTCGGTGCCGCACACGCTGGCGCCATGCAGGTTGACGAAGGGGATGTCCATCACGTTGATGACGGGCGTCTGCTCCATCAGCGCCTTCTGGATGACCGGCCACTGGCGCGCCCGCTCGGACTCGTCGGGCGTCGTCGCGAACTGCTGGACGAGCTTGGTGATGCCCGCGTCCTTCCAGTTGGAGAAGAACCCGTTCAGCCCGTTGGTCGGGTCGGCCAGGAGCTCGACGAACTCGTCAGGCACGATCACGTCGCTTGTGAACTGGGCGTACGGGAACGTCAGGTCGTAGTCGCCCTTGGTGAAGCGGTCGGTGCCCTCGGCGCCGTCCTCCTCGATGAGCTTCACCTTGATCCCGATCGCCGCGTACTCCTGCTGCATCAGCAGCCCGAGCTGCTTGTAGTAGTCGTAGCCGGCGGGGTACTGCAGCGTCGTCGAGAAGCCCTTCGGGAACCCGGACGCGGCCATCAGGGCCTTGGCCTTCGCCAAGTCGTAGCGGTAGGGCTGGACCTGGCTGTCGGGGGCGTCGAACTTCAACGGGGCGATGACGCTGTTGGGGATCGTGCCCACGCCGCGGAAGATGCCCTTGTTGATCTCGTCGCGGTTCAGCGCGTACTGCATCGCCTGGCGCACCTTGAGATCGGCGAGCGGCTTGCGCTTGTGGTTGAACCACATCCCGATCAGCAGCGGGACCTTCGCCGACTGCACCCTGAGCTTCGGGTCCGCCTTGAGGGAGTTGATCTGCGAGAACGGCACGCCGTCGGCGATCTGCGCATCGCCGCTCTTGACCGCGAGCATGCGGCTGTTGGAGTCGCTGGCGAAGTTCGCGCGAACCGTGTCGAGATAGGGCTTGCCCTTCTCCCAGTAGTACGGGTTGCGCACGAAGACGATGTGCGAGCCGCGGACGAACTCCTTGACCATGAAGGGCCCAGTGCCGACGGGATGCTTGAAGAACGCCGCGCCTTGCTTCTGCACCAGCGCCTTGGGCACCACGAACGCCGGGTAGATGCTGATGTTGTAGAGGAACGACGCGACCGGCACCTTGAGCTTCACCTGCACGGTCGACGCGTCGACGACCTTCGTCGACCCGTAGCCGACGGCCAGCGAGCTCAGCGCCTGGTTGATCTTGGGATCGCCGAAGCGGTCGAGCGTGAACTTGACGTCCGCCGCCGTCACCGGGTCGCCGTTGGAGAACTTGACCCCCGGGCGGATGTGGAAGGTGTAGGTCTTGCCGTCCGTCGACTCCTCCCACTTGTCGGCGTCGCCGCCGACCAGGTTGTCGGTCTTGCCCGTCGGATCGGACCGCACCAGGCCACCGAAGATCAGCTCGGTGGACACCGTGTCGCCGTTGGCGTTGCGCGGCGTGATCGGGTCGAGCGACAACGTGTCGGCCTGGCGCTCGTAGACGAGCGTCCCGCCCTTGACCGGCGTGCCCTGGCAGTCCGCGCTCGCCGCGCCCCCCGAGGTGCCGTTCAGCGACGCCGTCGAGACGTTCGACCCGCCGGATCCTCCACCGCACGCACTGACGCCGAGCGCCAGTCCGGCCGTCGCAACGACCGCGAGTGAACTGCTACGCATGTCTCTCTCCTTGTGGAACCGTTAGACGGCCGAGCTCTTGGTCAACCAGCGCCTCCTGCAGCGCCGGCGTGAAGCGACCCGGGTCGATCAGGGCGTGGAGGCTCAGCCCGTCCACGACCGCCATAAGCAGCATCGCGACCTCGTCCGGGTTCCACCCGGAATCGATCTCGCCGGCCTCCTGGCCCTCGCGCACGTGGTCTGAGAAGCGATCCAGGCGGAGCGGGCCGCTGCGCCAGGACTTCGGCTCGTAGACGCCGACGCCCCCGGGCTTCGCGCGCATCGAGCGGCTCCAGTAGTTCATCAGGAGCCGTGTTTCGCGTTCCCGCTCCTCGTCGAGCGGCAGGTTGTCGAGCGCCAGCTCGCGCAGGGCCGCCATGCCCGTCAGCCCCGACAGCTTCTCGTCCCATCGCCCCGCGATGCGCGTGTGCGCGAGGCGCAGGGTGGACACGAGGATGTCGTCCTTGTCGGCGAAGTAGTGGTCCAGCACCCCGGACGACCAGCCGGTCTCCTTGGCGATCGAACGGATGGTGGCCGCATCCATCCCGTCGCGGACGATGACCGTCCACGCGGCCTCGAGCAGCTCTTCGCGGCGCTTGTCGTGATCGACGTTCTTGGGCATGCGGGCGTCAGTCGGCTCCGAAGGTGTCGCGCACGAGCGCGAACGCCTCGTCGGTGGCGTCCAGTGCGCGGTCGATCGTGTCGTCGTCGTGCGCGGCGGATACGAACCAGTTGTGCACCGGGTGGAGGTAGACGCCGTTGTGCGCGCAGGCGCCGGCCCACAGCCCCGCGCGCTCGAACGTCGCGTCACCCGTGAAGGTCATGAACGGCAGCTGCGGAGGCCCGCTGACCGTCACCTGCAGCCCATGGGCGACGCCTTGGGTCACGAGACCGTCCTGCAGACGTCGACCGGCAGCGCGCATCTTGCCGATGGCGTCGGTGCGCTCGAGCTCGTCCAAGGTCGCCAGCGCCGCGGCCATCGGCGCGGCGCCGAGCCAGAACGATCCGGTCGCCAAGACCCGTCGGGCGGCGTCGCGCATGGCCTCGTTCCCCATGAGCGCCGCGAGCGGATGGCCGTTGGCAAGCGACTTGCTCCAGGCGCTCAGGTCGGGTCGCACGCCGAGGGACTCCCAGCTCCCGCGCGTGTCCAGACGCAGGCCACAGCGGACGTCGTCGATCACCAGGGCTGCGCCCGCCCTGTCGCAGATCGTCCGGAGGCCTCGGGCGAACTCCGGCTCAGGCGCCTCCAAGTCGCGATAGAGGTCGTGGCGGATCGGCGTGACCACGATGGCCGCGAGATCGTCGCCGGCGAGATCGACGGCCGCCTCCACCGAGTCGAGGTCGTTGTACTCGAAGAAGATCGTGTTGGCATGGTCCTGCGGCGTCATCCCGACGGCGTCGGCTGCGAGCGACCATCCAGCGATGCCGTGGTAGGCGCCGGCGGCCACCAGCACCTTGCGACGGCCCGTCGCGGCGCGGGCCACGACGATCGCGAGCGTCGTGACGTCGTTGCCGTTCTTGGCGAACATCGCCCAATCGGCATGGCTGACGTTCTCCACTAGTCGCTCAGCGAGGTCGACCATCTCGCTGGCCGGACCATTCAGGACATCGCCCCGATCGATCACGGCCTTCGCCGCCGCATCGACGGCCGGGTGCGCGTGACCGAGCAGCATCGGCCCCCACGAGCACATCAAGTCGACGAACTCGTTGCCGTCGACGTCCCAGATGCGGGCACCCTGTCCGCGGGCGAAGAACTGCGGGTAATCGGCGGGCAGATTCGCAACGCTCAGATGCCCGTACATCCCACCTGGAACGACCTTGCCGGCCCGCTGCCTCAGACCACCGTCAACCGTCCCGTGGGCGGTGACCGGAACTGTGCTCATGCTTTCCTTCCGTCGCCGACTGGACCACCCAGCAGGTGCTTTTTATTCTATGCCAGACGTTCAACATAAGTCAATTGGGACGGCGGATCAGCTCGCTGGCCCATGCTCAGACGGCGGTCAAATCCGTTCGAATGGCCTGCAAATCAGGGGGTGGTAGACCGCTGGTCCTCACTTCGCGACCGGCAGTCCAAAGCCAAGTTATATGTCTTTACGGGCAAGCCAGGAGCGTTGCTGCGCGAGGTCTTGCAGGTTGCCGGATCAACGCCGCACTCGACCTCCTGGGCGCCAAGCAGGACGAGCAGGCCAAGACCTCGACCGCTCCGAGGCACTCCGCCGTTGGACGACGGGCGGTTGCCAGTGCCGTGCCGCGAGGCTAGGGTCGCCGCCGTGCTCCTACGTTCGCTTGCCTGCGGCCTGTCGGTCCTGGCGTTGCTCGTCACCGCGGCCGGGTGCGGCGGCACGACGAAGTCCACCGACGCCGACTCCCCGGTAACCGCCTCCTCCAGCCCCGCGACCACCACCAGCGCCGCCCATAAGGCCACGGCCGCGGCCAAACGGCGAGTAACCCGCGACCGGACACGAGCACGCAAGCTCACCAGCTGGTTTCGCAAGCAGAAGATGACGCCGAGCGACCTCTATGTGATGGGCGTCGACGCACCCGAGTCGTTCTTGAAGGTCTACGGGATCAGCAGCTTCCGCGTGCGGAACTCGAAGGTCACGATCAAGACGGACATGTACCCCAATGGCGACAACGAGAACGAGTTCGCGGGCGCGTGCAACCAGGTCGTCTCCGGTTACGGCGCCAGCTGGGTCAGGCACATCGAGGTTCTCGGCCAGGACGATGCCGTCCACGGATCTTGGGACGACGCCGATGCCGACGGCACCGACGACAGCTCCGGGTTCACGGCCTGCCAGTCCGATCTCTAAGCCCCACCAACAAGGAGCGCCCGGTGCCGCTGTATCCACCGTGGCGCGGGACGTACACGCGAGGGCTCGCCGTTCGACAGCTGGATGCGACACGCACTCGAGATCCGGCCCGAGAATCGCAGCTGATCGTTCGCTATCTAGGGGCAGCAGCCCCGTTCAAGATCCCGCGAAGTCCTGCAAATAGCCTGCTTCTGCGGCGCAGGTGTTCTGCGTCGCACCCAAGCGGTCAGGGAGGAGTCGGGGAGTCGTTGCATCCGCCCAGAAACGAAGAAGCCCCGCGATATGCAGGGCTTCTAGCGAGGGTGAGCGACGGGACTCGAACCCGCGACCGCCTGGACCACAAGAGCTATGACTTGGTGGAAGTTGGCGTAAGTACGGGCTTGACGGGGTGGTTGGATCGGGGCGGTCTGGTTGGTTCGGGGTGGGTTGATGCCTCGGTCGATGCCCGTTGCCTATAACTGCGCAGAGGCCTGGTGACGTGTCCCGGTGAGGCGGACGCCAGCCAGCTTCCCGGCGAGCTTGAAAGCCAGGTCACGGGGCTAGTCGTCGTCGCCATCGCGCTCGGAGTCGATCTGGACGATCACGAACGCGGACCAGTGCTGCGTCCCGTCTGGTCCAAACGCCATCGAATGCGACAGCTGATTCACGCTGAGGCTGGTGCGGCCCGGATGCTCGGCGAAACGCGCCGACAGCTTGTCGCTGATCGTGTCAACGAACTCCTGGTGTGAGCCCACGACGTAGACCGGCTCCATGTGGATGCTGCGCTGAATGCCCATTGACGCACAGTCTGGCGTGGCCATCGGTCGCTAGTGCTCACAACTTTCTGTGCGCTCTGTGCCCAGCGTACCCATACGCGCCCTCAACGATCTGGCGCATCTCGATCTACCGCGGCCATGTGCTCATCCAAGCGCAGGATGAACTGGCCCGCGGCGGCGACGCTCTGCCAGCCCCAGCTGTCGCCCCACGTGTCGCCGTGCGCGATGGCGTTGCGGTAGTGCACGTGCCTCTCGTAATTGGTCCACACCGGCGGATCCTTCGGCCTGCTCACGCGACGTCCAGTCAGCTCGCACCACAGAGCCCGGCAGTCGTCCTGTAGGAACGACAGGCTGCTAGGCAGTAGCTGATCGCGCTCCTCGTCACTGAGCGGGCCGTGACGCCTCACCAGCATCAGCAGGAACGCATGGCGCGCGCCCATCTCGACCGCCGCCTGCGCCAGCAGAACTCCGGCGGCGAACTGGTGTTGGCTGATCTGCCATCGCGCGTTGTTGTACATCCCGAACGGGAACACATCCGCGAAGTACGGCGTCTGCGGAGCGATCGGTGGAGGCGCCGCGATAGGAGTCGGATCGGGCATCGGACCGACCGTACAGACGGGCTCAGCCGTACAGACGCGCTCAGCCGTACAGACGCGCTCAGCCGTACAGACGGTTCTCAGGGCTGGCCGCGGCGCCGCACCCGGTCCGGTACGCGCCTCCCTCCAGTAGCGCATGGTGATCGACGCAACGAGATTGCCGTTGTTGATGGGGCGTTGCCCGCCTTCACGCCGCGCAGACGGTGCCATTCAAGTCGGGAGGGGCGCTCTCGATATACGCCGTTGATCATGACCACGTACTGGTCCTCGCCGAGCGCCATCACCGCCTCGCGGAACCGGCACTACGCCACCCCCACTCGCGCTCATAACCGGGCGGGCGTAGGTAGGTTGGGCTGATGGGTCGCCGTAACCGCAGGAAGGCCCGAGCCCACTCGGCCCGCCAGGCTCAGCAGAGCTCCGCGAAGGCCGCGACCTCCAAGTTAGACCCCCGCGCCCGTGACCGGGGCCTGCGATTCCGGATCGGCGACGCCTTCCCCGCCGACGATCCGATCGCTCGATGGGCGACGGTAGTGTCGATGGCGATCAACGACACGATCTACGTCAACGTCCGGATGATCGAGGGCGACCTTCCGCCAGAGCTCGACCTGTACTACTTCCGGCTCGTGGCCGGCCACTTCATTGAGGTCTGCACGTGGCTCGCCGAGACACCCGCTCAGTGGCCCGAGGTGCAGACGTTCCTAGACGGTCTACCGGATGACGCGCGCAACATGTTGGCCGAGTTGCAGGCCTTTGCCAGCCAGCGCCATCCACTGCACAGCACCCTGACACGATCTCGTAACACGCTGTTTCACTACCCGACGCTGCATCCAGCGCGTGACGAAGCTGGTGTTGAAGAGCTCGCCAACGCGATGCGCGAGGCAAGCGACCTTCACAGCAGTCTTGAGAGTGGCAAGGACTGGGCTTCGTTTCGTGCGCGCTTCGCGGATGAGGTAGCCGTGCAGTTCGTGAGCACGGACCAGGCCAAGACGCGCGAGCTGTTCGACTCATTGCAGGGTCCGATGTTCTCGCTCGTCGAGTTCGGCCAGGCGGTCTTGCTTGAACACCTCAAGCGCCTTGACCCGGCGGTAGTCCAACCCTTCGGTCCCCGCGGGCGGTAGGCAGCGAGCCGCAGACACGTGCCCCTATCGCCCCGACACCTCGTGGATCAGAGTCGCCCCCGAGCTGGCCCATACGCGCTCGGGGGGCCGGGACTCCGGCCCTCCCGACCGGCCTACCGATGGGGTCAGGAGCCCATGGCTCGCCTGAGCCGAGGGCCGATGGTCGGGTGCGTGCCCTCGTTGGCGAGGCGCATCAGGATGACCAGCGCGTTCGCGTGCTGATCCTTCGTGAGCGCCTCCATGCTGCCCTGCTCGTGCCGCCATTCGGGATCGCGCTCGGCGGAGGTGGACAGCGGCCCGTACGGTGCGATCGCTTGGATTGCCCTCACCGTTCCGTGCAGCTCCAACCAGTCACCGGTGGGCAAGGTGCGCGCTAACAGCTCCTCGTGCTGTGTCCAGCGCTCCGTCGTAGGGATCTGCTCCGAGCGCAACACCTGCGATGTGGTCACGGTCTCGACCACCGTCCACCGAGGCCCAGAGCGCGCGCCGGACCTCGGGCGGCACTCTCCCGCGGGCGCGGGGTAGCGGCGAGGCGGCCGGAGCGAACGCCGCCTCGGCCATCGTCCGCTCGTGCGCTCTCGGCGCGTAGTCCGCGGCCATCAGCCAGGCCGGTCATCGCCGCCGTCAAATACAACGCGTGCTCGGTCGGTCCCCACTCGTGGTCAAGGTCGACGGCGCGCAGCAGCGCCTCCACCCCTTCGGGCGCCAGGAACCGGATGTCGGCGTCCGTCTCCTCGATCCGTGGGAAGTCGACCTTACGACACGGGTTCGACGGGATCAAATCGCGCTTCTCCGCGTAGCTCAGCAGGCTGTGCAGCACGCCGAGCCAGTTGCGCACGCTCTTGGGCGATCGCCCCTCCCCGCGCTTGACCATCATGAAGCGCTCGACGTCGGCCGCCACGATCTTGCCGATCGGTCGCGCCCCGAAGAACGGCACGAGGTGGATGCGGACCGCGGACTCGTAGTCCATCAGCGTCGACTTACGCCGGCCGATCGCCTCCAGGTGCGCGAGCCAGCGCTTGCCCGCCTCGGCGATGTCCATCACCTTGGGCACGACGGTCATCGACTCGATCAGCCGCCGCAACTCGCGCTCGGCCTGCGCCTTCGTCAGCCCCTCCGACGACGAGCGCGCCCGCTTCGGCCCGATCCGGCGCTTGACGAGGACGCGGTCGACGCGCCACTGGCCGAACAAGCTCTCATCGCCGTGCCGGTTGGCCCGGACGAAGAGCGATCCCGTTCCGTAAGAGCGCCGCGCCACGACGCTCA
>JAOPXK010000161.1 GCA_025965195.1 Marmoricola sp.
GCGGCAAGGCCTTGTTGGAATCGTGTGGGTGCTCCCCTATTTTCTCTTGAAATGCAGGTCGGCTCGAAAGGCTTCCCATCAAGCGCCGCGCCATGACCCACATGGCGTTGCGGGCCGGTGGGCGCGATAAAGTCAGCGGAGAAATTGAAGTGACCCAGAAGGACCCCAAGATGGACATGAAGACCTCGCCGCTCGCGACGCTCAAGGACGCCAGCCTGCTCAAGACCGACTCGCTCATCAACGGCGAGTGGACGCCCTCCCCGACGCGCTTCGCGGTGAACGACCCGGCCACCGGCCTGAAGCTGGTCGACGTGGCCAACCACGGCGCCGACGCCGCCAAGGCCGCCATTGCCGCGGCCGACAAGGCCTTGCCGGCCTGGCGCGGCAAGACCGCCAAGCAGCGCCACGCCATTCTCATGAAGTGGTTCCAGCTGCTCAACGACAACGCCGACGACCTGGGCCGCATCATGACCGCCGAGCAGGGCAAGCCGCTGGCCGAAGCCAAGGGCGAGGTGGTGTACGGCGCGAGCTTCATCGAGTGGTTCGCCGAAGAGGCCAAGCGCGTCTACGGCGAGACCATTCCCACCACCGACAACGACAAGCGCTACATCATCGTGAAGCAGCCGATCGGCGTGTGCGCGGCCATCACGCCGTGGAACTTCCCGATCGCCATGATCACGCGCAAGGTGGCGCCGGCGCTGGCCGCGGGCTGCACGGTGGTCATCAAGCCCGCCGAGCAAACGCCCTTGTCCGCGCTGGCCGTGGCCGAACTGGCGCAACGCGCCGGCATGCCGGCCGGCGTGCTGAACGTGCTGGTGGCCGACAGCGAACAGTCGATCCAGATCGGCAACGTGCTGTGCGCGAGCGACACGGTGCGCCACCTGTCGTTCACAGGATCCACCGAGGTCGGCCGCATCCTCATGAAGCAGTGCGCGCCGACCATCAAGAAGCTGTCGCTGGAGTTGGGCGGCAACGCGCCCTTCATCGTCTTCAACGACGCCGACATCGACGCGGCCGTCGAGGGCGCCATGGTGAGCAAGTACCGCAACGCCGGCCAGACCTGCGTGTGCGCGAACCGCCTGTACGTGCAGTCGGGCGTGTACGACGCCTTCATCGACAAGCTCACCGCCAAGGTCAAGGCCATGAAGGTCGGCAACGGCTTCGAGGCAGGCGTGATCCAGGGGCCGCTGATCGACGACAACGCGGTGGCAAAGGTCGAACAGCACGTGGCCGATGCGGTTGCCAAGGGCGCCAAGGTCATGATCGGCGGCAAGCGCCTGAGCGGGCAAGGCAGCGAACGCTTCTACGAACCGACGGTGCTCGCCAACGCCACCTCAGACATGCTGTGCAGCCGCGAAGAAACCTTCGGCCCGGTCGCGCCGGTCTTCAAGTTCGAGACCGAAGAGGAAGTCGTGCGCCTGGCCAACGACACCGAGTTCGGCCTCGCGAGCTCCTTCTACAGCCGCGACGTCGGCCGCATCTTCCGCGTCGGCGAAGCGCTGGAGTACGGCATGGTCGGCATCAACACCGGCTTGATCTCGGTGGCCGAAGTGCCGTTCGGCGGCGTCAAGCAGTCGGGCCTGGGCCGCGAAGGTTCACGCCATGGCATCGAGGACTATGTGGAGACCAAGTACCTCTGCCTGGGCGGCATCGGCAGCTGATCGCTTGGGCGGACATTACCGGGCGTTCAGCGCTCGGTGATGTACTCGCTCGGTGCCCGGCGAGGCTCGCTCAGCGCTCTGCGATGTAGTGATAGGTCTCGATGGACGTGCCGCTGGTTTGAAACGCCCGCACGCGGCCTTCGAGTTCCTGGTCGGCCACGGTGGCGCGTTCGCGCTGCCGCAGGTA
The DNA here is from genome assembly GCA_025965195.1 of Marmoricola sp. GTDB lineage: Bacteria > Actinomycetota > Actinomycetes > Propionibacteriales > Nocardioidaceae > Marmoricola. The sequence goes on from JAOPXK010000161.1 coordinate 1,849, forward strand.
GTCGGCCCATGAGCGAACGATGAATCGCTCGACATAGCGGGACGGATCGCCCAGGTCGCGGTAGACACGCCAGAAGGTGGCGCCGGCGCGGCGCCGCACCTGGCGAAGCCGCTCGGCCGCGTCGAGAAAGCGATCGGTGTCTTCGGTGTTGATGCGGTACGCCACTTCCACCGCGACCGGCCCCGCTTCGGCGTGGGGCGGTTCGGCGATGTGCAGCTCGTCACGCGGGCTCGCGTAGTTGATCTCCTTGGCGGCGCCGATGCGCAACGGGAAGGGCCGCGCCAGCAGTGCGCTGCCCATCATGCCGGCGCCGGCGGTGCACAGCGTGGCCGGCAGTCCAGCGATGTCGGACAGCGCGCCCCAAACCGCCGAGCCGAGCGCGAACGAACCGAGCGAACACAGCGTGTGCATGGACGCGGCACGCGCCCGCACCCACAGCGGCGCACTCGTTTGCGTGGCGGCATTCAAGGTCGACATGGTGGCCATCCACGACGCGCCGCCCAGCACCAGCGCGGCATAGACCGCATGCCGCGACGGCGACAAGCCGGCCACCACCATGACCAGGCCATACACCACACAGCAGCCGCCGACCAGCCAGTCGAGCCGCCACTTGGCGCGCAGCTTCCCCACGAAGAAGCCGACCGCCACCGCGCCGCCGCCCAGGCAGCCCATCAACAGGCCGTAGCCGGCGGCGCCCAGGCCGTGCTGTTGCGCCACGGCGGGCAACAGCGCCCACAAGGCCGATCCGGCACCGCTGAACGCGACCGTGCGCACCAGCTGCGCAAAGATCGTCCGCGAGTGGCGGAAGAAGCGCAGGCCGCTGAGCATGCCGCCCCACAACCGTTCCGCAGGCAGCTTGCCGGGTGCGTAGCGCTGCGGGGGATAGCGGCGCAGCGACGCCATCATGGTCAGCGCGGTGAACACCGCGATGCAGAACACGGCCCCGCTGCCGGCCACCGCGAACACCACGCCGGCCAGCGCGGGTCCGACCGCACGCGCGCCGTTGAAGGCCATCGAGACCATGGTGATGGCCTGCGGCAACTCCTCACGCGTGACCGAGTCGCTCACCGACGAATTCCAGGCCGGCGACTGCAGCGCCGTGCAGCAACCCATGATGAAGGTGAAGCCGAGCAAGGTGACAGGCCCGGCCATGCCGGCCAGCGACAGCACGGCCAGGATGGCCGCCGTCACGGTGTAGACCGACAGCGAGATCTGCATCAGCCGGCCGCGGTCCGCAATGTCGGCCAGC
>JAOPXK010000103.1 GCA_025965195.1 Marmoricola sp.
CCGGCAAGACCACCCTCTTCAACGTCGTCTGTGGCTTCGTCCGGCCCGACGATGGTGGCATCAGCTGGCAGGGCACGCCGCTGCGTCGGGTTCGGCCCCAGAATCTGGCCCGCCTCGGCATCGCCCGGACACTGCAGGGGCTCGGGTTGTTCGAGCGGCTCACGGTGCTGGAAAATGTCGTGGTCGGCGCTGATCGACATGCTCGGGCCGGCTTCGGGTCAGCCTTGTTCGCGTTGCCCCGCTCGGATCGCGATGAACAGGCGCTGCGGATGCGAGCCTTCGGCGTCCTGGCCGAGCTGGGCATCCAGGACGTCGCCGGCCGACTGCCTGGAGCCCTCCCATATGGCATCCAGAAGCGGGTCGCGCTCGCTCGCGCGCTGGTCGCGGAGCCTCGGCTGCTGCTGCTGGACGAACCGGCGTCCGGGCTGTCCGAATCGGAGATGACCGAACTGGGTGAGCTGATCCGCTCCCTGCGCGGCCGGACCGCCGTGATGCTCGTGGAGCACCACATGGACCTGGTGATGAGCGTCTGCGACCGGATCGTCGTGCTCGACTTCGGCCGGGTGATCGCGACCGGATCGCCAGATCAGGTCCGCGCCGACCAGGCCGTGCTTGATGCCTACCTCGGCCGCCCGGTGGCGCCGCACATCCCTACTGGGGAGGTGGACGCGCATTGAGCCTGCTCACAGTGCACGCGTTGAGCGTCAATTACGGGGCCGTGCCCGCGCTCGCGGGGGTGAACCTGGACCTGGCAGAGGGCGCGATCACCGCCGTCCTCGGCGCCAACGGGGCCGGCAAGACCACCCTGCTGCGGATCGTCACCGGGGACCTCGTGCCTCATGCGGGCGCGGTGACCCGGTCGGGCGGACTCGGGGTGATGCGCCAGATGGTCGGCGTCGGGATCTCGACAAGCTCGATCACCGGAGGCACCGTCGCCGAGCTGCTGCTGTCGGTGTCGCCACCGCGGGTTCGCAAGGCCGCCGCGGAGGTCGACCGCCTCGAGCAGAAGCTGATGGAGGTCGACGACGAACCGACCCAGATGGCGTACGCCGGCGCGCTGGCCGAGTTCGCCGACGCGGGAGGCTATGACATCGAGGTCGTCTGGGACGTCTGTTGCACCTCAGCCCTCGGGACCGGATTCGACAAGGCAAAGTACCGCGACCTGAAGACGCTGTCCGGAGGCGAGCAGAAGCGGCTCGTGCTCGAGTACCTCCTGGCCGGACCGGACGAGGTGCTGCTGCTCGATGAGCCGGACAACTTCCTCGATGTGCCGGGCAAGATCTGGCTGGAGCAGCGGATTCGCGAGTCCAGCAAGACGATTCTCTACATCAGCCACGATCGTGAGCTGCTCAACAACACCGCTACCCGGATCGTCACGGTCGAGCTCGGGACCAGCGGCAACACCGTCTGGACGCACCCCGGCGGGTTCGCGTCGTACCACGAGGCCAGGCGCAACCGGTTCGCGCGCTTCGAGGAGCTGCGCAAGCGCTGGGACGAGGAGCACGCCAGGATCCGCGCCCAGATGCTGATGTACAAGCAGAAGGCGGCGTACAACTCCGACATGGCCTCGCGCTACCAGGCCGCGCAGACCCGGCTCCGCAGGTTCGAGGAAGCCGGCCCGCCGACCGACCAGCCGCGGGAGCAGCAGCTGTCGATGCGGCTCAAGGGTGGTCGGACCGGCAAGCGCGCGGTGGTCTGCACGGACCTCGAGCTGACCGGGCTGATGCGGCCCTTCGACCTGGAGATCTGGTACGGCGAGCGCGTCGCCGTGCTCGGCTCGAACGGTTCGGGAAAGTCGCACTACCTGCGGCTGCTGGCCGCCGGGGGCACGGACCCGGACATCGAACACCAGCCGATCGGCGAGGTCCCGATCGCGCCGGTCCGGCACACCGGCAGGGCGAAGCTCGGCGCGCGGGTGCGTCCCGGCTGGTTCGTCCAGACCCATGAGCACCCCGAGCTCATCGGCCGGACCTTGCTCGAGGTCCTGCACCGCGGCGACGACCACCGAGACGGGCTGCCGCAGGAGCCGGCCGCCCGGGTGCTGGACCGCTATGAGCTCGCCCATGCCTCCGACCAGAGGTTCGAGTCACTCTCCGGTGGCCAGCAGGCCAGGTTCCAGATCCTGCTGCTCGAGCTGTCCGGAGCGACACTGCTGCTGCTCGACGAACCCACCGACAACCTCGACGTCGAGTCGGCCGAGGCGCTCGAGGAAGGTCTCGACGCCTTCGACGGCACGGTCGTCTCGGTCACGCATGATCGCTGGTTCGCCCGCGGCTTCGATCGCTACCTGGTCTTCGGGTCGGACGGCCGGGTCTATGAGTCCGATGGTCCGGTGTGGGACGAGGGTCGTGTCGTGCGGGCCCGCTGATCGTCGTCCTCGACGTACAACATCATCTTCTTGAGCAGCCTGTTCAAGGTGGCCTGCTCCCGTGGGCTGAGCACGCCAACCATCGCTTCCTCGGCCGCCGCGCGCAGCCTCATCGCCTTCCGCCAGATCGCGGCGCCCTCCTTGGTGATCTCCACGTGCACCCGGCGACGGTCCTCGACACCGGGGACACGTTGCACGTAGCCGGCCTTCTCCAGGCCGTCGAGCCGCCCCGTCATCCCGGCGGCCGAGACCCCCATGTCATCGGCGAGTGCGGTGGGGGAGGCCTGTCCAGGGGTGTCCCGGATCATCAGCGTGTGCAGGGTGTCGTACTCGAAGTCCTGCAGGCCGTTCTCGGCGACGGCTGCCTTCGTGACGTTGCCCAGGTACCGCTTGAGCAGGCCGATCCGGACGACTGCGGCCTCGATCTTGTCGTCGAACGGTACGTCGATCCAGTGGTTGCGCCAGCGGGCGACGTGCCGGTCGGCGGAGTCTTCGCGAGCCATGTCGGAAGACTAGCAAAGTTTATTTCGTTGCCGAATAGTTCGGTAGCGAAGTAATGTGCCCGCAATGACGATCCTCAGAACGAGTGTGCGGACCGGGGCGCTGCGCTCCCGGTCGTTCCGTTGGCTGCTCGCGGGCAGCACCGTCACCAACCTTGGCAACGGCATCTCGCCGATCGCGCTGGCGTTCGCCGTACTCGACCTCGGCGGCTCGGCCTCCGACCTCGGGGCGGTGGTCGGCATCTACGCGCTCGCCGACGTGCTGACCGTGCTCTTCGGTGGTGTGCTCGGCGACCGCCTGCCCCGGCAGCGGCTGATGATCTGGTCATCGGCGTTGCTCGCCATCACCCAGGGTGTGGTCGCCGCGAGCCTGGTGCTGGGCTGGGGGAGCATCGTCATCCTGGCGGTCCTCGGGGCGGTGAATGGCTCGCTCGGTGCGCTCAGCGGACCGAGCTCCCAGGCGATGACCCGGCAGACGGTGCCGGCCTCAGACCTGGCGAGTGCGATCACCCTGCGGCGGCTCTCCCAGAACACCGCCCAGATCGTCGGCGCCGGCCTGGCGGGGCTGGCGGTCGCTGCCTTCGGCTCCGGCTGGGCGATCGGGATCGATGCGGCGAGCTTCGGGCTCGCCGCGATCTGCTTCACCGGCATCCGGGTCGCGCCGGTGCTGGCCCCGGAGCGGGCCTCGATGCTCGGCGAGGTGCGGGCCGGACTCGTCGAGGTCTTCCGGCGCACCTGGCTGTGGGTGCTGATCGGGCAGGCCCTGATCTACCACCTGTTCTACGGAGGCGCATCGGGGGTGCTCGGCCCGATCGTCGTCGGCGATTCCCTGGGACGGCCCGCGTGGGGGTGGGCGCTCTCGACCATGATGATCGGCTTCGTGGTCGGTGGGCTGGTCACACTCCGCTGGCGGCCGCGACGGCCGCTGTACGTCGGGACCTGGTTCCTCACCCTGACGGCCGCGTTCCCTGCCGCGATGGCCTTCAGCCACTCGCTCACCCTGGTGCTGCTGGGCGCCTTCCTGCACGGCTTCGGTCTCGAGATCTTCAGTGTGGGCTGGGATCTCTCGATCCAGCAGAACGTTCCGGACGAGATGCTTGCGAGGGTCTACTCGCTCGACCAGGTCGGTTCCTTCGTCGCCCGTCCGATCGGGCTCGCCCTCACCGGGCCGATTGCGGAGGTGGTCGGCTTCCACCGCTGGCTGGTCGTGGTCGCCGCCGTGATGCTGACGAGCACGCTGCTGGCGCTCACCGTTCCCGACGTGCGCCGGCTGCAGCGTCACGTGGTTCCGAACCCGGTGATCGAAGCCGTGCCCTAGCTCGTTCACTAGGGTCTGGGTTGTGAACCTCAGCCCCTGGCCGCACTTCGACTGGAACCTTCGCTCGTGCGGGTTGCACGGTCACGTCACCTACCGGCCCGACGAGCAGGCCCTCGCGGATCGGCTGCACAGCACCACAGCCGCGGGAGAGGCCTGGCGATGCCTGCGCTGTGCGACGTACGTCATCGGCGAGCCGCACGGTTCCGGTCCGGCCGACCAGGCTCCCGTCGTACTGGCTGGGAAGGCGTTGCGCGACGCCGCGATCCTCCGGTTCCTCGCCGTTGAGCGCGGCATCCGTGGAGTGCTGCTGGTGCTGCTGGCGTACGGCGTCTACAAGTTCGACGGCTCGAGGCAGGCACTCGAGAAGGTCTTCGACACCTACCTGCCGCTGCTCAAGCCGGTCGCGGACAAGCTCGGCGTCGACCTGCAGAGCACCGGCCCGGTCCACCTGATCGAGAAAGCGCTGACGACCTCGCACCGCACGCTGATCCTGATCACGATCGGCGTGCTCGCGTACGGCGCCCTGGAGCTGCTCGAGGCGGTCGGCCTGTGGCTGATGAGGCGCTGGGGTGAGTACGTCGCCGTGGTGGGCACGGCAGTCTTCATCCCGCTCGAGGTCTACGAACTGATCGAGAAGATCACCTGGCTACGCATCGCCGCGATGGTCGTCAACGTGTTCGCGGTCGTCTACATCATCTGGACCAAGCGCCTCTTCGGCTTCCGTGGCGGTCACGCAGCGTTCGAGGCCGAGCGGCACAGCGTCTCCCTGCTCGAGGTCGAACGAGCCGCTCTGGGCAGGCAGCCCGCCCCACCCACCGGTCATCCGGTCGGCTAACCCCGTACTTCCCGCACAAAACAAGCGCTTCCCGTGCGATGTCCTGCACGGGAAGCGCTGAATTTTCTTGGTACCCAGAGAATTCGCCGCTACTTCCAGCGTTCCGTGGCCGGGGTGAACGTGAGCCTGCGGTCGCCGGTGTAGATCTGCTTGGGGCGAGCGATCTTCTGCTCCTTGTCCTGGACCAGCTCCAGCCACTGCGCGAGCCAGCCAGGCGTACGGCCGATCGCGAAGAGCACCGTGAACATCTCCGGCGGGAACTGGAAGGCCTCGTAGATCAGGCCCGAGTAGAAGTCCACGTTGGGGTAGAGCTTCCGCTTGATGAAGTACTCGTCCTCGAGGGCGATCTTCTCGAGCTCCTTGGCGATCGCCAGCAGGGGGTTGACCCCGGTGACGTCGAAGACGTCGTCGCACGCCTTCTTGATGATCGTCGCGCGCGGGTCGAAGTTCTTGTAGACCCGGTGCCCGAAGCCCATCAGCTTCTCGTTGCCGTTCTTCACACCCTCGATGAACGCCGGGATGTTCTCCTTCGAGCCGATCCGGCGCAGCATCCGCAGGACGGCCTCGTTGGCGCCACCGTGCAGCGGCCCGAAGAGCGCTCCCACGCCCGCGCCGACCGCGGAGTAGGGGTCCACCTGCGAGGACCCGACGGAGCGCACGGCGTTGGTGGAGCAGTTCTGCTCGTGGTCGGCGTGCAGGATGAACAGCACATCGAGGGCCTTGACCAGGCGCTCGTCGGCGATGAACTTCTGCTCGCTCATCTTGAACAGCATCGAGAGGAAGTTCGCGGTGTAGCCGAGCTCGTTGTCGGGGTAGACGAACGGCTTGCCCTGCGCGTGGCGGAAGGCCCAGGCGCCGAGTGTCGGCATCTTGGCGATCATCCGGACGATCTGCATGTGCCGGTTCTGCGGGTCCGAGATGTTGCTCGACTCGGGGTAGAACGTCGACAGCGCGCCGACGGAGGCCATCAGCATGCCCATCGGGTGGGCGTCGTAGTTGAAGCCGTGCATGAAGCCCTTGACGTTCTCGTGCACGAAGGTGTGATAGGTGATCTCGTGCACCCAGGTGTCGTACTGCTCCTTGGTGGGCAGTCCGCCGTGGATCAGGAGATAGGCGACCTCGAGGAAGCTGGACTTCTCGGCCAGCTGCTCGATCGGGTAGCCGCGGTACTCCAGGATTCCCTTGTCGCCGTCGATGAAGGTGACGGCACTTCGGCACGAGGCGGTGTTGACGAAACCGGGGTCGTACGTCGCGAGGCCGGGGGCGTCCTCGTCGTCCTTGATCTGGCCGAGATCGGCCGCCTTGATGGTTCCGTCTGTAATCGGAACGTCGTACTCCTTGCCGGTCCGGTTGTCCCGGATCGTCAGGGTGTTGTTGCCGCCTGCGTTGGCCGTTTCGTCGGTCACATCGGCTCCTCAGCTCAGTGGGGGCTCATATCGGGCCCAACCTATGCCCCCCCTCACAAGCCCCGTCCATCGGATCTCGTTTTGACGCTTGGCGCGCACCGCCGGTAGTCTGATCCGTCGCGACTCCTGCCGCGTCATGGTTCCTTGCACCCCCGGGTTCGAAGAGCCACGACGCAGACTCGCTACCGGCCCAGGCCGGAAGAGCGAGCAGTGTTCGTCAGAAGCCGCAGCACCACTTCCGCCAGGGATTGAGCCCTGACGGTCCACGAACTAGAAGTAAGGCAACAACGTGCGTACGTACAGCCCGAAGCCCGGCGACATCAAGCGCGATTGGCACGTCATCGACGCCAACGATGTCGTGCTCGGCCGCCTCGCCGTTCAGGCCGCGACCCTGCTCCGCGGCAAGCACAAGCCCATGTATGCCCCTCACGTCGACACCGGTGACTTCGTCATCATCGTCAACGCGTCGAAGGTGTCGCTCTCGGGCAACAAGGCGAAGGCGAAGATGTCCTACCGCCACTCCGGCTACCCGGGCGGCCTGACGGCCACCCCGATCGGTGAGCTGCTGGAGAAGGACGCGCGCAAGGCCATCGAGAAGGCCGTCTGGGGCATGCTCCCCAAGAACCGCCTCGGCCGCGCGATGATCAAGAAGCTCAAGGTGTACGCCGGACCGGAGCACCCACACACGGCCCAGCAGGCCAAGCCCTTCGAGATCACCCAGATCTCCCAGTAGACAACTCAGAATCCAGAACAGGAAATATTGTGACTGACGCAGTCGCTGAAGCCGGCACCGAGACGGACGTCGCCGAGGAGAACTACGAGGTCAACGCCGAAGGCGTTGCCTACTCCTCCGAGAGCGCACCCTCCGCCGACGCCCCCGAGCGCCCCGCCACCATCGCCCCCGCGGCAGCCACCGGCCGTCGCAAGGAGGCCGTTGCCCGAGTCCGCATCGTTCCCGGCACCGGTGTGTGGACCGTCAACGGCCGCACGCTGGACTCCTACTTCCCGAACAAGCTGCACCAGCAGGTCGTCAACGAGCCCTTCGCGACGACGCAGCTCGAGGGCCGCTTCGACGTGATGGCTCGCATCCACGGTGGCGGCATCACCGGTCAGGCCGGCGCGCTGCGTCTCGGCGTGGCCCGTTGCCTCAACGCGATCGACGAAGAAGCCAACCGCCCGTCGCTGAAGAAGGCCGGTCTGCTGCGTCGTGACGCTCGCGTCATCGAGCGCAAGAAGGCCGGTCTCAAGAAGGCCCGCAAGGCGCCCCAGTTCAGCAAGCGCTAAGCCTTCGTGGCGCGGCTCTTCGGCACGGACGGTGTCCGTGGGCTGGCCAACGGCGAGCTCACGGCTGAGCTTGCTCTTGACCTGTCAGTCGCCGCCGCGCACGTACTCGGCGAGGCCGGTGTCTTCAACGGACACCGGCCTCTCGCCGTTGTCGGCCGGGACACCCGGATCTCCGGGCAGTTCCTCGAGGCGGCCGTCGTCGCTGGCCTGGCCTCGGCCGGTGTCGACGTCCTCCTTCTCGGTGAGCTGCCGACGCCGGGCGTTGCCTGGCTGACGGGCTCGCTCGGCGCGGACCTCGGCGTGATGATCTCCGCCTCGCACAACCCGATGCCCGACAACGGCATCAAGTTCTTCGCCCGTGGTGGGCTGAAGCTCGACGACGCGATCGAGATCGCGATCGAGAAGCGCCTCCGCGAACCCTGGGACCGGCCGACCGGCGGTGGCGTCGGCCGGGTGCGCGTCCACGAGAGCGCGGTGGCGGAGTACGCCGCCCACCTCACCTCGACGATCACGCACCCGCTGTCCGGTGTGAAGGTGGTGCTCGACTGTGCCAACGGCGCGGCCTGGGCTGTCGGGCCGAAGGCACTTACCGACGCCGGCGCCGAGGTCATCGCGATCTGCGCCGAGCCCGATGGCCTGAACATCAACGACGGTTGTGGGTCCACCCATCTCGGCGTACTCCAGAAGGCCGTCCTGCACCACGGCGCAGACGCTGGCTTCGCACTCGACGGCGATGCCGACCGGTGTCTCGCCGTCGACGCCCGCGGTGAGATCGTCGACGGCGACCAGCTGCTCGCGATCCTGGCGCTGTCGCTCCGCGACCAGGCGGGGCTGAAGTCCGACACCGTCGTGGTGACCGTGATGAGCAACCTCGGTTTCGTGCAGGCGATGAAGGCTGCCGGCATCGGCGTACGCCAGACCAAGGTGGGCGATCGCTACGTGCTCGAAGCGATGCGGGTGTCCGGCTACACGCTCGGTGGTGAGCAGTCCGGCCACGTGATCATGAGCGAGCACGCGACCACCGGAGACGGCATCCTCGCTGCGCTGCACGTCCTTGACCGGATGGCCTCGACCGGGTCCTCCTTCGCCGAGCTGGCGGGAGTGATGAGCCGGTTGCCGCAGGTGCTGGTGAACGTCCCCAACGTCGACAAGGCGCGGGCCGACGAGGACGCGCTGCTGGCCGCCGCAGTTGCCGAGGCGGAGGCCGAGCTGGGCGACGGAGGCCGGGTGCTGTTGCGTCCCTCGGGCACCGAGCCGCTGGTCCGGGTGATGGTCGAGGCCGGCACCGCCGACGAGGCGCAGACGATCGCGGACCGGCTCGCGGACATCGTCCGGACCCGCCTGACGCTCTAGCGGTGGGTGCAAGGTGCAACCTGCGCGCAGAAACCCGGATGCACTCGGGGTGCTGCGGGCCTAGTCTCGTTGCTGATGACCGACGTACGGAACGTGGACCGGACCGCTGAGGCGCTGCTGCACCAGCTCTGGCAGATCGGCTGGGACGCTGACTCGGTCGGGCGTCCGTGGCACACCTATCGGACGTGGACGTCGGCGCGCCGGGAGTGGCCCATCGAGAACCGCACGCGCAAGGTGCACCTTCGGGTTGCCTATGACGGCGACCGGCCGGTGGGTTGGGCCGAGGCACGCCTGCCGCTCCTCGACAACCTTCATCTCGCGATGCTCGACGTCTTCGTCCACCCGGAGGACCAGCGTCGGGGTCACGGGTCGGCGTTGCTGGTGGCCCTGAGCGACATCCTCCGCGAGGAGGGTCGGACGACCGCCCTGCTCGAGGTGGCAGCACCGGTGGCCGCAGCGAGCGGACCGCTGTTGTTCGCGCGCGCCCAGGGTTTTGCCGTTGCCCAGCAGGACGAGATGAAGGTCGCTGACCTGCGCGAGACCGCGAGCAGCTGGGCGCCGTTGCTGGCATCGACGGAGGCAGTCGCCGTCGGCTACCAGCTGCTCACCTGGTCGGGGGCCTGCCCCGACCACCTGGTCGACGCCTACTGCGAGCTCGCCAGCCGATTCATCGCCGAGATTCCGCTCGGAGACCTCGCCATGGAGCCGGAGGTCTGGGACAGAGCGCGGCTCAGGGAGAACGAGGAGCGCCAGCGCCTGGCTGGGCGCAGCGACGTCACCACGATCGTGCTCGGTCCCGACGGCACCGGGGTCGGCTACACCGAGATGATGGTCGCCGAGGAGCGACCCGACCTGGCCTACCAGGGCGCCACCATCGTGTTGCCCGGCCATCGCGGTCACCGGCTGGGCCAACGCCTCAAGGCGACGAACCATCTCGCGTTCACCCGGGCTCATCCGGGCGCGCGCAACGTGATCACCGGCAACGCCAGCGAGAACGTGCACATGAACGCGATCAATGACCAGCTCGGGTTCCGGGTCGTCGAGCGATGCCTGGAGATGCAGCGCACCACCGTCGGCCTCTAGGGCAGAATCGTGGGCGCGTCGACCCGGGGCGGCGGTGGAGGGACGTGCACGAGCCGCCGGCCGGACTCGTCCGCACCTGGGACGCCGACAGCAACGAGCACATGATCGGGCGTCAACGACGCGATGGGATTGGGTCCCGTCAAGCGGGCCGTCGAGTTCCAGAAGAAGGTCGCCGGCTGGACCGGAACGTGCCTTGGCAGCCTAGAGTCCGCAGATGGACTTCGTGCTCGTCGACCGGCCGGTTCCAGAGGTCGCAGTCGTCACCCTCAACCGTCCCGAACGCATGAACGCGATGGCGTTCGACGTGGTGGTCCCGCTGCTTGCGCAGCTCGAGGCGATCGGCCACGACACCACCGTGCGTGCGGTCGTGCTCACCGGTGCCGGGCGGGGGTTCTGCTCCGGCGCGGACCAGGAGTCGGCCGGCCGGCCGCCGCACGTCGAGGGACTGACCCGGCCGACGTACGCGCTGCGATCGATGGAGCTGCTCGACGACCTGGTCCTGACGCTGCGACGACTGCACCAGCCGGTCATCGCGGCGGTCAACGGTGCCGCGATCGGGGGAGGCCTGTGCCTGGCGCTGGCGTGCGACATCCGGGTCGCCGCTGCCGGGGCGTACTTCCGGGCGGCCGGTATCAACAACGGGCTGACGGCCAGCGAGCTCGGGCTCAGCTACCTGTTGCCACGCGCGGTCGGGTCGTCGCGGGCCAGCGAGATCATGCTGACGGGCCGGGACGTCTCGGCCGAGGAGGCCGAGCGGATCGGCCTGGTGTCGCGAACGGTCGAGTCCGGCGTACTCCTCGATGAGGCGGTTGCACTCGGCCAGCGGATCGCCACCTTCTCCCGGCCCGGGGTCGAGCTGACCAAGCGCAGCCTGTGGGCCGGGATGGACTCGTCATCGCTCGAGGGACACATGCAGCTCGAGGGGATGGGACAGCTCTACGTGCGGCTGCTGACCGAGAACTTCGAGGAGGCCACCCGGGCTCGCAAGGAGGGCCGGCCGGCCAAGTTCACCGACGAACGCTGACCGGTGGCGGAGGCCCAACTCATCCTTTTGTGTCAATCGCTATTGACATTGAATTGGTATTGACGTCAACTGAGATTGATATGAATACGAAGCGGACGTACACGATGAGGGTCCGGGCGGACGGGGTCGAGGAGACCCGCCGGCGGATCCTCCAGGCCACCTTCGACCTGCACTCCGAGCGGCTGATCTCCGAGATCGTGCTGGACGACGTCGCCGAGCGAGCCGGAGTCAGCGTGCAGACCGTGCTCCGACAGTTCGGGAGCCGCGGCGGCCTGCTCGAGGCCACCGCGACATACGCCAATGGCGTGGTTGTCGAGGAGCGGCGGGCCCCCGTCGGCGATGTCGTCGCCGCCGTGCGCACGATCGTCGAGCACTACGAGCTTCGCGGTCACACCGCGTTGATGATGCTGGCCCAGGAGGGCTCCGATCCGTCGATCCGCGGGGTCACCGAGATGGGCAGGCAGACCCATCGGGCCTGGGTCGAGGAGTGCTTCGCGCCGTACCTCGTTCAACGTCGGGGCGCGGCTCGCGAAGCGCTCATTGACCTGCTGGTCGTCTCGACCGATGTGTACACCTGGAAGCTGCTGCGGCGCGACCGTGGCCTGAGCCGCGCGACGACCGAACAACGCATGACGCAGCTGCTGAACAGCCTGCTCGGCGAGACCGCACCGGAGGCATGACATGGCCAACTATCTCTTCGTCACCTGGGACGGCGGCGGCAACGTCACGCCCGCAGTCGGCATTGCGACCGAGCTCAAGTCCCGCGGGCATCGCGTCCGATTCCTCGGGCACGAGGTGCAGCGCAACGACCTGGCCGGCGCTGGCTTCGAGTTCACGGCGTATGAGCGTGGGAGGGCGTTCTCCTCGCAGGACACCAACTCCCCGAACGTGATGATGGCGTTGTTCTCCGACAAGGGCATGGGTGAGGACGTGCTGGCTGCCGTAGCGGCGCACCCGGCTGACGTGGTCATTGTCGACTGCCTGCTGACAGGGGCCCAGAAGGCCTGCGCCGACGCAGGGCTCACCTACGTGTCGCTCGAGCACTTCTTCGACGGCTTTCTGCGCAAGAACTGGTTGCGCGGGCCGATGGGCATCACGGCACGCGCCAAGGGCCTGCGCCCGTTGCGGACCTGGAACGCTGCAGCACTCGTACTCGTGGTCTCGCTTCCCGAGCTCGATCCCGGTCACAACCGCAAGATGCCAGCCAACGTTCGCTACTCCGGTCCGATCCTGGTGGCACCGGCGGCCCGAGACTGGAGTGACGAGGAGCCGGCAGTGCTGGTGAGCTTGAGCACCTACAACTTCGGCGGCATGACCGAGGCGATGCAGCACATCCTCGACGCGACTGCCGACCTCGACGCGAAGGTCATCGTCACGACGGGCCCCGTCATCGATCCGGCGTCGTTGCGGGTGGGCGCCAACGCTGAGGTGCACCGCTACGTGCCACACGACCGGCTGATGCCGAAGGCATCACTGGTGATCGGACACGGCGGCCATGCGACGACGATGCGCGCACTTGCCCACGACCTGCCGCTGGTCGTGATGCCGATGCACCCGATGCTGGACCAGCCGATGGTCGGCCAGAGCGTCGAGCGGGCGGGCGCCGGTCGGTTGGTGAGGAAGGGCGCGAAGGCCGAGTCCCTGCGGCCCGTGATCGCGGAGCTGCTCGCCGACGGTCCGCACCGACTCGCAGCGGCGCGACTCGGTGCGGCGATCCGGGGGATGGCGGGCACGGTGACGGCGGCCGACCTGATCGAGCAGTGCGGTCCGGTGAACGGTGCCCCTGGTTCTCAGAGCTTGCGGAGCCGGACGTAGCGGACCGAGTGGTCGCGGTCCTTGCGGAGCACGAGCGTCGCCCGTGAGCGGGTCGGCTTGACGTTCTGCTCGAGGTTCGGGCCGTTGATCGAGTCCCAGATGCGGCCGGCCTCGTCGACCGCCTCGTCGTGGGTGAGCCGGGCGTACTTCGCGAAGTACGACGCCGGGTCCTGGAACGCGGTCTCGCGGAGCCGGAGGAAACGGTCGGTGTACCAGCCGCGGATGTCGCCCTGCGCCGCGTCGACGTACACGGAGAAGTCGAAGAAGTCCGAGACGGCCAGGCCGGTCCGCCCATCGGGTCGTACGCCGGCCGGCTGGAGCACGTTGAGCCCCTCGATGATGACGATGTCGGGCCGGTGGATCGTGACCTTCTCGTCGGGGACGACGTCGTAGACCAGGTGGGAGTACGTCGGCGCCTCGACCTCGTCCTTGCCCGACTTGATGTCGATGACGAACTTGAGCAACGCCTTGCGGTCATAGGACTCAGGGAAGCCCTTGCGCGTCAGCAGCCCGCGCTGGGCGAGGACGGCGTTCGGGTAGAGGAAGCCGTCGGTGGTGATCAGCGCGACCTTCGGGTGCTCCGGCCAGTGCGCGAGCATCTGCTGCAGCACCCGGGCGGTGGTCGACTTGCCGACCGCGACCGAGCCGGCCAGCCCGATCACGAAGGGCGTCCGCGGTGGCGTCGGCCGCTCGAGGAAGTCCTCCTGCTGGCGGTGCAGCCGGCCGGCTGACTCGACGTACAGGCTGAGCAGGCGGGACAGCGGCAGGTAGACCTGCTGGACCTCGTCGATGTCGAGGTTCTCGCCGAGACCACGGACCCGTTCGATCTCGAGCTCGCTCAACGGCTGTTCGGTGTGCTGGCCGAGAGCCGCCCAGGCGTCGCGGTCGAGCTCGACGTACGGCGAGTCCTCGCCCGCGTGCGCACTGTGAGACATGACGGCGATTGTTCCAGTCGGCCGCAGCAGGGCTGTCGCCGGTCCCACGCTGGTCGATCCGTCGCTGGCTGGGCCGCACCGCCGGTGTCTCATGGGCCGTGCCCCTTAGAATCTGGTGCATGTGCGGAATCGTGGGGTACGTCGGAGAGAAGCAGGCTCGTGACGTCGTGATCGAGGGACTGCGCCGCCTGGAGTACCGCGGCTACGACTCCGCAGGCATCGCGGTCATCGACGGCGGCTCCATCGCCTCGGACAAGAAGGCCGGCAAGCTCGCCAACCTCGAGAAGGCCATTGCCGACGATCCACTGCCGCCGTCGACCATCGGCCTCGGGCACACCCGCTGGGCCACCCACGGCGCCCCCAACGACGTCAACGCGCACCCGCACCTCGGCCAGCAGCGCCGGGTTGCCCTTGTGCACAACGGGATCATCGAGAACTTTGCGGCGCTCCGTGACGAGCTCGAGCGCAACGGCCACGAGCTGCTCTCCGAGACCGACACCGAGATCGCCGCGCACCTCGTCGAGGCCGAGCTCGACCGCGGCGGCGACCTCACCAGTGCCATGCAGGTCGTGTGCCGCCGCCTCGAAGGTGCGTTCACGCTGGTCGCGATCGATGCCCAGGACCCTTCTCGCGTGGTTGCCGCGCGCCGCAACTCACCGCTGGTCGTCGGCATCGGCGAAGGCGAGAACTTCCTCGGCTCTGACGTCGCCGCTTTCATCGAGTACACCCGCGAGGCCCTGGAGCTCGGCCAGGACCAGGTCGTGACGATCACTCGGGACGACGTACAGGTCACCGACTTCGACGGCAAGCCGGCGGCCGGCAAGCGCTATCACGTCGACTGGGACCTCTCGGCAGCCGAGAAGGACGGTTATGACTGGTTCATGCGCAAGGAGATCTTCGAGCAGCCGCGGGCGGTCGCGGACGCGCTGCTGGGCAGGCACACCGAGGCCGGGCTGCTCCAGCTCGACGAGGTCCGGATCTCCGACGACGAGCTGCGTGACATCGACCGGGTGATCATCGTCGCGTGCGGCACGTCGAACTACGCCGGCATGGTCGCGAAGTATGCGATCGAGCACTGGACGCGGATCCCGTGCGAGGTCGAGCTGTCCCACGAGTTCCGCTACCGCGACCCGATCCTGACCCGCAACACCCTGGTGGTCGCGATCAGCCAGTCCGGCGAGACTGCCGACACCTTGATGGCGATCCGGCACGCACGCGGCCAGAAGGCCCGGGTCCTCGCGATCTGCAACACCAACGGCTCGACCATCCCGCGGGAGTCCGACGCGGTGATCTACACGCACGCCGGCCCGGAGATCGGGGTCGCGTCGACCAAGGGCTTCCTGACGCAGATGATCGCCTGCTACCTGCTCGGGCTCTACCTGGCGCAGGTGCGCGGCACGAAGTTCGGTGACGAGATCGCCTCCGTGGTGCGCGAGCTCGACAAGGTGCCGGCTCACATCCAGACCATGCTCGACGACTCGGAACGGGTCTATGACCTGGCCAAGACGCTGCGGGATGCGAAGTCGGTGCTCTTCCTCGGTCGGCATGCGGGTTTCCCGGTCGCGCTCGAGGGTGCGCTCAAGCTCAAGGAGCTCGCCTACATCCATGCCGAGGGCTTCGCCGCAGGTGAGCTCAAGCACGGGCCGATCGCGCTGATCGAGCAGGACCTGCCGGTGTTCTGCGTCGTGCCTCCTCGGGGGCGGGACCAGCTGCACGACAAGATGATCAGCGCGATCCAGGAGATCCGCGCCCGCGGCGCCCGCACGATCGTGCTGGCCGAGGACGGCGACGACACGGTCACGCCGTACGCCGACGTACTCATCCCGCTGCCGCAGGTGCCGACGCTGCTCCAGCCGCTCGTTGCGGTGATCCCGCTGCAGCTGTTCGCCTGTGAGCTCGCGACCGCGATGGGCCACGACGTCGACCAGCCGCGGAACCTCGCCAAGTCCGTGACCGTCGAGTGAGCACCAGTGAGCACCGAGTGAGCACCGAGTGAGCACCGAGTGGATCTCGGTGCCCCGATGATCTGCGGCATCGGCATCGATGTCGTCGATGTCGGTCGCTTCATGGAAGCGATCGAGCGGACCCCCAGCATGCGGACCCGGCTGTTCACCCCTGCCGAGGCGGAGCTGCCGCCGAACTCCCTGGCTGCCCGTTTCGCAGCGAAGGAGGCCCTGGCCAAGGCGCTCGGCGCGCCTCGTGGCCTCGAATGGCATGACGCCGAGGTGGTCAGCGAGGCCACGGGCCAGCCGCGGCTCGCGCTGAGCGGGACGGTCGCGGCACGGGCCGCCGAGCTGGGCGTCACCTCGGTCCATCTCTCGCTGTCGCACGACGCCGGCATCGCCTCCGCGGTCGTCGTCCTGGAGTGATGGGAGAGTGACGGAGAGTGCCGGACCCTCGCTAGCCTGAGTGGATGCGGGCAGCACACACGGTTGAGCAGGTGCGGGCGGCGGAGGCTGCCCTGATCGGGTCGCTTCCGGAGGGCACGTTGATGCAGCGCGCGGCCGCAGGGCTCGCGGTGGTGATCGCGGACCTCCTCGACGAGGTGTACGGCGCGCCCGTGCTGCTCCTGGTCGGGTCAGGGGACAACGGCGGCGACGCGCTGTACGCCGGCGCGATGCTGGCCCGTCGTGGAGCAAGGGTCGAGGCGGTCCTGCTCTCCGAGAACGCCCATCCCGCGGGCCTCGCTGCCCTGCAACGGGCCGGCGGGCGGGTGGTCGCGCTGGCCGAGGCGCATCAGCCCCTCGTCCTCGTCGACGGGATCGTCGGGATCGGCGGACGGCCCGGGCTCGGTGACGATGCGGTCGCAGCACTCGGGGCCTTCCCGGGCGCCCTGGTCGTCGCAGTCGACACGCCATCGGGAGTCGAGGTGGACACCGGCCGGATCGACGGACCACACGTCGCGGCCGACCTGACCGTCACCTTCGGAACCCACAAGATCTGCCATCTCGTTGACCCGGCCGCCGAGGCCTGTGGCGTCGTTCATCTCGTCGACATCGGGCTCGACCTGCCGACGCCGGCGGTGACCGCTCTCCAGCCGGCTGACGTCGCGGCGCTGTTGCCCCGGCCCGGCCCGTTCGACCAGAAGTACACCCGTGGGGTGGTCGGCGTCCACGCCGGATCGGCGGCCTATCCCGGCGCCGCCGTGCTGTGTACGTCGGGAGCCGGCTCAGGTCTCGCCGGGATGGTCCGGTACGTCGGATCAGCGGCCGATGCCGTTCGCACCCGCCAACCCGAGATCGTCGTGGGTGAGGGCAGGGTGCAGGCCTGGGTCGTCGGGTCGGGCGGTGACGCGGATGCCGCGGAGGCACTCGAGAAGGCGCTGGCCGACGGGGTGCCGCTGGTCGTCGATGCCGATGCCCTCAGGCACTTCAGCACGGGCGCCGACGCCGTCCTGACCCCGCATGCCGGAGAGCTCGCCGCCATGCTCGGGGTGGACCGCGCCGAGGTGGAGGCCGACCAGCTGCGCCACGCCCGGCAGGCCGCGGAACGCTTCGACTCCGTCGTCGTTCTCAAGGGCCGGCACACCCTGATCGCGCACCCCGACGGGCGGATCCGCGCGACCACCAGCGGGGTCCCCTGGCTGGCGACGGCCGGCGCGGGCGACGTCCTCGCGGGCCTGACCGGATCCCTGCTCGCAGCCGGGCTCGATGCGTTCGACGCGGCATCGGTGGGGTCCTGGCTGCACGGTGCTGCCGCGACGTACGCCAGCAGCGGCGGGCCGCTGATCGCCAGCACGGTTGCCGATGTGATCCCGGCCGTGGTGCGCGAGCTGCTGGCCTGAGGATGGGAAGATAGGCGCGCCATGAACGCCGCCTCCAGCCCCGCCCGCGCTGAGATCGTCGTCGACCTCGGCGCGATCCGGCACAACATCCGGCGACTGCGCGAGCTGGTCGCCGGGCCGCAGGTGATGATGGTCGTCAAGGCCGACGGCTACGGGCACGGCATCTGCCAGGTCGCCCGCGCAGCCCGTGAGGCCGGCGTCGAGTGGCTCGGGGTCGCCACGATCGACGAAGCCCTGACCCTCCGCGCCGACGGCGACACAGGCCGGTTGCTCTGCTGGGTCGCGGTGCCCGGCGAGGACTTCGGCCCGCCGATCGCGGCGGACGTCGATGTCACGGCGTACTCCACGGACCAGCTCGCCGAGATCGTCGCGGCTGCGGACAGGGCTGGCCGCTTCGCGCGGGTCCAGCTCAAGTTCGACACCGGCCTCTCCAGGGGCGGTGCCCCGCGAGCCGAGTGGCAGGCATTGGTCGACGCGGCGGCAGCGGCCGAACGCACCGGGGCCGTGCGGATCACCGGGCTCTGGTCGCACTTCGCCTGCTCCGACGAGCCGGACCATCCCGCGAACGCCCAGCAGGAGCAGGCTTTTCGCGATGCCGTCGAGCTTGCCGAGAAGGCCGGCCTCCAGCCCGAGGTACGCCACCTCTCCAACTCGGCGGGCGCGCTGCATCGACCTAGCGCGCGTTTCGACCTGGTGCGGCTCGGCATCGCGGCGTACGGACTCGCGCCCGCGCCCGCCGTGGCTTCGAGCAAGGAGCTCGGCCTGATCCCGGCGATGACGGTGCGGGGCCGCACTGTCCTCGCCAAGAACCTGCACGCCGGGGACGGCGTGTCCTATGGCCACACATTCGTTGCAGACAAGGAGATGCGGGTCGCCCTGGTCCCGATGGGGTACGGCGATGGCATCCCGCGCCATGCCTCGTCGACGGCCGAGGTCAGCATCAACGGCCGCCGTGGCAAGGTGCTCGGCCGGATCTGCATGGACCAGTTCGTCGTGGCGGCGCCCGATGCCCGGGCCGGCGACGAGGTCATCCTCTTCGGGCCCGGCGACGACGGCGAGCCGACCGCTCAGGACTGGGCCGACGCCTGCGACACGATCAGCTACGAGATCGTCACCCGCATTGGTGGCAGGCAACGACGGACCTGGACGAACGGGAGTGACGAGTGAGCACGGTCGAGGAGATTGCCGACCTGGACGAGCCCGACATCGAGGTTCGCGAGATCGGCGCCGAGCACGCGGCCGACGTACTCGCCCTGATCCGCAGTACCTTCTCCGGCCGGCCGGTGCTCGATCCTCCGGCGACCGCCCTCGACGAGACCCTTGAGTCCGTGGCGGCCGCGCTGGACACCGACGGCGGCTTGCTGGCGACCATTCACGGTCACCCGGTGGGCGCGTTGCTCTTCGATGAGCGCGAACACCTGCTGGGGCTGCGTCGTGTCGGCGTCGTCGAGGAGGTCCGGCATCACGGCGTAGCGCCCCGGTTGACGGCGAAGGCGGACGAGGTCGCAGCGGCACGTGGCCTCGTCGGGCTTCGGCTCGAGGCGCGGGCCGAACTTCCGGTGACCGTTCGCTTCTGGCAGCGGCAGGGGTATGTCGAGGCCAGCCGGGAGGGCCCGCGCCTGACCATGCTCCGGCTGTTCTCCCAGCAGGTCGTGCTGCCGAGGCCCGAGGACACCCAGCGCTACGCCGAGCGGCTCGGTGAGCAGCTGCGCGCTGGTGACCTCGTGATCCTGACCGGCGACCTCGGTGCGGGGAAGACCACCTTCACCCAGGGGCTCGGTCGCGGACTCGGCGTCCGCGGCAACGTGACCTCGCCGACGTTCGTGATCGCGCGCGTGCATCCATCGCTGGGTGACGGGCCGCCGCTCGTGCACGTGGATGCCTACCGGCTCGGTGGCGCGCCCGAGCTCGACGACCTCGACCTCGACACCGACCTCGATGAGGCCGTCACGGTGGTCGAATGGGGCTCCGGCCTCGCCGAGACGCTGGCAGGCAGCCGGCTGGAGGTCAGACTCGAACGTGCGGCGGTCTCGACCGGGCTCGACCAGGCGGACGCTCGCACGCTGACGCTCACCCCGGTCGGTCCACGTTGGCTCGCTGCGGATCGCCGCGGTCTGCTCGCCCACTGACGTCGAATAGTCTCGGACCGTGCTGCTCGCCTTCGACACCGCCACCCCGCACGTCACCGTTGCCCTTCATGACGGCGAGCGGGTGGTCGCGACGTACTCCTCGGACGAGTCGATGCGGCACGGCGAGATGCTCGCGCCGGGCATCGCCGCGGTCCTCGAGCAGGCGGGTGCCAACAGCCGCGATCTGACCGCCGTCGCCGTCGGTGTGGGGCCCGGCCCATTCACCGGCCTGCGGGTCGGACTCGTGACGGCGCGGACGATGGCGATGGCCCTGAAGATCCCGGTGTACGGGGTGTGCTCGCTCGACATCCTGGCCGCGGACGCGATCGACGCCGGTCTGACGGACTTCGCGGTCGCGACGGATGCGCGTCGCAAGGAGGTCTACCTCGCGAGCTACCTCGACGGTGCCCGCGTCAGCGGGCCAGAGGTCATCAAACCGGCCGACGCCGCCACGGGAATGATCGTGGTCGGAAGAGGCGCCGTGCTGTATCCCGAAGCCTTCCCGAACGCCGCCGAGCCTGAGCACCCCTCGGCTGCAACGCTCTGCGATGTGGTCGTCAGGGAGCGTTTCGAACGGCTCGAACCTGACCCGCTCTACCTTCGGCGACCCGACGCGATGGAACCGCAGAAAGCCAAGCGGGTCTCGTGATTCGACGGGCAACCGAGGCCGACCTCGAGGCAATCGTGTGGCTGGAGAACTCGTGTCTTGGTCCGGACGCCTGGTCCGAGGGCTTGATCCGGGAGGGGCTCGGTGACGGCCTGCCGATGATCAGGTATCTCCTCGCCGAGGCCGACAGAGCCGTCGTCGGTCACGCCGTTGCTTCGTGTGTCCCGGACGTCGCCGAGCTGCAGCGGATCACCGTGGACCCGTCGCATCGGCGAAAGGGTGTCGCGAGCGAGCTGCTCGAGGCAGTCATCGCCGAGGCTCGCGGGGCAGGGGCCGACCGGCTGCTGCTCGAGGTGCGCGACGACAACTCCGGTGCGATCGCGTTCTACGCCGCTGCCGGCTTCCAGGAGATCGACAGGCGCAAGAAGTACTACCGCGATGGCGCCGCTGCCGTGGTGATGCGGCTGCCGCTGTTTCAGGGCTGCGGTGGCGGCTGAGCCGGCCACCTCGCTGCCTCTAGGCTGGGACCGACCCGTGCGCTATCTACGAGAGGCGAAAATGACAGACCTGAGCACGCAGGGCCCGACGCGGGCGCTGTTGCTGGAGAACATCCACCCGGCCGCTTCGGAGGTGTTCGCGAGGGCGGGCATCGAAGTGGAGACCCGATCCGGCGCGCTGAGCGAGGACGAGCTGATCGCCGCCCTCCCCGGCTTCGAGCTGCTCGGCATCCGTTCGAGCACCCACCTCACCGCCCGGTTGTTCGACGAGGCGCCCGATCTCCTTGCCGTCGGTGCGTTCTGCATCGGCACCAACCAGATCGACCTGGCCGCCGCGGCGAAGCACGGGATCGCGGCCTTCAATGCGCCGTACTCCAACACCCGGAGCGTGGTCGAGCTGGTCATCGGCGAGATCATCGCGCTGGCGCGGAGACTCCCGGACAAGATCCAGAAGATGCACGACGGCGTCTGGGACAAGTCCGCCGCCGGCAGCCACGAGATCCGCGGCCGGGTGCTCGGCATCGTCGGCTATGGCAACATCGGCTCGCAGCTCTCGGTCGTCGCGGAGGCAGTCGGCCTGCGGGTCATCTACTTCGACACCACCGACCGCCTCGCACATGGCAACGCGCAGCGGGTCGGCACGCTCGACGAGCTCCTTGCCCAGTCCGATGTCGTCACGATCCATGTCGATGGCCGGCCGGGCAATGCCGGCATCTTCGGTGAGGAACAGTTCAAGAAGATGAAGTCGCGCTCGATCTTCATCAACGCCTCGCGAGGGATGGTCGTCGACGACGCCGCCCTGCGTGAGTACATCGTCTCGGGTCATCTGGCCGGAGCCGCTCTCGATGTCTTCCCGATCGAGCCCAAGAAGCAGGGCGAGACGTTCGAGTCGCCGCTGCGTGGCCTGGACAACGTCATCCTCACCCCACATGTCGGCGGCTCCACACAGGAGGCGCAGGAGGAGATCGGTTACTTCGTCTCCGGCAAGCTCTCGTCGTTCATGAGTGGTGGTGGCACCGCGCTCTCGGTCAACCTTCCCGAGATCCAGACGCCGGCGCTGGGCGACTCCTTCCGGATCGCGCACCTGCACATCAACGTGCCGGGCGTCCTCGCGGAGATCAACCGGATCCTCGGTGAGCAGGGCACCAACGTCGTCGCGCAGAACCTCGCGACCCAGGGCGAGCAGGGGTACGTCGTGACCGACCTCGCCGCCCCGCTCGACCAACGGGCCGTGGACCAGCTCGCCGCGCTGCCGCAGACGATCTGGCTGCGCACGCACAAGTCGTGAGCAACGAGCCCCTTGTCCTCGGCATCGAGACGTCGTGCGACGAGACCGGCGTCGGGATCGT
>JAOPXK010000088.1 GCA_025965195.1 Marmoricola sp.
CGCGGCGGGCGAGAAAGACGAACTCCTTGCCTGGCCGATCAGGCGCATCGCGGACGTCGATGACGACGAAGCCCTGCTCTCCGAGATCCCGCTCAACCTCATGACGTTCTCGGAAGCGCAACGTCGATGTCGATGCGACGACCTCACCGTCCACGGACGTCTTGGACTCGAAGGTCACCAGTGGGAGTGCTACCTCGGTCACCGTCCTCGACACGACCACGGAGGTGCCGTCGGGCAGGGCGACCATCGTCGGCGCTACCTCCCATCGCTCCCAGTCGCGGACCTCTGGGCGGCGGGTCTCGAACACGAACCAGCCGCCCGGCCGCAGGCAATCGTGTACCGCTGCGAGGGTGCTGCGCCAGTCATCATCGGACACGAACACCTGCGCGACATTGCCTGTCATCACCACCAGATCAGCAGCGATTCCTCGACCCCGGATCGCGGTGGCATCACCGTCCATCCACGTGACGCGCTCCGCGAGCGGCTTCCCCCTGGCAACATCGAGCGAGGCACCGGCCGGGTCGACGCCGACCACGGTCCTACCGGACTCCGCCAGCCGGATCGCGAGTGATCCAGTGCCGCAACCGATGTCGACCACACTGCTTGCCCTGACCTGTTCGACGATGGCCGCGTAGGCGTCGAGATCGGAGCGGTCGGCATCGAGCACGTCGTACAAGACGGCGAGCCGACGGTCCGCGAAGGCGGGGTCAGGTGGGCGCATCACAGCGACCCTACGCAGCCCTCGCGAGACCATTTCCTGGTTGTCCCGAACGCACAGTTATCGGAGCGGTCCTGTTCGCGGCAGGTTCGGATCCGTGCGACGGACGGAGACCGGGTTGCTGTTCGCGCTCAGACGAGGCCTGCAGCCCTGTCGGCACGTCGGCCGGAGCCGGACTCTCGGGTCACGGTCCAGGCGCCAAGGAGCAAGGTGCCTCCGAGCACCAGCGGTCCCCAGGTCGCGATCCGGCGGCGGCCATCGTGGGTCGAACGACACGCGATCTCGGTCTTGTGCGTGGCCCCCGGTGAGGATGCAAAGAGGACACTCCCGCAGTCATTGCCCCGCGCCGTTGTGGGCTCCACGCCAACGGCGAAACCCACGCCGAGCAGGACGATTCCGAGAACGAACACACCTGTCAGCCGTCGCATGGTCCTCAGTATGAGCCGAAGGCCCGGCACCGTCTCGCAAGCGAGAAGCACTCAGCGGGCGGGAACCGACCCGGACGACGGCCACTCCCGCCTGATCAGCCCGTACACCCACGAGTCCGACACCTCGCCGTTCACGACGCAGTCTTCCCTCAGCGTCCCTTCACGCGCGAATCCGAGCTTCTCCAGGACGCGGGCAGATGCCAGGTTGCGCGTATCGGTCTCGGCTTGGACTCGATTCAGATCCAGCGTGTCGAATGCCCACTGCAGCAAGGCGCGCGCCGCCTCCGTCGCGTAGCCGTGACCCCACGCCGCATCCTCGAGGCAGTAGCCCAACGACGCGCTGCGGTAGAGCGGGTTCCACCGGGTCAGACCGCACCAGCCGATGAACGCCCCGTCGGAAACACGGTCCATGGCCAGCCGCGCCCCAGTGCCTTCTTCCGCCATCTGCCGGCAAGCCGCGATGAAGCGCTCGGCGCGCGCACGTTCGCTCCACGGCGGCGCGTCCCAATAGCGCAACACGTAGGCGCTGCTGTGCAGCGCGAAAAGGGCGTCCGCGTCCGCATCGGTGAAGGGACGCAGCCGCAGGCCAGCGGTGTGCAAGGTAGGCGTGGGCAGAGACATAGGTGCCATGTTGCCTCGCCATCAGGACGGCCCGACAACCGAATACGCGATGCCCATCATTCACAACCAGGCTGCTCAGTCGTGGCTGGCCGATCGATTTGACCTTACTAACGCGTCCCTCGGCCGCGTTCGCGGTCGAGTTTCAGCTCGGTTTGAGCCCGGCCAAGACGAGGTCCAGATGGCGTTGCCAGCCGTGTTCGCCGTGCATGAAATACATGGTTGCCGTGGTCCCGCACATCATCATCCCGTAGTCCTCGACTCCCAGATCCGCGCGCACCGCTCCGGCGGCCTGCGCGCGTTCGATGATGCGGGAGAGGATTGCGTTCAGGGCGCTCTTGTCTTCGTCGATCCCATCCCAGCTGAAGTTGTCGATGTTCATCATTGCCAGTTGGAACGCCGCGTCGCCCTCGATGGACTCGGCCTGTCGACGCATGGAGGTAGCGAGGGCCTCGTAGGGGTCGGTGATGTGTTCACACTCGGCCGCGATCGCAGCGAACTCCTGGAAGCGCTGACGGACCAGCGCGGTGATCAAGGCTTCCTTGGTGGGGAAGCGTCGGTACAAGGTGCCGATCCCGACACCGGCATGCGCCGCGATGTCTTCCATCTGCGCTCGCGTCCCGCGCTCGGCAAACAACACCTGTGCCGATGCGGTGATGCGCTCGAGGTTGCGCTGGGCATCGGCTCGCAATGGGCGCTGCTCGGTGGTCACGGCCTGCCTTTTCTGTCGGTGCCGGCTGCTAGGAACATACGGAATGCTACCTCCGCATCGGCGGTTGACAAGCGGAACCATGGTTCCGTAAGGTCCAAGTGGAAGAGGAACTACGGTTCCGTATACTGATTCAGGAGCTCAGAATGCCTCAGCCCAACCTCAGCACCCAACGCGCTCGGAACCTTGCTCTCGCGCTCCTGGCCATGACTCAGTTCGTCGTCGTCATCGATGCATCCATCGTCAATGTCGCGCTGCCGTCCATCGGCAAAGCGCTCGACTTCTCCCAAGCTGACCTGTCCTGGGTGGTCAACTCCTACACCCTCACCTTCGGCGGCTTCCTCCTTCTCGGCGGTCGCCTGGCCGACTACCTCGGCCGTCGCCGGGTGTTCATGATCGGCATGGCGCTGTTCGCCCTGGCCTCGCTCGCGGGCGGATTCGCCCAGAACGAGACCTGGCTGATCACCGCACGCGCCATCCAGGGCCTCGGCGCCGCGATCGCGTCACCCGCCGCGCTGTCGATCATCACCACCACGTTCCCCGAGGGCCAGGAGCGCAACAAGGCGCTCGGTATCTGGGGAGCGGTCGCCGGCGCAGGCGGCGCGGCCGGTGTCCTTCTCGGCGGCGTCCTCACCCAATGGGCAGGTTGGGAATGGGTGCTCTTCGTCAACGTTCCGATCGGCGCGTTCATCGTCTGGCAGGCACCCAAGCGCCTGGCCGAGTCGACCTCGGCCGAAGAGACCGACCGGACCCTCGACCTGCCTGGCGCAGTCACTGTGTCAGCGGGCCTGGCCCTGGCTGTGTACGCGATGGTCGAGGCAACCAAGGTCGGCTGGTCGTCGGACCAGACCATCTGGAGCCTCGTCGGCGCGGTCGCGCTCCTCTCGGCGTTCGTCATCATCGAACTGCGCACCAAGAAGCCACTGATTCCCTTCTCGATCTTCAGGCTGCGGACGCTCCGGGGTGCCAACATCGTCGGCATCCTGATCGGGATGTCGCTGTTCTCGATGTTCTTCATGATCACCTTGTACCTCCAACAGGTCCTTGGCGACGACGCGTTGGAAGCAGGGGTGTCCTACCTGCCCCTGGCCATCGCGATCATCCTCAGCGCGGGAGTCTCCAGCGCTCTGGTGACCCGGGTCGGGTTCAAGAACGTGTTGATCGTCGGCATGCTGTTCGTGGCCGGTGGCCTCGTCTGGTTCGCCCAGATCCAGCCGGGCGGCTCGTACGCCGTCGATGTTCTCGGCCCCTCGATCCTGGCCGGCATCGGGCTGGGAGCCTCGTTCGTTCCAGTGACAATCGCCGCGGTGACCGGCACCGAGCCGCACGAAGCAGGGCTCGCCTCGGGGCTCATCAACACCAGCCAACAAGTCGGCGGCGCACTCGGTCTGGCGATCCTCGCCTCAATCGCGAACTCCTCGACAAGCGACGCGTTCAAGACTGGCGCTGACAAAGCGACCGCCCTCACCCAGGGATTCGCTGACGCCTTCACCGTGGGCGCCTGGTTCGCTCTCGCCGGCGCGATCCTCGCGGCCTTCTTGATCTCCAGCCGTGACAGTCGTGCTCATTCAGAAGCTGCCAGGAGCGGTGAGGCCATCCCAGTCGCAGTCTGAGATGTCGGCCGAGCGTCACTCCGCCGCCTGTACCCGGCAACGAATGGATCCGACCACTGCGGGCGGGCTGGCCGAGGAAAGCACGCCACCGTGTCCGGTGCCGGGTCGGTCCACGAGGCTGCGCTTGAGCGTCGCGATGGAAGCGTTGGCCGGAGGGCACTCCGAGTCCCCGTGGTCCTAGTTCGCGGCGTACGAGAACGCAGACCTGTAGTCAGCGGCGAACTGGGCGAACGATCGGGAGGAGCGTCCCAGGATTGACTCGATGTCATCGCTGAGCCACGCGGCGTCGCCGTCAGCGATGAGGCTGAACGCTTGGGCGTTCATGTCGGCGATCTGCTCGGGTACTCCTGCGTGGATCATGGCCTCACGATTCTCCGCCAAGGTGAGCTCGTGATAGGTGACCGCTCGGCCGAGCTGACTCGCAAGCAGCGCAGCGACGTCGTAGTAGGACAGCAGTTCCGGCCCGGTGAGGAGGTACGTCTTGCCTGCGTGCGCGCCAGGTGACCTGACGATCTCGACTGCGACAGCAGCCACGTCGCGCGCATCGACCAGACCAACCTGTCCCAGTCCCGTCGCTGAGCCGAAGGCACCGGTGTTGGCGATGGCCGGCGCGAGGGCCAGGAAGTTCTGCATGTAGGCGTTGGAGCGCAGGATCGTGTGCGGCACACCGGATGCCGCCAGGCCGACCTCGATCTCGATCTGCCCCCGTCGGCGAGCGATCGGTGAATCGGGTGACGCCTTGCTGCTGGCCTTGACGATGTGCTCGACCCCCGCGTGAGCCGCACTCCTCACGACATTCAACTCCTGAGCCACCACCGCCGGGCTCACCAGTACCACTGCGCCTATGCCCTCCATCGCTTCGTCGATGCTCTCGGGCACATCCAGGTCTCCAACAGCAACCTCTGCCCCAGCATCGGAGAGCGCCTTCACCTTCGTCGGATCCCGGACCAGGACCCGCACCGGCACTGCTTGCTCGTTGAGTAGACGCACGGTCTCCGAGCCGACCGCTCCTGCTGTCGTGACCAGGATCTTGGAGTTGTGCTGCGCTGACTGGGTCATGCAACCCAGTCTGGGACGGAAGTAAATGGGTTGTCAAACCCAGAAGTTGATATCGTGGCGGCCATGCCCCACGACACGAACGAACGGCCGAAGCTCACTCCCAAGGGGGAACGCACTCGGAGCCGCATCCTCGACGAGGCCGCCCGCCTGATGCACGAACGCGGAGTGGCTGGCACAAGGCTTGACGACGTCCGAGCTGCCGCCAGGGTCAGCGGGTCGCAGCTATCCCACTACTTCGCTGACAAGGACGAACTCGTCCAAGCGGTCATCGATCACCAAGCCGACACCATCGTGTCCAACCAGCGGCGAGCAGACATCGGCAGTGCTGATGGCCTTCGCGCCTGGCGCGACCTGGTGATTTCCCAGGCGCAGAGCACCGGCGCCAAAGGAGGCTGCCCGCTGGGATCGCTGGGAGGACAGCTCGCCGAGACCGACGCGCACGCACGCACCCTGATCGCGGCTGGCTTCGATCGCTGGGAGGCCGCACTCAGCGACGGGCTGCGGAATCTCGAAGAGTCGGGCCGGATCTCCACTCAGATCGATTCTGACGCCCTCGCCCTGACGCTCCTCGCAACCCTGCAAGGGGGCCTGCTCCTGGCCCAGTTGCACCGCGACCCGCGACCTATCGCGACCGCAGTCGATACCTTCCTACAACTCGCGATCGAGAATCCCCATACGCAGCCTTGTCGCTGACAGGTGAAGCCCATGAAACGAGGACCGAGGCTCAGGACAGGCCGGGTGGACCGTCCAGCACCTTCGGCACGTACTCGACGAGCTGGATCTGACCGTCGAAGGTGCGGTTGTCCGCCATATTGAGGGCGACATCTGGGTAGCCGTCGTAGATCCGTTCTTGGCCGGTGGCACCGGTGATGACGGGGAACATCACCACTCGGAACCGGTCGACGAGGCCAGCTTTCAGCAGCGAGCGGCACAGCGTGAGACTGCCGATGGTGCGCATCGACCTGTCGCCGCTCTCCTTCATCTCCCGCACCGCCTGAGCGGCGTCCCCGGCGACCAGGGTCGAGTTCTTCCACTCCAGCGGCTCGGTCAACGTGCTGGAGAAGACAACCTTGGACATGTCTCCCAGCACATCGGTCCCGGGCTCGCCCTCCTTCGTGAAGCGGTACATGAGCCGGTAGGTGTTCGCTCCCATCAGGAGCAGATAGTCCCCTTCGGGGTTCTCGCCCAGCCAGGCGAGGTACTCCGGCCCTTCCAGCCCCCACCAGCCCGGCCAGCCCTCCGCGGACGCGTACCCGTCCAGCGAGGTGATGAAGTCGACGACAAGCTCAGGCATCTGCGTTCCTCCTTCCTATGCACTGACCAGCCTGCCCCAGGTGACGGCCGTCCAACCCAGGCAGATGAGCTCGGTCGGCTTCGTCGCCTCCGCGCCGGAGCTTCACTTCACCAAGAAGAAGGGCGACGAGTGCTGCCGCAGTTCAAAGACGGAATCCGCAGGCCAGAGGCGCTTGACACCTCTGACCTGCGGACCCATTCGGTGGAGCTGAGGGGATTCGAACCCCTGACCCCCTGCATGCCATGCAGGTGCGCTACCAGCTGCGCCACAGCCCCGCTACTCACCACAACTCACTGCGAGCAACTGGAGGATCTTAGCCAACCCCATCGGTGGATGCGAAATCGCCTCGGCATGCGTCCAAAGTGGTCACCAAAAGCTCAGGTCGCGTGGATGACGGCGAGGGCGAGGTTGCGTTCGTGGGGGCTGAAGTCTGGGCCGTGGTGGGGGCGGATCGCGGTGGCGTGGTGTTCGGGTAGCCGGTGGGTGCCGGTGTGGTCGACCAGGAACCAGAATCCGTGCGGGCTGTGCCATAGCTGTGCGCCGGGCAGCACGGTGGTGGCGGTCCAGTTGGTGTGGGTCTTGATCCGGTGGTGATGCCGGGTCAGTCGGGCGGCGTTGTGGATCCCGGTCTGGCCCGGTGGCCCACCCCGTGCCAGCGGGACATACGCGGTGGGGTGGTCGGTGTCCTTACGACGACCGGTGTTGAGCGCCCAGGGGAACGCGTCCACGGGCTGGAGCTGGTGGACCGCCTCAACCATCTTGGCGGGGAACTCATAACCATCCACCGGTTCCTGACCGGCCAGGTCCAGGACCGGGACCAGGTCCACGGTGGTCTGGCCCAACCAGTCCCGAACCTGCCCCAACGTCATCGGCCCCAGCCCCTCGACCCGGGCCACCCGGTTCAGCGAACCGCCCGCACCTGCGCTCAGGGCGTCGTGGTGCAGGTGCACGAACAACCGCACCCGCGGACGCAGCACCTCCGGAGCCACCCCCCGCAACAGCTCCAACAACGACCGGCGCGCCGGCTCAGACTCAGACTCGGACTCGGACTCGGGCGCTTCACCGATCACCGGCTGCGTCTCGGTCTCGGCCTGCGTCTCGGCTTCGGCTTCGGCTTCGGCTTCGGCTTCGAGCAACAACTTCAACGCTTGGGCGGGGACCGCGAGGATCCCGATCGCCTTGGACCGCCGCACATTCACCACGTCCCCATCACCCCGAGCACCGAGGATTCCGGCGATCCGCTCGACCACCTCAGCGAAGAGGACCACATCACCCGCCGTGGCCCGCGCGATCAGCACCCGCAAACCGTGCTCATCGCGGCTGGTCCGCACGAACCGGGCCTCCTCGGCCAGCCGACGCTGCTCCTCGGCAGCCACGGGGTCGGCCTCGATGACCTTGGCCTCCACCAACCCCAACAACCGCCCCGCCGGCAACGAGCCCACAAAGCCGGCGATCGCGGCATCGACATACCCCGCCGCGGCCGCACTCAACCCCCGGGTCGAGGACGCGATCTTGCGACACACCCACACCTCGACCCGCAACGCATGCACCGCGGCCCAGAGCAGCGGGAACCGGTGCCGCAGGTCCAACGCATCGGCCATCAGGTTCCGCGCCGCCATCGGATGCATCCCCCGCATCACCCCGAACTCCGCAGCCGCGAACTCCTCAACCTCCGGAGTACCCGCACCACCGAGCCCGAGCAACACCTCCGCACCAGGGACAACCCGCCGCTGGTCATCAAAACCCACCCCACCATGCAGATCACACCAGTGCGCCGCCAACGCCAACAGCTCGGCCTGAGCGTCCATCACCCGGCGACGGTTCTCCTCCACAGCCAGCAGCACCTCCGTGGCGCCCAGCTCGTCAAGTCCCGCAATCATCCATCAAGTATATCGAACATACGTTCGACTGACAAGCAAAATATGGAACGGAATTCCTTCGTGTGTGAACGCGCTGGATACGCGCGGATCGCGGCATGTGAGTGCGGCACACTCAGGGCCGTGGACTTGGAGCGAGAGCACGAGCGCTGGACGTCGATCGAGGGTGAGCATTGGTTCGTGCGCGCCCGCCTCCACTTGCTCACCAGCCAGGAGGGCGGTCGCGCTACGCCCATCGCCACCGCTATCGGTCCCACTGGACGTTTCCCCCGGAGGTGCACGACGAGGGCATGACGCTCCGCTGACCCTTGAGCAGGGACCGGGGGTGTGGCTCCAGCCGGGCGAGGTCACCACCGCGCGACTTCATCCCCTGGCTCCTGATCTGTGGCCGACTGTCTCTCCGGGCCTGCGGCTGACGATGAGGGAGGGTGCTCGGGTTGTCGGCATCGCGGAGATCATTGAAGTGGTATCGCCCGGAGAGTGACGCACTCTCGTCGGCACGACCGCGCCTTCGCGGCAGAAACGGACGAGTTGTCGTCACGGCGCAGAAGGTGGTGACCCGAGCATGTACGACTTCTCTCAGCCGAGCCCGAACCTGATTCTCAGTACATCTGGCAATGCACTGCGCATCCTGGGCCGAGCGGGCCTCCAGTTCGAGACCCCCGGCGGCAACCTCGACATCGACTCGGAGATGCTCTCACCAGCAATCTCGATCGTCATCTACAAGTATTCGATATCCAACGAGCTCGTGCGCGATCCCGACGCGACCCTTGCCGAGGTTCGGAGTGCGCTCGTGTGGGCGGGTTTCACAGTGGAAGTCATTTGATCTGTCGCGTAGGCCGTACGGAGCGAGCTCGACAGGCTGCAGTTGCGGACGCTCCGATGCTGCTGCTGCGCAGCAAAGTTGGCCAAGTCGAACCGTCGACCTCGACTCCGGAGCGGTCGCGATTGTCGATCTGAGTATCGGTGCGTTGACTAGCTTCGGTCGGCCGAGGAACGGACACTCACGGTCGCTCGGGCGACGATGCCGCATAGAGCGATCACGATTCCAAGCATCGTCGAGAACGCAACGATTGCGATGCCGTCGCCGGCTTGCGGGAGAAGTACCAGGTCGTTCGACTACCTCGGCCGTAGCGAACGTGGAGCGGAATGTGTGGACATCTCGGCCTAGCCGAGGCGAGCTCTGGTCACGGTCCCGTCGTCATTGACTTCGAGGTTCAGCCGGCCTTCGCAGTAGTCCAGGGTCAGGATCGCGTCCTTGTCGTAGATCCGAACGTCTTGGCATCCCGCCAGCTGTGCCTGCTCGGCAGCGGCAGCCCGGGTCAACCCGACGAAATCGCCTTCCGCGAACGATTCAATGTCAATCACGGCACCCCAGCTC
>JAOPXK010000198.1 GCA_025965195.1 Marmoricola sp.
CAGCGCAGGCATCGGCGAGGTCGGAGACCTGCTCGTGGGTGAGGTAGCGACGCTCCTTCGATCGGACGCGCGGGAGTGCGATGCCCTCGGCGACGTTGCGCACCAGCCTGCCGTCCTTCACCGCCGAGCCGAGTACCTGGGAGAGGACGCGGTGGATCTTGCGAACCGTTGCCGGCGACCGCTCGGCCGAGAGGTCCGCGACCCACTTCTGTACGTCGGAGTGTCGAACCTTCGCCAACTCGGCCTGCCCCCAGCGCGGAATGATATGGACGTCAAGGATGCTTCGATACCGCGCCTGCGTCGTCGCCTTGAGTTGCACCTGCACATCGAGCCACCGCGCGGCCCAGACCCCGACGGTGACTTTCCCCGCCCGAGGATCGACGTACGAGCCGGTCAGTTTGCTCGCCTCGATCTCCGTGAGCCGCCGATCGGCATCGCGCTTGAGTCGAAATGTCTCGGTGCGTTCCCTGCCGGTCTCCGGATTGACGTAGCGCAGGCACCAGAGCACGGCGCCCTGCGTCCCGTCCTTGTTCGGCCGTTGCCGCTTCTGCACATGTGCCATGGCAGATCACCTTCCTGCTCTCGCCTGCTGCCATCTTGCACCTGGCCGCCGACAGCTACCTGGCCTCATCGGTGGTCCTGGGGACGGTTGGTTTGTTCGGTGAGCCAGTCGATGAGGTCGGTGTGCCAGTAGCGGACGTGGCGGCCGATCTTGAAGCTGCGGGGCCCGGTGCCGAGGTGGCGCCAGTAGCGCAGGGTGCCTTCGGGGACGCGGAGGAAGGTGCAGGCTTCTTGGAGGGTGAGCATCTCGTCGCCGACGTTGTTGGTCGGGCGGTTGTCATCGGGGTTCATGCGTGCTGCGGTCATGGTGGTGCTCCTGCCTGGTCGGAGGCCAAGCGGTTCTCGACCTCGTCCAGTAGGTGTGCAGCCACTCCCAATCGATGTTCAGCGATAATCTACGGTCATGGACCCGGCGAAAACGGTGATCGAGAGAGCCCGCCGGGCTGCGGGCTTGTCTCAGCAGCAGTTGGCGGCCTGGGCCAGGACACAACAGTCGTCGGTCTCGGAGTACGAATCGCGCCGGAAGTCCCCGACCTTGGAAGTGGTGGAGCGGCTTCTGGAGGCCGCCGATGCCGAGCTCGCGATCAAGCCGATCATCGACTTCGACGTCCGACACGACCCAGAGGTCGGCCAGTACCTGGTGCCCGAGCGTCTGTGGTCGGTGCCGTTGCCGGACTGTTTCAGCAAGGTCCACGTGCTGGGGCAGCTGTTCAAGTCCCGTCAGCCGCGGGTGTGGGACCTGTCGGTGGAAGCCGAGCGCATCGACTATTACGAGTGGGCCATCGTTCGCGGCACCGCCGACCTGCTGCTCGATTCGGTCGACGGGATCTTGTTGATGCAGCTCTGGTCGCGCTTGAACCTCCCGGGCGTGATCCGCGAAGCCTGGCAGCCGGTGCTCGACGCGGCCGTCGCCGCCCAGGACACGGCGCCTCGTGACCCCGGCGGACTCAGCGCTTGGCTCGCCAAGGAGATCAACGTCGACTGGCCACCGCCCCGCAGGCGCACGCGCCGCCGATAGCCGCCGCCGCTGAGGTCAGAAGCCGATCCCTGCGCCGTGCGTCGGGGCTGGTGGGCGCAGTTCCTCAATCGGCTGATGCCGCTTCTGGGTGCCGTAGCGGTCGATGGCGTCGATCGCCTGCTGCTTGGCGTTGGATGGGCCGAGGTCGGCGCGGTCACGGCTGAAGACCTCGACCCACTGCTTCCTTGCGTCCTGAACCGACTGGGCGACAAGGTGGGCGGTGTTCGCATGTCGACCGCGGGTCATCGCGACGTAGGCCGCCGCAGCACCAGTTGTTTCGCCGATGGCGACGTGCGCGGCCTCGACGGTCTCGCCTTGGGCTCCGTGGACGGTGGTGGCGTAGGCGAGCTCGACGAACTTCGCCGCGTAGTCCGCGGGGATCACCCGATCGCGACCCCGCCCTCGCAGGGTGAGGCTGCCGTCGTCGCCGATGCCGGTGACGGTCCAGGTCTGCCGGTTCGCCACCCCGAGACCAGGATCGTTGCGACGGGTCGCGACCCGGTCACCGACCCCGAGCTGCTCACCGCGAGCGGTCACCACTACGTCGCTGGAGGTGGGTGGGGTCTGCCGCTGGTCGCGGATCGCGGCGTTCAGGGCGGCGACCTGCTCGCGGGTGTCGGCGAGGACGAGGTCACCGTCGACCCCGGCTTGGGCCAGCATCTCGTCGCGTTCGCTGTCGTTGGGGTGCACGACAATCTGCCCTCGGCGGTGGAGGGCGTCGAAGACCGCATCGGGGTCCTCGCCCGTGCGCATCTTCAGGCTGAGTGCGGCGTAGTCGGGGTCGGTGAACCGGTGCACCTTCTCCAGCGTGACTACTGCGGTGGGGTGCGCCCAGGCGATCGCGTGGTCTAGGAGTCCGCCGCGGCCGACGGCGGGCAGTTGGTGTCGGTCGCCGACCAGCGCGACCCGTGCCCCGGCCTCGTCCGCGATCCTCAGCAGGGCCCGGGCGGTGTCTTGGTCCAGCATCCCGGCCTCGTCGACCAGCAGCAGATCCCCGGGTCGCAGGTGTGCGGCAGGGGCGGGTTCGGCGTCGGGGCGTCGGGCCCAGTGTCCGTCGCTGTCCCAACGCCAGCCGTGCTGGTGGATCAACCACGCAGCCGAATGCCCCTCGGCGCCGACCTCTGCGGCCGCGACCTGCGCTGCTTTCAACGTCGGCGTCACCACCACCAACCGATGCCCCTGCCGCGCCAGCAGCTCCTGGGTCGTCCTCAGCGCCGTGGTCTTCCCAGCACCGGCCGCGCCTTCGATGACCACCAGTTGGCCGTCGCCGGCCAACGTGCCCACCACTTCTGCCTGGGCAACGTCGACACGGACAAGTCCGCGACCTCCCAGGCGAACCCGCCTAGCCGGAGCCTGGGCACGGCCAGCGAGACGGTGCACGATGTCGGCCTCGACCGCGAGCACGTGGGGGGATGTCAACGCGCGGACGTGCACGGGCACATCCGGGCCCGCGAGCAACCGGATGCAGCATGCGGCAGCCCGAGCGGTCACGTCCTCGGCCAACTCGATCCGCGCAGCCGGCTCAGCGACCACGTTGGATTGGGCCAGCAGGACCTCGACCTTGCCCCGGATGTCCGCGGTGTTCCACGCCGACCGTCTGGCCCCGAGCTGGGAGAGCACCCACTCCGCGGCACCGTCGCGGTTGATCCACCCCACCCGTGTCGACTCCAACGCAACCGGCCCGGATGGGTCCCGGTATCCAAGATCCCGCAACTCGGCGTTCCAACGTGCCACCAACTCGGCACCACTCGTGGGCGCGACTTTGTCCGGGCGAGCATCAGCCCACGCCCGCCGGTCCCAGATCTCGCGCAGCTTCGGCCCGGGTTCCTGCCCGGGATGCTCGCGCCTCCACTCGACCTGGTACCGCTCGATGTTGCGATGGATCTGACTCGTCCTGACGCTGAACGTCCCGACGAAGGGCGCAAGCTGGGCGATCTCGCCCGAGTCGGCATCCACGCTCAGGCCGTGCGCGGCCAGGACCTTGCGGAACTCCGGGTCGGTCGCCACAGCAGCGTGGCCGATTCCGTTGATAGCCTCGATCATGTCGCGTACACCGACCGAGTGCAGCCCCCGCCACTTGCCTACCGCCCAGACGCGGGCGTTGATCTGCAAGTGGAGGTGCCGGTGTGGGTCGCCGGCCCTCGAGGTGTAGTGCCGGATCACCGCCGCCTCGATCTGCTCGACCGGCACCTGCACCTGACGACCACGCGGACCGACCCGAGTCGTCGCGTGCTGCGCGACAAACGCAACGATCTGCTCCGCAGCCTTGTCCTGGGCTGCGTCCAACGCAGCCGATACCTCAGGATGCAACGCCGCCGCCAACGACCAGGTCTTCGGCCCATTGACCGTGACCTCGACGAACCGCAACGCGTTCCCATCCTGCCGCACCCGGCCCTTCGGCTTGCCGGTCTCCAGGTCGACCCCGGCGACCCACGACTCATAGGCATCGCCATCAAGATCGTCGCTCCGTCCCAGGCTCTCAGGCGTTGCGACCAGCCGCTGCGCCAGCCCGGCCCCCTCAGCCAAGTAGTAGTCATCAGCACGGGAGTGATCTGACTCGACGTAGGCCCGTGCAGCCTTCGCCGCACCCCGGTAGAACTTCACCCCACCATGCACACCAACCACCTGCCTCAACGACGTCCGTCGATAACCAACGGACCCCTAGAAATGCGCTGTGGGCCACCCCAAGGAGGGGCGGCCCATCTACGTCCTTCGTAGCATGTGTGCCGACAGTTTGGAAGAGGAAAAAGCCCTGTGGGGTAAGGAGATTGAAGAGAAATGGGGAGGGATGATTGGAAGGCGACGGGTGTGATTGGAAGCGGGAACGAGGGCTGCGGACACCGAGATGGAACCTCGTCAAGCGGCGCCTCGTTAGCGTTGCTTTCATGACGCTTCCCGAGACCGATCTCGCACGCATCAAGAAGTGGTGTGACTCCATCTGGCCGGAGCACATGTGGGACCAGGCGAAGGTCGAGGCCAACCTCGGACCGACTCACGTCACGATTGTCGAGGTGCGCCCCGGCTGGATGGGCGGACCCGAGTCGACACGCTTTCCCATCGCCCGGCTCCGCTACACGGAGACCACCGGCCACTGGGCAATCTACTGGCGCGACCGGAACCTGAAGTTCCACGAGTACCAGTACAAGAGGCCCTCGAAGAACGTCCAGTCGCTCCTCGACTACATCCGCGAAAGCAAGGACCCGATCTTCTTCGGCTAGACGGATCAGTCGCCCGAGTTTGCCTCACGGGTTCAGCCGAGCCTCAACACCTAGAGGCCGGCGAAAACAAGGCGCCCGGATCCGGAGGGTTGTGACCACGTCCGGATCTGCCGAGTAGCCGAGCCACACGGTCGGACGTCCCGGCTCCGGCGATCTACGTTCAGGGACCAGCGACTTCGAGGATCCGCATAGTTCCCTGAGCTACTCGACGAACCTCGTCCCAAGCCTCACTGTCGAGCGTCGAGATTTCATCGGCGTACTCCGCTGAGAAGAAGTCGGCCAAGGACCTGGACAAGGTTTCGAGCGCGGTCCTGATCTCAGCGTTCAGCACGGGTCGAGGATCTCCCGCCATGCAGGCCACATGTCGTCAAAGCTTTCGTACAGCTCGCTCATCGGCGCGCACGGCGGATGATCGGTGGTATGGGCGTACGGCTCGTCACGGGTCCAACCACACGGGTGCAGGTACCGATTCTGCTGATCTGCGTCCGCTGCCAGGAGACGCACGTGGTTCCGAACGTGGTTCAGGTCCGCCGAGATCAGTGGCGGGACAAATGTGGCTCTCTAAGAGGGAGTATTGACGCCTCCGTCCGGCCCGTTAGCGATGGTCCCGTCATCGTTGGAACGTGCATGACGGCGCTTGCTTAGGCCATGGACGAGAAAGTATCCGGGCCCTGCAACGACACCAATGACGACGGCAAGGGCCGTGTCGTTGCGGAAAACGCCCAGATACCCCGCGATCGTCAGCCCGATGAACGAAATCACATCGAGCGCAACCATGGCATCTCTTCGTGCCCCATCGCTTCGTCGGAGCTTGCGTGTCATATGTTCGATCTCTCTGCGCCTATTTGATCGCCGCGAAGACGGTGTACACGAGCCCAACAAATCCCACGATGGGCCCGACGATGACAAGTCTACGTTTGACGCGGTCGAAGGTTTGTCCCCGACCAGATGGATCGGTGGATCGCCTGACGCCAATGGCGACTGCAGCAAAAACCGCGAAGACATACGCAGATTCGGCTATGTGGATCAGACCAGGACCTATCATCCCGCGCTGCTTTCACCAAAGCCTGATCGACCACGGGACCTGGTACATGGGGCCGTACATGAAGCCTTGGCCTGTACCGATCGACGCGCCCCATACGGCGTGCCTGTGATGTCCTCGAGTTCCAAGATTGAAGCAACCGCCGTATTTGTCCCAATAGCATCCGCGAACGGATACCGGATCGGTCTGATCAAGCGGCGTACTGGTGTACCCGATGTCGAAGCCCCAGGCGCGAAAACTCCTATTGCCGTGGTGGTAGTTTCCGCCGCCCGCGCTGCCAGAGAAAAAGAGCCGACCATGGTTGAAGGTCGCGCTGGCGCACAACCCACCAGCGCACCCACTAAAGCTGACCGTGACGTGGTCATTGACCCAGTGGGCAGCCGTCTTGATACCGCCCCAAATATTGCCGCAGAAGCTCCAACACATCTGCCCGGTCACGTCGGACCCGTTGATGGGGTCTTGCGGATACGCATACGCAGTGGTGTTGCCGCGATAGACCGGGTCCGAAGATGTGAACTGGCCGTTCGTGGCGTTGTAGAGCCGAGCCCCCATCAGAACGAGGCCAGTGGTGTCAGTGGCACGTTGTTTTCCGCCGAGCCATCCGTACCCAAGCCCGCCACTCACTCCAGATCCGTTCGTCGGGGTCTTCCCGATTGTGGTCGGATCGAGGCTGTTGCCGTACTCGTCGGTCTGACTCCAGTCGTCGATTCCAGTGGCGTTTCCGCTTGTCGGGAGGGTGATCTGGCTGACCTGATCTCCGTGGAGATCGACCACGGCCATCGCCACGGTGGTGCCGGTGATGGTGAGCCCCAAGTTTCCATCGAGACCTTCGGCAAACCGTTCGATGCTCGGCGATCCGGTCCCGGTAGTTGTGCTGGTCCAGCCGGGGTTGTCCGTGCTGTCCGTGTAATGCCGAGCAATCGTGGTTGCCGATCCTGAACTCGGCGTAGTCGTCGAGGTGCTCCGACGGCCAGCTGGGTCGAGGCCAAACACCGTGGTGGCGCCGCTCTGATTGATTGACTGTGCTGCGTCGGTGTCGTAATAGCCCAGCGTGATCACGCCAGGAGATCCGCCCGCTGCCGACTGGGGTGTGTCAGCTTGCGGGACCGTCGTGGCGCGCCCGAAAGCGTCGTAGGCATAGGAGCCGCCGCCCGGCGCGGTGGTGACCCGGTCGCCGTTGTCGTAGGACCAGGTCTTGGTCACGGCGCCGGTCCCGCCCGGTGTGGGGCACGGTTGCGTGACGGCCGCGGTCGTTGTCGTCAGACTCGTGCGGTTGCCGTTCGGGTCGAAGGTGTAGTTACGGAACTGACACGTCGTCATTGCCTGCAAGCCTGCAGTGTCGTCGGGGTTAGTGACCCCTCCTCCGGCGCTGACGACCGGGACCGTTTGGTCCTTGACCTGAACGAGACGATTTGCTCGGTCGTAGATGTAGTCGCGGGCATATCCGGTCGCCGAGGCGCCTGAAGCCGTAGCGCCTGTGAATGCAGCCCCGACCGGAGTCCAATCACGGCGCACGCGACCCTGGGCGTCGTTGTCCTGACTCCACCCAAGCCACGGTGAATCTTGAGTCGTACCGGTGACAGCACCGGTACTCGGGTCGACCACGTTGACCTGACCGCTATAAGACAGCGCCGTGGGCTGGCCACCAGCGTCATAAGTCGTGCGCTGGATAACACCCCCGGGCAACTTCTGGAGGACCAGCTGTCCGGACGCGTCGTAGGCACCCGTGATCGACACATCTGATGTAGACGGGCGGCTGATGCTGATCCCGGTTACGAGGCCTCGGTGCTCGCTGTTCCCAGCGGCGTCGGTGCCGTTGTATGTGTACGTCGTGGTGCCTTGCGGGTCTACGACCGACGAGACGTTGCCGTTCGCGTCGTAGTTTGTAGTGGTTGTCTCCCCTGTCGCCGGTGTGTAGGTGACTTGGCGACCCCAGCTGTCGTACCCCGTCGTAATCGTCCCGCCAGGGTTGCCCCCGGCGGCTGCGGTCGTCGTCGTGGTCGGCAAGCCGGTTGCAGGGTCGTAACCAAGCGTGGTCGCGCCGACCGCAGTCGACCCTGTCAAACCTGACGTTACGATGCTGACGCCTGTTGACTTTCCATCGGCGCGATAGGTATTGGTGGTTGTCCGCGTAACGCTTCCTGAGTTCTCCACCGTGCTTAGAGGGTTGAGCTGGTCGTCGTAGGACGCGGTGGTCGTCGTGACCAGAGTCGGGCTCGATCCGGCGAACGTGGTCTGGCAGACCTCGCCGGCCCAGGCCGGCTGGTTGCCGCAGGCGCTTACCGTCGGGTGAGTTCCTGCGGTGTAGTAGTAGGTCAACCTGGTTCCGTCGTCCGAACCACTTGAAGCCGCTTGGCTGGTCGAGATGACCCGACCAGATGCGTCATAGCGGGTCTGGCTGATGATCGGGGCCGTGCTCGAACCAGCAGACCCGGTCATGATCGTCGTGTTGGTCGCAACCAGCCCCATCGTCCAGCCAAGGTTGGTGGTGTCCCCGGCGACCGCGTTGTCGTAGCCGGTTGTCTTGACGCTGTAAGTGTCAACGACGTTGTGGGTGCTGGGGTCGACCGCATCGCTGGTCACCGTGGTCGGCAAGTCATAGCCTTGCCCGGTGGCCGG
The DNA here is from genome assembly GCA_025965195.1 of Marmoricola sp. GTDB lineage: Bacteria > Actinomycetota > Actinomycetes > Propionibacteriales > Nocardioidaceae > Marmoricola. Next base: position 8,459 of record JAOPXK010000198.1, read on the forward strand.
GTTGGTCCCGGAGTTCGGGGCGCCCTGGTCGTAGTCCGTGTGGGTGTGCGGGCTGGCCCAGACCAGGTTCCCCGAAGCGTCGCGGATCCAGCGCGCCGTGCCGTAGGTGTCGGTCACCACCGTTCCGGTCGGAGACGCGGGTCCGGTCGAGCCGCTCACGTTGTACACGTTCGTGGTGCCAGCCTGGCTTGCCACGAGTGTGCCAGCCTGAATCGCTGCGATGTCCCCGGCACTCAGGGTTCGGACCGGGTTCTGGTTGGCGTCATACGTCGTCGATGTGTCCTGCCATCCGCCTGCTCCGTAGGAGCTGGTGTTGAGGGTCTGGCCATCGGCATTCGTGTAGGACAGGCTGGCGTCGGCCCAGGCTGCTCCGCCGGACGCTGCCGCATCGACGTCCGACGTGGTGACGCTTGTGCCGGCCGAGGAGAAGGGCTGCTGTGGACCGAACACTGCAGCGGCATAGGTCGGTGCCGCGGTCTGACCCCAGACGGAGACGCCCGTTTGGCTCATGTCGGGAAGGCCGGTGTGTCCGGTCGTGGGGACTCCGTAGACGATCGTGTCAAGGTTCGCGGTCCCGGTCGTCGGGTAGTCGCGGGTGACCCGGGCAAGTTTGTGGTTGGTCGGGGCGTACAGGTAGTTGATCGGCTTGAGCCCGGCAGGGGTGACCGACGCGATCCGGTTGCTCGTCCCGTCGTAGGAATAAGCGGTCGTCAATCCATTGCGGGGGTCGGTGACAGAGACCAGCCGGCTACTGCCGTCGTACTTATACGTCGCCAACGCCACAGACGTGGGCGTGGCGCCACCCACGAGTTGGTCGATTTCCTTGACCTGACCTGCAACATCACCCGGTGTGCCCGAAGTAGCCGTGGTTGAAGTCGCGTAAGTAATCGTCATCGCACGGCAACTTGCAACCATAGATGTCGAGCAGTCGACCCCGGCAAGTACCGGAGCCAGCATCCGAGTGATCCGACCCGAGCCGTCACGGGTATAGGTCGTCGTACCAGCGCTGCCGGGTTGGGCGATGTTGTCCACCGTAAAGGTGCCAGCAGTCGAGGTGGTCGGCGCAGACTGCACCGTGTAGGTCGTAACAGTTCCGTCACCGTCCGTGACAGTGATCTTCGCGCCGGTTCCGCTTCCTGAGACGGTCAGCTTGGTGCCCGAGAGTTGGGTGTCGTCATCGAGTGGCATCCAAGTACCGGTCGTCAAGTCTGTGGTGGTCCGCCTGGCCGGGGTGGCCGATGCTCCGAAGACCATGGTGTCGCCAACGGTGTCGACGAGTTGGATCGTGCCGTCGACGAGTGTGTTGTCGATGACCGTGGTGTCACCCATGCCTGCGCCAGGTCCGTCGAGGCTGGCGTTCCAACCTGGTCCGAAGACTTGCTCGGCCGGGTTGGCGAGTGGGCCGGCGAACGACGATGCAGTGCGCGAGATGCTCAGGTTCGCATTCGGGGCCGTCACGGCCGCGTCGCTGCCAGACACGGCAAGTTCTCCGGTCCACAGGGCGACCTGGCCGCCCGGCACGCTCGCCGTCGGGAAGTTGCCGCCGAAGGCATGAACAACTCGCAAGATCTGACGTGAGCCTGATGCCCAGGTGCAGTGCGAGGGCGAGTCGGCGCCCGGGTAGCCCACGCAGATCTGTACGTCGAGCAGAACGGGCTGGCTGGGATCCAACGTGATCGGGCTGGGCACCGCCGCGTTGTCGACGGTCGCGTCGCGGGTGTCCCAGGTGCCGGTGACGTGGACACCCGAGGTCGCATTGTTGGTCACCGTCAAGGTCGGGGCGGAGTCGGTGTTCCAGCCGGTGCTGTAGTCGCTGCTCGTGCCGGCGACGCGCCACTTCAGTGTGGCGGTTGGAGTGCCGCTACCGCCGTTGGACGGAGGGCCTGAGGCGTCGATCGCGACCGTGTCGGTCGTGGTTTCGGCATTTCCTGCTGCGGGGGAGGCCATCCCCATGTTGCCCCAGCCGAACCCGTAGGTCGTCTGCGGGGACACCTTCCCAGAAGGGGACTCGTCGAAGGCAGTGATTCCGTGGCCACCATCGTTGGTCGGGATCGTGACGGTGGTCTGTGCGATCGAGGAGCTGGTCGACTGCGGGATCCGGACGCGGGTCGGAGCTGCCTGACCATCAGCGGACACATCGATGTACCCCGGGGCGGACGCGCCGCTGCCGGTTGCGGTCACGGTGCATGAGACGGCGCTGCTGGGTGCCGAACTTGCCCAGGATCCGTTGGTGTAGGGCGTCGGGCAGGAGACCACCGGTGCGGTGGGCGTCTGCGAGGCGACGATGAACTTCTGCGGAGTCGTGAAGGTCGCAGTAGTGGTGTAGCGACCGCCCGAGTAGTCGTGCCCGTCCCAACCAGTCGCCCGGACGTAGTAGGTGCCGCCCTCGGTCAACGCAGGGCTGATCTGGCACGACGAACGCTGACCGCTCGCGACGGACGGGGTGTAGCAAGACGACGTAATAGTGCCGGTCGGGGTCGTCGCGACCCCGATCAACGTACTGAGCGATCCGCCGTCTGGGTCGGTGACCGTCGCGCTGAAGGTCGGCGTAGTGCTCTGGACGTAGGTCTGCACCGGGTCAGAGTTCGTCGGTGCATAGGTGCTCACCGCGGACGCGACGGGTGTTGTCGGCACGTTCGGAGTCTGGTTGTAGGTGACCACCAGGCGCGGGTCCACCGAGGTGTCGCCGTTGTTCAGCGACCGATACCTACGGAACGTCCCGTTGTAGGTCTCCGTATTCGCCTTGATCTGCAGCCCGTAGTTGGGGAACGCGCCACTGGCCCACCCGTCAACGATGCTCGTGACATCCCAGTTCGCACCGTTCACCGGGCACCCCGACGCGCCATATGCGGTCGCGAAAATCCCCATGTTGGTGTTGGTGAAGTTCGGGCGATTGGCCCAGGTCAGACCCGAAACTGTCCACGGATCGATGATCCGAGTCGCAAGGATGTCAGCCGCCGTGCAACTCGTGGAGTACCAGTTACGCATCCACAGCGTTGCCTTAGTGATGTGCTTACCCGCCAGTGACGTGTTCGCGAACTGCAAGTACGCACGCGCGATGTGGGCACCACCGTCCGAGGTACCGACGTTCAGGGATGGATCAGAGCCTTGGCTCGACGTCAGACCGGCGTTCTCGATCCACGTATCGCCGTTCGCTGTGGTCGTGAACGTCGGGTCGATCGTGACCGGGTAGACCGTGTTGGGGTCGGCAAGGAAGTTCTGATCCGGAGTCAGCGTCATCACCGGGTTCGCACCGGCAGTGGTGCCCTCCGGTGTGATCTGCCCCGGGTTGGTCACCGTCACATCAACCGGCTGCACATTGGTGGGGTCACCATGGGAATCGGTGCTCGCGTCCCACATAAGCGGCTGAGATGCCGCAGCCACCAGGGCGCCGGACTTGGTCTGCAACTCGACGCCGCCGTTCGCGGTCTCGCTCAACTTCGCACCATCAGTGGAGATCGGGGTCTCAACCTGAAACGCATCCGCCGGCGTGCCATCAGTGGGCGAGGCGGACGGGTCAGTACTCGGCGAGGTGCCCTGGGTCGTCGTCGCCGGTGCTGTGGTCGGGACGCCCGATGTGCCGCCAGACGAAGCCGGGCTCTCTGTGCTACTCGGAGTAGGCGTTGAGGCGCTCTCGGCTTGGGCTAGCGCATCGAGGCTGGCTGGACGCTCCCGGAGCACGATCGAGTGCTCAAACCCGCTTGCGGTCGCGGTGACCACGAGGTCTCCCCCTTCGACGGCATTCGCATATGTCGCCGTAGCACCATCAAGAGTCGGCTTGGGCAACATTGTGGGCCACTTGAACTCGACCTGCTTGCCAGCCTGGGTGACCTGAGCAAACACCTGGTCACCACCATCGGACAACTTCAGATCCGAGGCTGCGTACCTGGGCGAAACCACACCGCCGGTCTCGGCGAGAGTCGTATCGATGTCATGCCAGACGCCGGCCGCGTCCCGAACCCGCACTGGACCCGGAGCTTGCTCGCTGGTCCAGGTTGAGTCTGGGTTCGCGAACACCTGGGTTGTCTGGGTGCGCTGCGACAGATCCTCAACCCGATGGCCTGTTGCCCGGGCAGTCAGCATCGCGGAGACAGCATCCGGGCGCTCGGTGTCGGAACTGGCAGCCGTCTGAACCGCGGCCGTCGGCGCATCCGCCGGCGTGGCCGCCGACGCGACTTCAATCCCAGTGGACACCAACGCGACGCAGACCGTCGACGACAAAAGACGGAACCAGAAACGACCGGACACCCGGAATCCTCCCGAAAAGAGTCGCACCGCACGCGACCCGAACGAGGAGAAGGAATATCAGAGAATCTTTGCCAGGTCTTGTCAATGCGGAACTGGTCTAGCTTTCGCCAGCCGAGTCAAGTCTGAGTTTGGGCGTGCTGGGTCGGCCCGGGCTGTTGTCCGGGCTGTGGCCGCGGTGAAGTCGGGTCGCGGTTTGGAAGGTGGGCCGCCGGGGGTCCGGC
>JAOPXK010000089.1 GCA_025965195.1 Marmoricola sp.
TACGGATCGGGTTGATCGAACGTGGCATCGTGAGCTCCCTTCGGATGCGACTCGGTTGACTCTGAACCTAGGCAGCGGATCGGTCAGTTGGGTCACGCCGGTGTGACATTTGTGTGAACGAGTCCTCACTCCGCGGAGGGGCTCCCCAGCGACCGCCATCAGGGTTAATGTCGGTCCATGGCCGACACTGTCCTGATGGTGGGGACCCGGAAGGGTCTGTGGATCGGCCGATCCGACCCACGGCGTACGGCGTGGACGTGGACCGGCCCGCACTTCGACATGCAAGAGGTCTACTCGTGCATGGTCGACACCCGCGGGGCCAGACCCAGGCTGCTCGTCGGCGCCACCTCCGGATGGACCGGCCCGCAGGTCTACCGGTCCGACGACCTGGGTGAGACCTGGCAGGAGACTCCCGGCGGAGCGATCCGCTTTCCGGAGGACACCGGCGCCTCGGTCGAGCGCGTCTGGCAGCTCGTGCCCGGCACGTCCGACGAGGTGGTGTACGCCGGCACCGAGCCGGGTGCCGTCTTCCGCTCCGATGACCGCGGCGAGACCTTTACGCTCGAACGTGCGCTGTGGGACCACCCGCACCGTCCGCAGTGGAACGCCGGCTTCGGCGGCCAGGCCTTCCACACCGTGCTGCCGCACCCGACCGATCCGCAGTCGGTGACCGTGGCCCTCTCGACCGGCGGCGTCTACCAGACCGCCGACGGGGGAGGCTCGTGGGAGCCGCGCAACCAGGGGATCATCGCGGAGTTCCTGCCCGAAGGTCAGCAGTACCCTGCGTTCGGCCAGTGCGTGCACAAGGTTGCCCGCCATCCGTCGGCACCTGCGCGGCTGTTCGCCCAGAACCACGGTGGCGTCTACCGCTCCGACGACCACGGTGTCTCCTGGAAGTCGATCGCGGACGGCCTGCCGGTCGACTTCGGCTTCCCGATCGTCGTACACCCGCACGAGCCGGACACGATCTTCGTGTTCCCGATCCAGGGCGGGGAGCGCCGCTATCCCAAGGACGCCCGCGCCCGGGTCTGGCGGTCCAGGGACGCGGGGGAGTCCTGGCAGGAACTCGGGGACGGCCTTCCCGATGACTTCTTCGTGGCCGTGATGCGCGACGCGATGACCGCCGACGACCACGAGACGGCGGGCCTCTATTTCGGCGCGCGCAATGGTGGCGTCTGGGCTTCTGTCGACACCGGCGAGCACTGGTCCCAGGTGAACGTCAACCTCCCCGACGTGATGGTCGTCCGCGCGGCAACGGTCGAGGTTGCGAGCTAGCTGCTTTCCGCGTGCCGACCACCTGGCTAACCGGATGGCGCCTCCGACTAGCCTTGGGGCATGACCCAGCCCGACATCAAGCCCCGTAGTCGCGACGTCACCGATGGCCTCGAGAAGGCCGCCGCACGCGGGATGCTCCGCGCGGTAGGCATGGGTGACGCGGACTTTGCCAAGCCGCAGATCGGTGTCGCGTCGAGCTGGAACGAGATCACCCCCTGCAACCTGTCGCTGGACCGGCTCGCGAAGGCCGTGAAGAACGGCGTGCACGCGGGTGGTGGCTACCCGCTCGAGTTCGGCACGATCTCGGTCTCCGACGGCATCTCGATGGGTCACGAGGGGATGCACTACTCACTTGTCTCGCGTGAGGTCATCGCCGACTCGGTCGAGACCGTGATGATGGCCGAGCGACTCGACGGGTCGGTGCTGCTGGCCGGCTGTGACAAGTCGCTGCCCGGCATGCTGATGGCGGCCGCCCGCCTCGACCTGGCATCGGTCTTCCTGTACGCCGGTTCGACGATGCCGGGTTCGGTCGACGGTCATGACGTGACGATCATCGATGCCTTCGAGGCTGTCGGCGCGTGTCTGGCAGGCAAGATCACCCGGGCCGAGGTCGACCGCATCGAGCGCGCGATCTGCCCGGGCGAAGGCGCCTGTGGCGGCATGTACACCGCGAACACGATGGCGTCCGTGGGCGAGGCCCTGGGCATGAGCCTTCCCGGGAGCGCCGCCCCGCCCGCCGTCGACCGTCGCCGTGACGGATTCGCGCACAGGTCGGGCGAGGCCGTTGTCGAGATGCTTCGTCAGGGCATCACTGCCCGCCAGATCATGACGATGCCTGCCTTCGAGAACGCGATCGCGGTCGTGATGGCGCTCGGCGGCTCGACCAACGCCGTCCTCCACCTGCTGGCGATCGCCCGCGAGGCCGAGGTCGACCTGACCATCGACGACTTCAACCGGATCGGTGACAAGGTGCCGCACCTGGCCGACCTGAAGCCGTTCGGCAAGTACGTCATGAACGACATCGACAAGGTCGGTGGCATCCCGATGGTGATGAAGGCCCTGCTCGATGCCGGCATGATGCACGGCGACGTGCTCACCGTGACCGGCAAGACGATGGCCGAGAACCTCGCCGCCATCGCGCCTCCCGGGCTCGACGGCACCGTCATCCGCTCTCTCGACAAGCCGATCCACAAGAGCGGCGGGCTGACGATCCTCAAGGGCTCGCTGGCTCCTGAGGGCGCCGTGGTGAAGAGCGCCGGCTTCGACGACGAGGTGTTCACCGGCACGGCCCGTGTCTTCGACGGCGAGCGGGCTGCACTCGACGCGCTCACCGAGGGCAAGATCCTTGCCAACGACGTCGTGGTGCTGCGCTACGAGGGCCCCAAGGGTGGTCCCGGAATGCGCGAGATGCTCGCGATCACCGGTGCGATCAAGGGCGCCGGACTCGGCAAGGACGTGCTGCTGATCACCGACGGCCGCTTCTCCGGCGGAACGACCGGCCTCTGCGTCGGCCACATCGCGCCCGAGGCCGTCGACGCCGGTCCGATCGCGTTCGTCCGTGACGGCGACCAGATCACGCTCGACGTGGCCAACCGGACGCTCGAGCTGGCGGTCTCCGCCGAGGAGCTTGCCGCTCGCCAGGTGGGCTGGTCGCCGCGGCCACCGAAGTACACGAAGGGCGTGCTCGGCAAGTACGCCAAGGTCGTCCAGTCGGCCGCACACGGCGCGGTCTGCGGTTAGTCGCTCGCCATGGGCCACGTGCACGAGCGCATCGACGACCGGCTGCGCGAGTTCATCGAGGCGCAACACGTCTTCTTCGTGGCGACCGCGCCGTCGGGGACCGGCGGACACGTCAACGTCTCTCCGAAGGGGATCGACGGCAGCTTCGTCGTCGTCGACGACCACACGGTCGCCTACCTCGACCTGACGGCCAGCGGCGCCGAGACGATCGCGCACCTGCGTGACAATGGCCGGATCACGATCATGTTCTGCTCCTTCGAACGGACCCCGAACGTCGTACGTCTCCAGGGCCAGGGGCGTTTCGTCACGACGTACGACGATGAGTTCGCGGCCTGGGCCGGACGCTTTCCCGACAATCCCGCTGCCCGAGCCGTGGTCGTCGTGGACGTGGAGCGGGTCAGCGACTCGTGCGGCTACGCCCTCCCGCTGCTGGAGTACGTCGACGAGCGCGACCTGCTCACCCCGAACATGGAACGACGGGGTCCCGACGGGATTCGGGACTACCGCCGGCTGAAGAACCGGACCAGCATCGACGGGCTGCCGGCGTACGACTTCGACCCGGAGCCCTGAGACCGGGAATTTCCGAGCCGGCAACGGTCTCGTGGCCGCGTCTACGCCCTTGGTGCGGTCGGCGTACCTAGGCTCAGGGCATGAACCGTCGGGGGATCGCCTTTTCAGCCGTGCTCGTGGTGCTGACCTCGGTGACCGCATGTTCGAGTGATGTGGAGTCATCGGATCAGGGCGCGACGCACACGACTCGCACCACGCACGCGAAGACCACACCGGTCGCGCACGATGTCGTTCCGAAGCCAGTTCCGACGCTGCCCAATGGTGGCTATCGGGTCTTCGACCACAACTTCCTGGTGGCCTACTACGGCACTGCGGGCACCGGCTCGCTCGGTGTGCTGGGGGAAGCGGGGCCGGATCAGATCATGCCGAGGCTGCTCAGGGCCGCGAAGCCGTTCGCCCGCCCGGGCCGCCCCACCCAGCCGGTCTTCGAGCTGATCGTGTCGGTCGCCCAGGCTTCGGCGGGCGCCGGCGGCGACTACAGCAACGACATCGACCGCTCGGCCGTGCAGCGCTACATCGACGCCGCCCATCGCCATCGGGTGCTGCTGGTGCTCGACCTGCAGACCGGTCGGTCCGACTTCCTCACCGTCGCGAAGCGGTGGGCGTGGGCGCTCAAGGACCCCTGGGTGGGCCTCGCTCTGGATCCGGAATGGCGGATGGGTCCGCACCAGGTCCCGGCACACGTGATCGGTTCGGTCAGCGCGTCCGAGGTGAACCGTACGTCGGCCTGGCTCAACCAGCTCACCGCGACGAACCGGCTGCCACAGAAGGTGTTCATGCTGCACCAGTTCACGCCGAGCATGATCCGCAACATCGGCAAGATCTCGCGGCGGACGCACCTGGTGCTGGTCCAGCACATCGACGGCTACGGACCACCGAAGGCCAAGCTTGCGACGTACAACCGGGTCTCACGACCGCACAGGTTCCGGATGGGCTTCAAGCTCTTCTACGACGAGGACAAGCCCCGGATGACACCCGCCCAGGTTCTGCGCGAGCTGCCGCGGGTGCGGTTCGTCAGCTTCCAGTGACCGTGGGCGGCAAATCTCGCATGCGCTTCGACCGACCAAGTCGCTAACGTCGCCGCATGCCAATCAACGAGTACGACCAGCCCATCGGCGAGCCGGTGCCGGACTGGTCGCCGCGCCCGCCTGTCCGGCCGGTCACCCTCACGGGCCGGACCTGCGTTGTCGAGCCGCTGGCCGCCGCCCACGTCGACGGACTCCACGACGCTCTTGTCGAGAGGTCCGGCCCGCAACTGTGGACCTACCTGCCGCACGGGCCCTTCACGGATCGCGCGGGCTTCACGGCGTACGTCGAGTCGGTTGGTGTGATGCCGGGTCTGACGCCGTTCGTGGTGCTCGACGGAGCCGGAGCTCCCCTGGGCGTGCTCAGCTACCTCCGCAACGACCCTGCTCAGGGGTCCGTCGAAGTCGGGCACGTCGTGCTGTCGGAGGTGTTGCAGCGAAGCACCCTCGCGACCGAGGCGCAGTTCTTGTTGATGCAGCACGTCTTCGACGATCTCGGCTACCGCCGCTACGAGTGGAAGTGTGACTCCCTCAACGGACCCTCGCGGAAGGCCGCCGCCCGACTGGGATTCCGGCATGAAGGCCGGTTCTCCAAGGCGCTGGTCTACAAGGGCCGCAACCGCGACACCGACTGGTTTGCGATCACCGACGACGACTGGCCGCGGTTGAAGAAGGCCTACGACACCTGGCTGGCGCCGGCGAACTTCGATGCAGCCGGTCGTCAGCGCACCTCGCTCGCGGACCTCACGAACGAGTCCTGATCAGCCGGCGTCGCTGAAGGCCGCTTCCTCCTCGTCGCTGTCACGCTCGGCCTCGACGATGTGCTCGTTGATCCGGTCAGCGGGCAGGGCCAGGTGGACCGCCCAGTAGAAGACGCCGACCGAGAGCAGCGCGGCGAGCCCGATCGCCGGCCAGAAGCCGACCCAGCCCTTGCCGCCCCCAAAGTCTCCGATGAACGACAGCGTCGCCAGCAGGACCAGCCAGACGGGCACCCACAGCCCGGTCAGGAAGTCGAGGGGTGCGGTCTCCTTGCTGATGTTCTCGTGGAGGACCAGCAGGGCCCAGCCGAGGAGGACGGTGACGAAGAGCTTCCAGTCGATGTCCCATCCGGTCCAGTAGACGATCAGGTTGCTCGACCAGAACCCCAGGATCGGGATCAGATCGCCACCGGGCAGCCGGAAGGTGCGCTCCTGGTCAGGCAGCCGCCGGCGAAGCGCGGCAAGGACCAGGGGACCGGAGCCGAAGGACAGCACGGTCGCCGAGGTGATGAAGCCGACCAGCTGCTGCCAGCTGGGGAACGGCAACAAGACGATGAGCCCGACGACGAACCCGAGGACCAGGCTGATCAGCGGCGCTCCACGCGAGGTCGTCCGGGCCAGCCCGCTCGGGGCGTTGCCGTTGCGGGCCATCGCGTAGGTCATCCGTGCGGAGGTGGTCGTGTAGATCAGGCCCGTGTCTCCGGGGGAGATGAAGGCGTCGATGTAGAGCAGGGTGGCCAGCCAGCCCACTCCGATCAGCGAGGCGATTGCAGCCAGCGGACCGAACGAGTTGGCGAAGTCCAGCTTGGACCAGCCATGCGAGCTCATCAGGTCCTCCGGTCGGACCGAACCGATGAAGGCGATCTGGAGAAGGATGTAGAGGACTGCGGTGATCAGGATCGAGCCGACCACGGCCAGCGGGATGTTGCGCTTCGGGTTCGAGCCCTCGCCGGCGAGCTCGATCGCCTGCCGGAAGCCGAGGTAGGAGAACACGATGCCCGACGTCGCAACCGCGGAGAAGACGCCCTTCCAGCCGTGGGTGATGAAGCCGTACTCGTGGAAGTTGGAGCCGTGGAACGCGGTGACGAGGAAGGTCACGATGACCAGGACGATCATCACCAGCTTCCAGCCGACCAGCACATTGTTGATCCGGGCGAACCAGCTGATGCCGATGTAGTTCACGACCACGAAGAAGGCCAGCAGCACGACTGCCGCTCCGTAGCCGAGCGCAGTCAGGGTGTGCACGGTCTCACCCCCGACGGTGTGCGCCTTGGTGAAGTCGGCGTACTTCGTCGCGTACTGCAGCGCGCCCTCGACCTCGATCGGAGCGGTGGTGGCCGCGGCTACCCAGGTGATCCAGCCCGAGGTGAAGCTCGCGAACGATCCGAAGGCCAGGTGCGGGAACCGGACCACGCCGCCGGCGATGGGGAACATCGAGCCGAGCTCGGCGTACACCAGGCCGATCAGCATCACCATCACGGCGCCGATGCACCACGAGATGATCGCCGCCGGTCCGGTCTCCTGGGCCGCGGTCAGCGCACCGAAGAGCCAACCGGATCCGATGATCGAGCCGACACTCGCGAAGAGCAGGCCAACGATCCCGAGTTCTCGTTTGAGCGAATGGCCCGATGGACTCTTGGCCGCTGTTTGCGTTGAGGTCATGGGCAACTGCATGCCCTAGTTGACGGATGCACAAACCTTTGGCGCCCAGGGCGACGCGATTCCGGGCGGCCACATACCGGGATCGGAGTTCCACATCTTGGGACTCCTGTCACACTGAGTTGACGGAGATCAAGCCCGCGGGGAGTCTTGGCTCATGCGTTTTCAGAACCTCGTAGTACGCCCACGACGCGTAGGCTGAGCCACCCCGGCTGCAGCACACGCGTCACCCTCCGTCGCCGACAGGCCGGGGGGTTTTTTGTTGGCCAAAGACAAGCCAAAGACAACAGCAGTACCTGACCGAGAAGAAGGCCTGAGGAAGAGATGAGCGACAACGGAGCCGACGCAGCCCACGGGGCTGCCGTCACCGGTGCGCAGAGCCTGATCAAGTCCCTGGAGTGTGCGGGCGCCGAGAACATCTTCGGCATCCCGGGTGGCGCGATCCTCCCGGCGTACGACCCCCTCTTCGACTCGAAGATCCGCCACATCCTGGTTCGCCACGAACAGGGCGCGGGCCACGCCGCGCAGGGGTACGCCACCGCGACCGGCAAGGTCGGCGTCTGCATGGCGACCTCGGGTCCGGGTGCCACCAACCTGGTCACCCCGATCGCGGACGCCTACATGGACTCGGTCCCGATGGTGGCCGTCACCGGTCAGGTCGGCGCCGCCTTCATCGGTACGGACGCCTTCCAGGAAGCCGACATCCGCGGCATCACGATGCCGATCACCAAGCACAACTTCCTCGTCACCGACCCGGCCGAGATCCCGCGGACGATCGCCGAGGCCTTCTACCTGGCGTCCACCGGACGCCCCGGACCGGTCCTCGTCGACGTGGCGAAGTCGGCGCTGACCTCGATGACGACGTTCAACTGGCCCACCGAGATCAACCTGCCCGGCTACCGACCTGTCACCAGGCCGCACTCGAAGCAGATCAGGGAGGCCTCGCGGCTGATCCTCGAGGCCCGCCGGCCGGTGTTGTACGTCGGCGGCGGTGTGATCCGGGCGCGCGCGTCGAAGGAGCTCCGGGTCCTCGCCGAGATGACCGGCATGCCCGTTGTCACGACGCTGATGGCCCGGGGTGCGTTCCCCGACAGCCACCCGCAGCACCTCGGCATGCCCGGCATGCACGGCACGGTCTCCGCGGTCGCCGGCCTGCAGAAGAGCGACCTGATCATCAGCCTGGGTGCGCGGTTCGACGATCGGGTGACCGGCAACCTCGACTCGTTCGCCCCCAACGCCAAGGTGATCCACGCCGACATCGACCCGGCCGAGATCGGCAAGAACCGCATCGTCGACGTGCCGATCGTGGGCGACTGCCGCGAGGTGATCGCCGACCTGATCGTCGCGCTGCAGGCCGAGCAGGACGCCGGCAACACCGGTGACTACGAAGGCTGGGTGAAGTTCCTCGCCGACATCAAGGCGCGCTACCCGCTGGCCTACGACACCCCTGCCGAGGGCCTGGCGCCGCAGTACGTCATCCAGCGGCTGGGCCAGATCAGCGGCCCGGAGTCGATCTACTGCTCGGGCGTCGGCCAGCACCAGATGTGGGCCACGCACTACGTCGGCTTCGAGAACCCCAACACCTGGATCAACTCCGGTGGTCTGGGCACGATGGGCTTCGCCGTACCAGCCGCGATGGGTGCCAAGGTCGGCATGCCCGACAGCACCGTCTGGGCGATCGACGGCGACGGCTGCTTCCAGATGACCAACCAGGAACTCGCGACCTGCACGATCGAGAACATCCCGATCAAGGTCGCGATCATCAACAACGAGTCGCTCGGCATGGTCCGGCAGTGGCAGACGCTGTTCTACAACAGTCGTTACAGCAATACCGACCTCCACACTGGCCCCAAGAGGCGGATCCCCGACTTCGTCAAGCTTGCCGAGGCGTACGGCGCGGTCGGGCTGTCGTGTGACAACGCGAGCGACGTCGACGCGACCATCAACAAGGCCATGGAGATCAACGACGTCCCCGTCGTGGTCGACTTCCGCGTGCACCGCGACGCGATGGTCTGGCCGATGGTCGCCGCCGGCACCTCGAACGACGCCATCCAGTACGCGCGAGATCTCGCGCCCGACTTCGATGAGGATGATCTCTGATGAGTGTTCACACTTTGTCGGTCCTGGTCGAGAACAAGCCCGGTGTCCTCGCCCGGATCGCCGGCCTGTTCAGTCGCCGTGGCTTCAACATCGACTCCCTCGCCGTCGGCCCGACCGAGCATCCCGAGGTCTCCCGGATGACGATCGTGGTCAACGTCGAGGAGTCCCCGCTCGAGCAGGTCACCAAGCAGCTCAACAAGCTCGTCGAGGTGATCAAGATCGTCGAGCTCGAGGACCGGGAGGCGATCGAACGTGAGCTGCTGCTCGTCAAGGTGAAGGCCGACGCGGACACACGTGGGCAGGTGCTCGACGCCGTACAGCTCTTCCGTGCCAAGGTGGTCGACGTGGCCACCGACGCCATCACGATCGAGGTCACCGGCAACGCCGACAAGCTCTCGGACTTCCTCAAGGTGCTCGAGCCGTTCGGCATCCGGGAGCTCGTCCAGTCCGGCACGATCGCGATCGGTCGTGGCGGACGCTCGATCACCGAACGCACGCTCCGCCCGACACCGGTCCCCGTGCCGGTGCCCCAGTCCGCATAACCCATCCGGTGGTCGAGCTTGTCGAGACCACACAACTGCACCAACACGAAGGAGAGCCCCAGTGGCTGAGATGTTCTACGACGACCACGCCGACCTGTCCCTGATCCAGGGCAAGAACGTTGCTGTGATCGGTTACGGCAGCCAGGGCCATGCCCATGCGCTGTCGTTGCGTGACTCCGGAGTCGATGTCCGCATCGGCCTGCAGGAGGGCTCCAAGAGCCGCGCGAAGGCTGAGGCCGAGGGCCTGCGCGTCCTCACGCCGGCCGAGGCTGTCGAGGAGGCCGACCTGATCGTCATCCTCGCGCCCGACCAGGTCCAGCGGACCCTCTACGCCAACGAGATCGAGCCCAACCTCACCGCCGGAGACACCCTCGTCTTCGGCCACGGCTTCAACATCCGTTACGGCTACATCACCCCGCCCGAGGGCGTCGACGTGTTCATGGTCGCGCCGAAGGGCCCGGGCCACCTGGTCCGTCGTGAGTACGTCGACGGTCGCGGCGTACCCGTGCTCGTCGCGGTGGAGAAGGACGCGTCCGGCAAGGCCTGGGACGTCGCGCTCTCCTACGCGAAGGCGATCGGCGGCCTCCGTGCCGGCGGCATCAAGACCACCTTCACGGAGGAGACCGAGACCGACCTGTTCGGTGAGCAGGCCGTGCTCTGTGGCGGTGCCTCGCAGCTGGTGATGTACGGCTTCGAGACCCTGATCGAGGCCGGCTACCAGCCCGAGGTCGCGTACTTCGAGTGCCTGCACGAGCTGAAGCTGATCGTCGACCTGATGTATGAAGGCGGCATCGCCAAGCAGCGCTGGTCGGTCTCCGACACCGCTGAGTACGGCGACTACGTCTCCGGCCCCCGGGTCATCGACGAGCGCGTCAAGGAGAACATGCAGGCCGTTCTGAAGGACATCCAGAACGGCGCCTTCGCCGAGCGGTTCATCGCCGACCAGGACGCCGGAGCTCCCGAGTTCAAGGCGCTCCGCAAGAAGGGCGAGGAGCACCCGATCGAGGAGACCGGTCGCGAGCTCCGCAAGCTGATGTCCTGGGTCAAGAGTCACGACTCCGACTACACGGAGGGCACCTCCGCCCGCTGATTTGTGCTGCGAATTCACTGGGTACCCAGCGAATTCGACGCTCCCCGTGCGAAACATTGCACGGGGAGCGTGCAATTTCAGCGGGAAGTTCCGAGCGGCCAGGTCTGACTGGTCGTCCAGGCGCCGTCGTCCTGCTCGACCAAGAGGGTGAGTCGATCGACCCTCGTGGTGATCGAGAGAGTGCCGATCGCTGCGACGAGCTCGTCGGCGGCGCCGGGGATCAGGTTGCTCCCCACCGTGAGGTGCGGGGTCGGGTCAGGATGCTTGCCGGCGTACGGCGGACAGTCCGGGAAGGCCTCGACGAAGAGTCCGATGAGCGCCGAGAACGCGGCTGCCGGCTCGGGGACGAGGTAGACGACCTCGTCGCCGAAGCGTTCGACGGATGAGAAGGTGACGTCGAACGGCCTTGTCTGGCTGGCGATCGTCGAGATCTGTTGAGCTGTCGAGTCGTCGACCACCGACCGGAACGGGAACAGGATCGTCACGTGCGCAGGGACGCCGCGTGCCGCCAGTGGATCGTGGACCATCCGCAGATCCCGGATGATCTCAGCGGCTGTCGCGATCACGACGACCACTCCGGTCCGGCTCATCGGGTGACTCGGGCGCGCCACTCGTCGGCAGTGATCCGGTAGAGCTCGGACGGTTCGTCGTACCACTTGTCGGTGGTGCCGAGATGGGTCATCCCGATCTTGCGGCAGACGTTCTGGGACGGCTCGTTGGCCAGGTGCGTGACCGCGAAGATCTCCGGCAACCCGGCCTCGAAACCGTGACCGAGCACGGCTCGGGCCGCCTCGGTCGCGTAGCCATTGCCCCAGGAGTCGGGATGCAGGTGCCAGCCGATCTCGACCTCGCCGTCCTCTGCGTTCGGGAGTACGACGAGCAACACGGTGCCGGCCACTTCTCCGGTGGTCGCGACCTCGATGGCCCACAGCCCGAGCGGAGGTACGACGGACCTGGCGGTCCACGAGTCGATCCGCTGGTGCGCCTCGTCGAGGTCCGTCATCAGCACCGGCTCACCGTCACCGAGCCACTTGGCTACCTCGACCCTGCTGAGGATGTCGAGCATCCGCGCGGCCTCGTCGTAGCGCCACGGACGGATCACCAGCCGCTCGGTCTCCACGTACATGGGGAACAGACTGGCACCGGATGCGGTTGTGATCTACGTGAAAATCGAGATCTGGTCCGACGTCGTGTGTCCCTGGTGCTTCATCGGAAAGCGCCGCCTCGAGACCGCGCTGGCGACCTTCGAGCACCCCGTCGAGGTCGTCTATCGCTCCTTCCAGCTCGACCCCGGCGCGCCCCGGGAGGCGACGCAGACCGTGGCCGAGCACCTGGGTGCGAAGTACGGCGGCGGAGCTGCCGAGGGTCAGCAGATGATCGACCGGGTCGAAGCAGTCGCTGCCGAAGAGGGGCTGCTGTTCCGGCTTGGCGAGGCGAAGCGTGGCAACACCGTCGACGCCCATCGGCTGCTGCACCTCGCCCTCGCCGACGGGCCCGATGTCCAGGCTCGGTTGAAGGAGGAGCTGCTCGCGGCGTACTTCCTCCGGGCGGAGAACGTGGCCGACCACGACGTCCTCGCCAAGGCCGCTGCGACCGTCGGCCTCGACGAGGTCCGGGTCAAGGAGGTCCTTGCCGGCAACGAGTACGCCGACGCTGTCGAGTCCGACATCCGCAGGGCGGCTGCGCTCGGGGCAACCGGCGTGCCGTTCTTCGTCATCGACGAGAAGTACGGCGTCTCGGGTGCCCAGCCCGCGGAGACGTTCACCCAGGTTCTCGAACGGGCCTGGTCGGAGTCGCACCCGTTGCTCGACATCGTCGGGGGCAACGCCGACGAGACCTGCGGGCCTGACGGCTGCGCCATCTGACGCGTCAGACGCCCAGCTCGACGGTCGGTGCGGCCGGCCTCAGATAGAGCCCGGCCACGGCCGCGAGGAGCAGCACGCTGCCCACAATGCCCGCACCCGACATCGGCTCACTCAGGAGCACGACCGCGAGCGCGGTGGCCGTCAGCGGCTCGATCAGCGTGAGCACTGACGAGATCTCGCTCGGCGTCGTGCGCAGTCCGGCATAGAACAGTGCATACGCGAGCGCCGTTGCGCCGGCGCCGATGAATCCCAGCTGCAGAAGGGATTCCGTGTCGGCAGCGAACGTCAGCCCCGAGCCGATGAACAGTGCACACGGCAACAGCGAGAGTGCTCCGATCGTGCTCGTGAGTGCGGTCAGGCCGAGAGCGGACGTGTGCCGGCTCAGGTGCTGGGTCAGCAGGGTGGCGGCCGCGTAGCCGATCCCGGAGCCGACCGCGGCGAGCACTCCGAGTGTCGGATGAGGTGCGGAGCTGTGGCTGTGCGCAGGGAAGAGCGAGACGAGCCCCAGCCCGACCAGCGCGAAACCAGCGATGGCGAGAGTCGACGGAGTGGGGCGGCGACGGTCGCGCGCCGCAGCCACCACGATCAGGGCGACGGGTGCAAGACCGAGGCTGACCAGGGTGGCGACGCTGACGCCGACCCAGGTCACCGCGAGGTAGTAGAGCGCCTGGTAGGCCGCCAGGCCGACGCCCGAGGCCACCACCCCGACCCGGTGGTCGAGGACCGAGCGCCACTGCAGCCGGCTCGTCCGGATCAGGACCGGCGCAAGGACCACCGCGGCGACGGCGAGCCGGTAGAAGCTGATGGCCAGGACGGAGAGTCCGAGCCGGGCGTGCAGGTGCTGGGCGATGACGCCGGTCGTCCCCCACAGCGCGGCGGCTGCAGAGACACTGAGCAGGCCGCGACGGCTGTCGAGGAATCGGGCGACGGACGCCGGCGTACGCCGGAAAACGAACATGGGGAGCGCCCAGAGGTTGCTCACGGTCGTGATCCTAGGGCCGCCGGGTGGGACGTGCGCGCCAATTCAATTGCGTCGGCCGCGCTCATCACTCCGGCCTCGATCTTCATCCGGACAGCCCCGCCGCGCGGCTGTCGATCGGGTAGGGTTTTTCAATCTGGGCACAGCGTCGTGCACGGCCACCTCTCGACACCATGCAGAGGCAGAGCCAGCCGAAACGAACTCACCACAGCTGAGGACTCATCGTGACCAACAGGCCCGTCGTACTCATCGCCGAAGAGCTCAGCCCCGCGACCCTGGACGCGCTTGGTCCCGACTTCGAAGTTCGCAACTGCGATGGTGCCGACCGTGCCCAGCTGCTCGCGGCGATCGTCGACGTGGACGCGATCCTGGTCCGTTCGGCGACGAAGGTCGACGGCGAGGCCCTCGCTGCCGCCAAGAAGCTCCGGATCATCGCCCGGGCCGGTGTCGGCCTCGACAACGTCGATGTCAAGGCCGCCACCCAGAACGGCGTGATGGTCGTGAATGCGCCAACCTCCAACATCGTCAGCGCCGCCGAGCTCGCCGTCGCGCTGATGCTCGCTGCCGCGCGGCACGTCTCTCCGGCTCACGCCGCGCTGAGGAACGGCGAGTGGAAGCGCTCGAAGTACACCGGCATCGAGCTGTACGAGAAGACCGTCGGCATCGTCGGCCTGGGTCGCATCGGCGCCCTCGTCGCGCAGCGGCTCTCGGCGTTCGGCATGAAGGTGGTCGCCTACGACCCCTACGTGCAGGCCGGCCGTGCCGCGCAGATGGGCGTCCGGATGGTCACCCTCGACGAGCTGCTCGCCGAGTCCGACTTCATGAGCGTGCACCTCCCGAAGACGCCCGAGACCATTGGCCTGATCGGCGCCGACCAGTTCGCGATGGCCAAGCCCTCACTGGTGCTCGTCAACGCAGCCCGTGGCGGGATCGTCGACGAGGCCGCGTTGTACGACGCCCTCAAGACCGGTCGCATCGCGGCTGCCGGCCTCGACGTCTTCGCCAAGGAGCCCTGCACGGACAGCCCGCTCTTCGAGCTCGACAACGTCGTCGCGACGCCGCACCTCGGCGCCTCCACTGACGAAGCGCAGGAGAAGGCCGGCATCGCAGTGGCCAAGTCGGTCCGGCTCGCGCTCGGTGGCGAGCTCGTCCCCGACGCGGTCAACGTGCAGGGTGGCGTCATCGCGGAGGACGTCCGGCCCGGCATCCCGCTGACCGAGAAGCTCGGCCGGATCTTCACCTCGCTCGCGGGTGAGGTCGCACAGTCGCTCGACGTCGAGGTCCGCGGCGAGATCACCGAGTTCGATGTCAAGGTGCTCGAGCTCGCTGCCCTCAAGGGCGTCTTCACCGACATCGTCGAGGAGCAGGTGTCCTATGTGAACGCCCCGCTGCTGGCGGCCGAACGCGGGACCGCCGTACGCCTCGTGACCGAGTCGGAGAGCCCGGACCACCGGAACCTGATCACCCTGCGCGGCACGCTGATGGACGGCACCCAGATCTCGGTCTCGGGCACCCTGGTCGGCCTCAACCAGCGCGAACGACTCGTCGAGGTCAACGGTTTCCTGGTCGACCTCGAGCCGACCGAGCACCTGGCGTTCTTCCGCTACGAGGACCGCCCGGGCATGGTCGGCACCGTCGGCCAGATCCTCGGGGAGTCCGGAGTGAACATCGCCGGCATGCAGGTCTCGCGTGACGAAAAGGGTGGCCAGGCGCTGGTTGCGCTCTCGGTGGACTCCGCCGTACCCGCAGAGGTTCTCGAGCAGATCCGCACCTCGATCGACGCGGAGACCGTGCGTGGAGTCGACCTGACCGAGTGACGGCGCGGGCCTGGTCCGTTCGGGTCAGTGCCTGCAAGCCGTTGCGCCATAGTTCTTTCGGGAATGATGCGGGCCGCAACAATCACCGCTAGCCTCTGCGCAGGAGTTAGGGAGAGGGTCCTCAGATGTCTACTACCGCGCGCCGCTGCGCCTGCGTCATTGTTGCTGTTCTCGCGTTGCTGGGCTTGACGAGCCTGGGCGCCAACGCCCGGCCGGAGGCGCCCTCCAAGGCGCCCGTCGCCGCGCCGAAGGCCGTCGTCGCACCGAACTGCGGATCGACCCAGATCCCCAAGCCGGGTGGCGGGTACTGGACCTGCACCTTCGGCGACGACTTCACCAACTCGGTGCTCGACACGAGCAAGTGGTCGGCGCAGCTGACCTCTGCGAGCGGGTTCGGCAGCCCGGCCGCGTGCTACGTCGACACCTCCAACAACGTCTCGGTCGCGGATGGTGCACTCAACCTGACGGCACGCAAGGAGCCGAAGGCGTTCACCTGCGCGAGTGCGACCGGCAACTACGCCACGCAGTACACCGCCGGCATGGTCAGCACCTGGAACAAGTTCTCCCAGGCGTACGGCCGGTTCGAGATCCGCGCCAAGTTCCCCGCCGCGAAGGTTGCCGGCCTGCAGAGCTCGCTCTGGCTGTGGCCGCAGAACCTGACCGGGGCCCCGTGGCCATATGACGGCGAGATCGACATCGCCGAGACCTACAGCGCACTCGCGGACCGGGCGATCCCGTACATCCACTATGTGCCGGCGGTCTACGACCCGAACGTGACGAACAACTACTGCATGATCAGCGACCTCAGCGCCTACCACACCTACGCGGCCGAGTGGACGCCTACGTCGATCACGATCTCCTACGACGGCCAGACCTGCGTCTCCGACAGCTGGACGCCGTTCGGCCTGGTCAAGCCGGCGCCTTTCAACAAGGCGTTCATGATCGCGCTCACACAGGGCCTGGGTGTCGGCGCCAACGCCTTCAACCCGGTCACGACGCCGCTGCCTGCGACGACGTCCATCGACTACGTACACGTCTGGAAGTAGGTCAGTCGTTGCGATCCGTGTTTCGACGCGGATCGCAACGCTGAGGGTCAGGCCACGACGGGGATCCGCCCCGTTCGTGTCGTACGACGATCCTCTGCGATCGCCTCGTCCCAGGCGAGCGCGATCCGGCGTACTGCCTCGATGAGCACGTCCGGCCGCTGGGTGTAGGGGATCCTGACCCGGTGCTCAAGCCCGCCTTCGGGTGCGAAGCTCGGCCCGGCAGCGAGGTAGACCCCCTGTCGTTCGGCGGTGACGCTGAGCGTCGAGGACAGTGGTTCGGGCAGCCGGCACCACAGCGCGAGCCCGCCACCACCCGGCGCGACCTCCCAGGACGGGAGCCGTCCCGCGATCGCAGTGAGCAGGGCAGCTCGCGAGGCGAGCAAGGTGGATCGGTGGTGCTCCCGGATGGTCGCCTCGTCGGCGAGCATCTCCAGCAGGACCAGCTGTTCCACCGGGGGCGACGACAGATCCAGGCTCATCCGGGCGGCGGTCACTGCGGCGACCCGACTGGTGGGGACCCGCATCCAGCCGATCCGGAGCCCACCCCAGAACGCCTTGCTCGAGCTGCCGACCGTGATCGCGTCGCGGGAGTGCACGGCGAACGGCTCGGGCATCGGATCGTCGTCGAGTGCGAGGTCGACCATCGACTCGTCCACGATCGGCACGGTGTCGCCGAGGGCCGCAGCGACCTCGATGCGTGTCGCCGATGACATCAGCGCACCGGTCGGGTTGTGGAAGTCCGGGATCAGATAAGCGGCCTTCGCCTGGGTCGCAAGGCGACCCAGATGTTCGACGTCCCAGCCGTGCTCGGGATCGACGGCCGTGGTGAGCAGCCGGGCATGCCGCGCGCGCAGGGTCGTGATCGGGTTCGGGTACGTCGGCGTCTCCACCAGCACCCGGTCGCCCGGCCCGATCAGTGCCTGAGCCGCAACGGCCACCCCGGCAAGTGCTCCCGCGACGATCACGATCTGGCTCGGGTCGGTTGCCAACCCGCGCACGGCGTACCGAGCGGCGAGAGCTTCGCGCAGTGCTGGCAAGCCGGTCGGGTAGTAGCCGGTCCCCGAGAGGTACGCCGGCAGCTGGCTCACCGCCCGTTCGTAGGCAGCTGCGGTCCCCGGGGGAGCGGCCGGCGTCGCAATCGTCAGGTCGATGCTGTCCTCGTCGCTGCCGCGCGGGATCAGCAGGTGGTCGGTCCGGCCGAGTCGTGACACCGGCAACCGGGTGACGCTGCCCGAGCCGAGCTGCGAGTCGAGGTAGCGCTCTTCGCGGAGGACGGCATACGCCCGGGTGACCGTGGTACGGCTCACGCCCAGGGCGGTGGTGAGGTCACGCTCGCTCGGCAGCCGCGCCCCGACGGGGACCCGGCCCTCGGCAATCAGCATCCGGAGCGCCTCGGCGAGTCCGAGGTAGGCGGGCGAGCGGTCGAAGGCACCCACCAGGGTGGCGACCCGGGCAGCGGCGAGGACGGTCATGCAGGCCAGTATTCCATGATTGGCTATTTGAAAGCAGACCAATTGCGGGTTGGCTTGGCCCATGAGTGCCGCCGTCCAGACTCCCCGCCTCCGCCGCGAGCTCGCACTCCTCGGCCCGATCGCCCAGCTCCGTGCCGGCCGGCTGACGCGGCGGCTGTCTCAACTGGTCTTCGGGCTGTTGCTCTACGGCGTCACGCTGGCCATGATGATCCGCGCGACGCTCGGCAATGCCCCGTGGGACGTCATGCACCAGGGCCTCGCCGACCACTTCTCCGTCAGCATCGGTACGGCGGTCATCGCGATGAGCGTGGTCGTGCTGCTCTTCTGGATCCCGCTCAAGGAGATGCCCGGCCTCGGCACGATCCTGAACTCGTTCCTGATCGGCCTCTCGGCCGACGTGGCGCTCGGCGTACTCAGTGAGCCCTCGACGCTGTGGGTGCGGCTGCTGCTGATGGCCGGTGGTGTGTTCGGCAACGCACTCGCCA
Source organism: Marmoricola sp. (assembly GCA_025965195.1). Lineage (GTDB taxonomy): Bacteria > Actinomycetota > Actinomycetes > Propionibacteriales > Nocardioidaceae > Marmoricola. The sequence continues at coordinate 18,424 of JAOPXK010000089.1, forward strand.
CCGCCCTCTACATCGGCTCCCAGTTCGGGCCGGGCCCACGCGACGGGCTGATGACCGGGCTGCATCGGCGCACCGGCCTCTCGATCAGAGTCGTCCGCACCAGCCTGGAGGTCACCGTCGTGGTGGTCGGCCTCTTCCTCGGCGGCGTCTTCGGCATCGGAACGCTCATCTACGCCGTCGCGATCGGACCGCTGGTCCAGGTCCTGTTGCCCAGGTTCATCGTCGACCTCGACTGAAAGTCCAGCATCTCTGGTGATGTGACCTGGGTCACGTCAGGGCTACGCTGTTCGGCGGCGGTGGCTCGCTGGTCATCGTCTGCCCGACACCTGGGAGGCCCTGACATGTCTGCAACCGCAACCGCACCGAAGGCTCCACGCAGATCCACTGCCCTCAAACGCGAAGTGGGCCTGATCGGTCTCCTGTGGGCCTCGATGGGCTCGATCATCGGGTCCGGCTGGCTCTTCGGAGCGCAGAAGGGCCTGATGGCCGCCGGACCGGCCGCGATCATCTCCTGGGTCATCGGAGGCTTCGCCATCCTGGTCCTTGCGCTGGTGCACGCCGAGCTCGGCGGGATGTACCCCGTGTCGGGTGGCACCGCGCGCTTCCCGCACTACGCGTTCGGCGGCGCCGCCGGAGCCTCCTTCGGCTGGTTCTCCTGGCTTCAGGCAGCCACCGTCGCGCCGATCGAGGTCTCGGCGATGCTCACCTATGCCCAGCACTACGACTTCGCGCACAGCTGGGTGAAGCCGACAACCGGCGTCCTCACCGCGACGGGCATCGTGATCGCGGTGATCCTGATGGCCCTGATGGCGGCGATCAACTTCCTTGGGGTCAAGAAGCTCGCTGCGACCAACAGCGCCGCGACCTGGTGGAAGGTCGCGATTCCCTTGCTCACGATCTTCGTGCTGGCGTTCGCGAACTTCCATACGTCGAACTTCCATGCCGCAGACGGCTTCAGCCCCGACGGCGCCAAGGGCATCCTTGCCGCGGTCTCGACCGGCGGCATCATCTTCTCCTACCTCGGGTTCGAGCAGGCCGACCAGCTGGCCGGTGAGAGCAAGAACCCACGCCGCGACGTACCGTTCGCGATCATCGGGTCGATCGTGCTCGGCATGATCATCTACATCGCGCTGCAGGTCTCGTTCCTCCTGGCCCTGCCGAAGAGCGCGATCGGCGCGACCTGGACCGATGCCTCCTCCAAGGCCTACTACACCGTGTTCACCGGCCCGTTCGCCGAGATCGCGACCGTGCTCAGCATCGGGTGGCTGGCGTGGCTCCTGTACGCCGACGCGATCATCTCCCCGGCCGGCACCGGTCTGATCTACACGACCGGCAGCTCGCGGGTGTCCTACGGACTGTCCCGCAACGGTTACGTCCCGACCATGTTCGAGTGGACCAACAAGCGCGGTGTGCCGTGGGTGGGGCTGATTGCCGCGTTCATCACCGGCTGCGTGTGCTTCCTGCCGTTCCCCAGCTGGCAGTCGCTCGTCGGCCTGATCACCAGCGCCTCCGTGCTGATGTACGCCGGTGCACCGCTCTCGCTCGGTGCGTTCCGCAGACGGCTGCCCGATGCCGTGCGGCCCTATCGGCTTCCGTTTGCCGAGGTGATTGCGCCATTTGCCTTTGTCATCTCCGGCCTGATCATCCTGTGGTCGGGGTGGACGACGGACTGGAAGCTCGGGATCGCCATTCTGATCGGCTACCTGATCCTCGGGATCAGCCGCGCCCTGAACCTCAACGAGCACACCCCCGTCCTGGAGTGGAAGGCGGCCGCCTGGTTGCCGCCGTACCTCATCGGGATGGGGCTGATCGTCTACCTGAGCGACTTCGGACCGCTGAAGAACCCGGTCTTCCCGCTGTGGTGGGACATGGTGGTGGTCGCGGCCTTCAGCCTGGTCATCTACTTCTGGGCCATGCGCGTCTGCCTGTCCACGGAGCAGATGGAGGAGATGATCAAGGAGGTCGTCCTGCCCGAGGAGGAGGGCCTCGCGACCGCCTGACGGCTCAGCGCTTGGTGGCGATCAGGACCGACGCGTCGGGCGCGACCATCACCTCGGCGGCGGTGAATCGCTCATCGAGCAACCACTGCTCGCGGAACACGTCGACCCGACCACCGGAGATGGGTGGCCAGGACTCGCACGGCACGAAGTCGTCGAGGACGACGATTCCGCCGTCCTCGACGAGGTCGAAAACCTGGTCGGCGCCGGAGTCGGCTGGCTCGCGGGCGTCGAGGAACAGCAACGAGAACGGGCCCTTGTCGTGCAGTGTCGACCAGTTGGCGGCGACCACCTCGACCTGGTTGTCGTCCTTGAAGATCTCGGCTGCACCCTTGGCCAGCTTGGGATCGAGCTCGGCGGTGAGGATCGTCGCGCCTGCGCGGACACCGGACCGCAGCCACGCCGTACCCACGCCGCAACCGGTGCCGAACTCCGCGAGCGTGCCACCGCGCGTCGCCGCCAGTGCCGCGAGCAGCCGACCGGTCTCGTTGCGACAGAACGACACGTAGCCACTGCGGCGGGAGACGTCGAACGCACGCGAGACGATCGCGGGGACATCGGGTGGGGCACTCATGTGGTCGAGTCTCGCAAATGCCCGCTGGGAGTCCAGTCGGCCGATCGCAGTCTCGAATCATGGGACATCCAACTATTTTCCGGGACAGCAGAGCGGGTCACTGCTTACCCTTGTCGAACCATGCGGAAGTTCTACGTACTCATTGACCGCCGTGGCGAGGCCTCTTAAGTAAGGCCACCTCGCCGCGGAGTTCGGCGATGTCCGCCACTGGCCTTGCGAATCTGCCCAGGCAGAACCTCCGCGAGCGAGTAGCGAAGCACCACCCGCATCCTTCTCTCGACACACCTCCGGTTTCCGCGCAATCCGCGGGCCGTCTCGAGGTCTGTTGCCCGGCTCCTTTCGCGGAGGCCCCTGTAGCCCAGTCAACACAGGCCTCGAGCAAGCCCAGACGTGAAGGAAACAAGACCATGTACGAGATGTACCCAGAGTGGGGCCCGGCGCGGAACGACCCGGAGAGCCCAACCAGCCACCAGGCACTGCAGGCTGCTCTTGACCTGCGAGACAACGGCGGCGAACGCCCCGACGACAACTAGAGTCTGGGGAATGCCTACCGCGTCCACTCTTCCCCAGTCATTGAAGCTTGCAGTTATCCCGGGTGACGGGATCGGAACCGAAGTAACCGCAGAGGCGCTCAAGGTGCTCGAGCAGGTCACGCCGTCGAACGTGAAGTTCGAACCCACGCGTTATGACCTGGGCGCCGAGAGATATCTGCGCACCGGTGAGGTCCTGCCCGACTCGGTGCTCGAGGAGATCCGTCAACACGACGCGATCCTCCTCGGTGCGGTCGGCGGCAAGCCGAACGACCCGAACCTTCCGTCCGGCATTCTCGAGCGGGGACTGCTCCTTCGGCTTCGCTTCGAGCTCGACCACTACGTGAACCTGCGTCCGTCGAAGATCTACCCCGGCGCGACGTCGCCGCTCGCCGATCCGGGTGAGGTCGACTTCATCGTCGTCCGCGAAGGCACCGAAGGGCCCTACACGGGCAACGGCGGCGCCCTCCGGGTCGGCACCCCTGCCGAGGTGGCCACCGAGGTCTCGGTCAACACCGCCTTCGGTGTGGAGCGTCTGGTTCGCGACGCGTTTGCCCGTGCGCAGAGGCGCCCGCGCAAGAAGCTGACGCTGGTCCACAAGACCAACGTGCTCGTCAACGCCGGCTCTCTCTGGTGGCGGCTCTTCCAGAGCGTGGCCGGGGAGTACCCCGAGGTCAGCACCGACTACATGCACATCGACGCAGCCATGATCCACCTGACGACCGATCCGTCGCGCTTCGACGTGATCGTGACCGACAACCTGTTCGGCGACATCATCACCGACCTCGCCGCTGCCATCACCGGCGGCATCGGCCTGGCAGCCTCCGGCAACATCAACCCCGACCGGACCGCCCCGTCGATGTTCGAGCCGGTGCACGGCTCGGCACCCGACATCGCCGGCCAGCAGAAGGCTGACCCGACCGCCGCGATCCTGTCGGTCTCGTTGATGCTCGACCACCTCGGGCTCTCCGAAGCCGCTGCCACCGTCGAGCGTGCAGCCATTGCCGACCTCGCCAGCCGCACTCCGGGCACCACCCGCACCACCGCGGAGGTTGGCGACGCGATCGCCGGGCGAGTAGCCGGTTAACGCCCGTTTACCAACCCCGCTATTCCAGAGGTAAGTTCAGACCATGGAGATCTCGTTCAACCCTTCAGCCAGCCCTCGTAGCGACGAGGAGCTCGCGGCCGTTCTGGCCAACCCCGGCTTCGGCCAGCACTTCACCGACCACATGTTCTCCACCTTGTGGACTCCGGAGGCAGGCTGGCACGACGCGAAGGTCACGGCGTACGCACCCCTGAGCATCGACCCCGCGACCGCCGTACTGCACTATGCGCAGGAGATCTTCGAGGGCTTGAAGGCCTACCGCCACGAGGACGGGTCCATCCAGACCTTCCGCCCCGAGGCCAACGGTGCCCGGCTGGAGCGTTCCAGCCATCGCCTCGCGCTGCCGGTGCTCCCGGTGGACGACTTCGTTGCCAGCATCGACGCGCTGGTCAAGGCCGACGAGCGCTGGGTGCCCGACGCTGCAGGGGAGAAGAGCCTCTACCTCCGGCCGTTCATGTTCGCCTCCGAGGTGTTCCTCGGTGTGCGTCCGTCCAAGCACGTCACCTACATGGTGATCGCGAGCCCGGCGGGCGCTTACTTCGCCGGCGGCATCAAGCCGGTCCGGCTCTGGCTCTCCGAGACCTACACCCGCTCGGGCCGCGGAGGCATGGGCGCGGCCAAGACCGGTGGCAACTACGCCAGCTCGCTCATCGCGCAGCAGGAGGCCATCGAGAAGGGCTTCGACCAGGTGGTCTTCCTCGACGCCGAAGAGGGCAAGTACGTCGAGGAGCTCGGCGGCATGAACCTGTACTTCGTCTACGACGACGGCAGCATCGTGACGCCCGAGACCTCCGGCACGATCCTTGAGGGGATCACCCGGGCTTCGATCATCGAGCTCGCCGGCAAGCTCGGCCACAAGGTCGACGAGCGCAGGATCTCGATCGATGAGTGGCGCGAGGGCGTCGAGAGCGGCCGAATTGTCGAGGTCTTCGCCTGTGGCACGGCCGCGGTCCTGACGCCGGTGGGCGTGCTGGCGTGGAACGGCGGCGAGGTCGGCGGGTCCGAAGGAGTCGGTGAGGTGACCGGCAAGATCCGCCAGGCCCTGGTCGACATCCAGTTCGGCCGCGCCGAGGACACCTTCGGCTGGATGCACCGCGTCCTCTGATTAGTGTGAGCCGCCGGTTACCGTGAACTGGTGACTGTCTCTTCGACCGGGTCCTCCGCGGCATCATCGGGGTCCCCGGACCTCCGTGTGGGCCGCTACCGCCTGATCACCGTCATCGGTGAGGGCGGCATGGGAGTGGTGCACCTGGCCGAGGCCGAGGACGGTCACCGCGTCGCGCTCAAGGTCCTCCGGCCCCACATCGTCGGCGACCACGAAGCCCGGGAACGCCTCGCCCGGGAGGTCGGCTCGCTGAGTCGGATCACCTCTCCGCGGGTCGCTGAGATCGTCGACGCCGACCCCTACGGTGACGTGCCGTTCGTCGCGACCCGCTATGTCCCCGGGCTCTCGTTGCACCAGCACGTGCAGGAGTACGGCCCGCTCAGCGATGTCGACCTCGTCATCCTCGCCGAGGGCCTTGCCGATGCACTCCTCGCGGTGCACCGGGTCGGCGTCCTGCATCGCGACATCAAGCCGTCCAACGTCCTGATGGAAGGTCGCGCCCCTGTTCTGATCGACTTCGGACTGGCGCGGCTGGCCGAGGACCCGCGGCTCACCCAGACCGGCTGGCTGCTCGGCACTCCCGGCTATCTGGCGCCCGAGGTGTTGTACGGCGACGACGCGAGTCCTGCTTCCGACGTACATTCACTCGCCGCGACGGTCGTGTTCGCGGCCACCGGTCAGGCCCCGTACGGCCGCGGGCCGGCGATGGCGATCATGGACCGGGTACGCCGCGGCGAGCACGACCTCACCGGTGTGCCCGACTCGCTGGTGCCGCTGCTGGAGTCCTGTCTGGCGCCGGACCCACTGGACCGCCCGTCGCTGGTCGACCTGCACCGGACGTTGCGCGGACAGCTCGACGCCCTCGGCACGAGCGGGCCTCGCCCGGCCCCGGCGCCCGCGAATGACCAGTGGACGGTGCCGGTCGCGGTTGCTCACGCTCGTGACATCCACGAGATCCGGATCGCACCGACCGTCGTCCAGCCGGTCACCCCTCCCACGAGGCTGCTGGACCGCACCTCCCTGGAGTCCAACGCGTTCAACACGCACGTCGACATCGCACCCACACCCGTCGAGCCCGGCCAGGACCAGCCGTTCCACGCTCCTGTCGCGATTGCCGAGCGACGTGGCAAACAGCGGTTGATCACGCTCGGCTTCGGCGTGCTCGCGACGGCGATGGTCGCTGCTTCGCCGTACCTCGGAGCAGCGGTCGTCATCGCGGTCGTCGTCCTGCTGCGACTGGCCTCGGTCACGTCACAACGGCACTCACGCCGACAGGAGCTGCGCGGCCGCGCCAGGTGGTACGACGTACCGGCCTCGACGATCTTCACCCCCGGCTACCTGTTGCTCAGTCTCGCCGGCACGATCCTCCTGGTCGGCTGGGCTGCCGCAGCCGCTGCTGCGACGGCGATCCTGATGGCAGTCGGCAAGGCACCGATCGCCGGCGGCGCGGTAGCCGTCGGCGTGGCGTTCGCGTTGGCGATCTGGTGGGGACCCGGCTCGGCCCGGGTGCGGGAGATGTCGCGCAAGACCACCCGTCGGCTGTCCGGAGACTCGTCCGCAGGCTGGGTGGTGCTGGCAGGGTCGGTGCTCGTCGCGATCGTGCTGTTCGCCTGGGTGGGCGCCAACGGCCCGAACTGGGCGCCGCAGACCTCGACTCCCTGGAACGCGAACTTCGCGAACCGACTGCACAACGTCTTCTGAGCAGTCCTCTGAGCAAGCCTTCCGGGCCGTCCCTGGCTCAGGCCTGCCAGACCGAGCCGATCCGCTCGGCCAGCCCGCGCCCTTGGGCCGCGCCCGCCTCCGCTGCTGCGGCTCGCCGACCCGGATCGAGCAGGTTCGGTCCGATGGCGTTCCTGGCCGCCTTGTCAGGGACGACGCTCGCAGTGTGAGCGGCGCCGGTCCGGGTGAGCTGGGCCGACAACGAATGCCTTCGGGAGACCGCCTGCGCGATCGGCGCGATCACGATGACCGTGGCGAACCCCGTTGCCTGGTCGGCATTCGCGACCGATCGCGCGCCCCCGTCGATGTACGTCGCCTCGCCGATCGGGACGGGCGGCCAGATCAACGGCACCGAGCAGCTCGCGGCGACCGCTTCGATCAGCGGGACGCCGCTGCTGCGGTCGAAGATCACGAAGGCGCCGGTGTGGGCGTTGACCGCGGTGATCCGCAGGTCGCGCTCGGGCCACTCGGGATCGCCGATCCGGGTGCGCATCACGCGCATCCGGTCCGTCGGCGCCTCGGGATGCGCCTTGATCGAGGCCCGTCCGAGGCGCTGTCGCTTCACCTCGCCGTTGCCTGGCATCACCATCAGGCTGACCATCCTCACGAGCGTGCGCTTGTCCAGCTTTCCGGCGCCGAGGCTCTTGTACTCCGATGTGTCGACGGGACGGATCTGCTCGTCGTACAGCTCGTCGAGGTCGAGTCCGGTGCTGAGCTGGGTGCCGACGACCGACCCTGCCGACGTACCGATGATCGTGTCGGCGCCGGTGAGATCGACCCCCGAGTCGCGGAGGCCCTTCAGAATGCCGAGCTCCCAGGCGATGCCAGTGACGCCGCCGCCGCCGAGGACGAGGGCGCGACTCATCCGGCTGTCCGATGCGTCGGATTCTGGGACTTGCGTTTCACGCGATGGACACCTGTGGCAAAATCGACAACGTGCATGCAGCGATCATCATTCACTAGCGCGTCAGGAACCTCCTGACGCGCCAACCTCTCGTCCAACGGGGGGTTTTTTTGTTGCCGCACCCAAGTCGACCGAAAGCCGAAACGATGACCAGCCCAATGGACCGGGACGCCTTCCACGTCTATGACACGACGCTGCGTGACGGCGCCCAGCAGGAGGGGCTCAACCTCTCCGTGGCCGACAAGCTGGCCATTGCGCGCCAGCTCGACGGGCTCGGCGTCGGCTACATCGAGGGCGGCTGGCCGGGCGCGAACCCGAAGGACACCGAGTTCTTCCGTCGCGCCCAGCTCGAGCTCGAGCTCGAGCACGCGCAGCTGGCTGCGTTCGGCGCGACCCGTCGCGTCGGGATGAAGGCGGCCGACGACCCCCTGATCGCGGCCTTGCGCGACTCCGGCGCCGGTGTCGTCACCCTGGTCGCGAAGTCGCACGACCGGCATGTCGAGCTCGCGCTGCGGACCACGCTCACCGAGAACCTCGCGATGATCCGCGACACGGTCTCCCACCTGCGCACCGAGGGTCAGCGGGTGTTCCTCGACGCCGAGCACTTCTTCGACGGCTACCGGGCCAACCGCGCGTATGCCCTCGAGGTCCTCAGGACAGCGGCCGAGGCCGGCGCCGAGGTGGTGGCGCTGTGTGACACGAACGGCGGCATGCTTCCCGACTGGGTCAGCGATGTCGTTGTCGACGTACGCGAGGCGCTGTCGCCTGATGGCGCCCGGGTGGGGATCCACTGCCACAACGACACAGGTTGTGCGGTCGCCAACACCCTTGCTGCGGTGGATGCCGGAGCGACGCATGTGCAGGGCACCCTCAACGGGTACGGCGAACGCACCGGCAACGCCGACCTCGTCACCGTGGTCGCGAACCTCGAGCTCAAGCTGGGCCGCCACGTGCTCCCCGAGGGCCTGCTGCGCGACGCCACCCGGATCGCGCACGCCGTGGCCGAGGTCACCAACGTGCCGCCCGCATCGCGTCAGCCGTACGTCGGGACGAGTGCGTTCGCACACAAGGCGGGCCTGCACGCGAGCGCGATCAAGGTGGACCCGAACCTCTATCAGCACATGGACCCGATCGGCGTCGGCAATGACATGCGCCTCCTCGTCTCGGACATGGCCGGCCGGGCGTCGATCGAGCTCAAGGGACGCGAGCTCGGGTTCGAGCTCGACCAGGACCTCGTCGCCCGGATCACCAAGCGGGTCAAGGAGATGGAGTCCCGCGGCTACACGTTCGAGGCTGCTGACGCGTCCTTCGAGCTGCTGCTTCTCGAAGAGGTCGAGGGCGTGCGGCCGTCGTACTTCGACATCGAGTCGTGGCGCGTGATCACCGAGACCGCCGGCGAGAGCGAAGCGCTCTCGGAGGCGACCGTGAAGCTGCGTGCAGCCGGTGGTCAACGGATGGTGATGACCGGCGAGGGCAACGGTCCGGTCAATGCGCTGGACCACGCGCTGCGGCAGGCGATCGGACAGGCCTGGCCGGAGGTCGCGAAGTTCGAGCTGATCGACTACAAGGTCCGGATCGTCGACCAGGGCCATGGCACCGACGCCATCACCCGGGTGCTGATCGAGACCACCGACGGCGTCTCGTCGTGGGTCACCGTCGGCGTCGGCCACAACGTGATCGAAGCGTCGTGGCGCGCGCTGCTGGACGGGCTGACGTTCGGCCTTCGCCGCCACAACGCCTGAGCAGCTGGTCAGCTGACGGCGTTGCGGATCGCGCGGGCGACGACCTCGACGGCCGCGATCTCGAGGACGACCGGGTTCTCCATGGCAATGCCGGTGCTCAGGACGAAGGCGGTGTCCCCGTCGAGCGCGGTGTGGACCGGCCTGATCGCGTGGGCGAAGCCGTCGTGGACGACCTCGGAGAGCCGATGGGCCTGGGTCTTGTCGAGCCCGACATTCGTGGCCACCACTACGAGGGTGGTGTTCTCGCCCGGTGCAGCGGGCATCGACAGTCCGTTGGCCAGCAGCGTCTCGACGATGTCACCGGGCCCGGCGATCGGCGTACCGTCCGCTGCGACGATGTCGCCCACGGCATTGACCGCAGCGAGCGCTCCGATGATGCCGCCGCCGGGAAGCTCGACCGACGCAGTACCGATCCCGCCGGGCGCCGCCTGGTCAGGACCGAGCAGCTTGCCGACGGTCGCGCCGGTGCCGGCGCCGAAACGCCCGTTGCCGCAGGGGGATTCGGGTTCGGCGTCGATGCAGGCATGCCGTCCGGCGGCCGCGTCGGGCGTGGCGTTCGGGTCTCCGACGCCGAGGTCGAAGAGCACGGCCGCGGACACGATCGGGACGTTGCGCACCCCGGTGGGAAAGCCGATGCCCTTTTCGGCGAGATGGCCCATCACGCCGTCGGCCGCGGCGAGCCCGAACGCGGAGCCGCCGGCCAGCAGGATCGCGTGGACCCGATCGACCGTGCGCCCGGGCCGGAGCAGGTCGGTCTCGCGCGTGCCCGGTGCGGCACCGCGTACGTCGACCGAGGCGACCGCTCCCTCGTCGGGCGCGAGCACGACAGTGCAACCGGTCAGCCCGACCGGATCCGTCCAGTGCCCGACCCGGATGCCGGGTACGTCGGTGATGTCGCCCTGGTCTGCTGAGTCCACCTCCCCACGGTAGAGCCCCGTGCTCAAGGGATCTCCTCCTCCATGGCATCCGACGCTACGCCGGTCTAGCCGGGCTGCCGATTGACCACGGGAACCGAGTCGCGCCACTACCTTGCAGCCATGACTGATGCCGCCGTACAGCCCGGACCAGGATCCGGGGACCGGGTGATCGCCGTCGTGCTGCTGGTGCTCTTCGCCCTTGCCTGCGCGGTCGCGTCGTTCGTCGGCATCATGCTCGCCTTCGTCTCCGACAGCTGCAACGGGAGCAACTGCGACACCGGGCTGATCGCCACCGGGATGTTGGTCACCGCGGTGGTGCCCTGGGCCATCTGGCTGCTGACCCTGATCCTGACGATCGTGTGGTTCGCGCGCTCGAAGAAGGCCTGGTGGCTCCCGCTCGTCGGCGCCATTGCGGCCGGAGTCGCGGCGGGCATCGGCATCGCGATCGCCTTCGCCGGGGCACCTTCGGGTTTCTAGCGCCAGCTCGGCGGGACGCGTCAGTCAGTGAGAAGTCGGTCGCACTCGTCGATCAGGCGCTGGCGCAAGGGCGCACCACGTTCGGCGAAGGTGCGTTGCGCGGCGACGTACTCGGCCTTGCCCTCCGGTGTCTCGATCCGGACCGGCGTGAAGCCCAGCTCGCCGAAGTCGTACGGCGAGGCGCGCATGTCGAGCTCGCGGATGTCCCAGGCCAGCTCGAAGCAGTCCGCGACCAGCTCCGAGGACACCAGGGGAGTCAGCCGGAACGCGTGCTTGTAGAGATCCATCCCGGCATGAAGGCAACCCGGCTGTTCGAAGGCGACCCGGTCCCCGCTGGCCGGTTGCAACGTGTTCAGCGGCCGCGCGGTCGGTGTGAAGAACCGGAACGCGTCGAAGTGCGAGCAGCCGATCCGGTGCGACTCGACGACCTCGTCGGTGCCGGTCGGCCCGAGCCGCAGCGGCCAGTCGTGGCGGACCGCCGGCGTGCGGTGCACCATCGCCCACTCGTGCAGGCCGAAGCAGCCGAGCGTCGGCTGCCGACCGGCCGTCGCGACCAGAAGGGTCCGGACCGACTCGAGCAACCCCCGTCGACTCTCCAGATGATCGGCCGTAACGGATAGTCCGCCACGAAAAGCACCTGATTCGGGTCCCGATCGGTGCTTTTCGTGGCGGACTATCCGGCCGTAGCCCTTGAAGTTGGCGTGGTCGGGGGCATCCGCCAATGCGACGCCGTACCCGGGGTGCCAGCGCCGGAGGGCGGCCGGGCGCTGGGAGTAGTAGACGAACAGGAAGTCGTGGACCGGGTGTGAGACCTGCTTCCGACGGCGCTCGAGGTGCGGTTGGATCCAGACGTCGACGCGTGCCTCGTGCGCGGCCTGGCGGGCTTGCCAGGTCGCGCGTTCGAGGATCGTGGTGGTCACCGGATGAGGGTAGGTGCTCTCGGCTGCGCTGGACCAACCTCGGCTGCGCTGGCCCAACACCCGCTCGATAGGCTCGGGTTCGTGCGTATAGCGAGATTCACCACAGGCGAAGACCCCCAGTACGGCGTAGTCACCGGCGAGGTCGATGACCGCGGCATCCCGGATGAGGACTGCATGATCGTCGGCCTCACCGGCGATCCGCTGTACGTCGGCATCCAGCTCACCCAGGAGGAGCACAAGCTGGCCGACGTCCGGCTGCTCGCTCCCGTGCTCCCGCGGAGCAAGGTTGTCGGCATCGGCAAGAACTACGCGGCCCACGCGAAGGAGATGGGCGGCGAGGTTCCCAAGGAGCCGCTGATGTTCATCAAGCCGAACACCAGCGTCGTCGGCCCGGGTGACCCGGTGTTCTACCCGCGTCAGTCGAGCAACGTGCACTTCGAGGGCGAGCTCGCCGTCGTGATCGGCCGGCTCTGCCGCGATGTGCCCAAGGAGAAGGTCAACGACGTCATCCACGGCTACACGATCGGCAACGACGTGACCGCCCGCGACCTGCAGCGGTCCGACGTACAGTTCACCCGCGCGAAGGGGTTCGACTCGTTCTGCCCGCTCGGTCCCTGGATCGAGACCGATCTCGACGTCACCAACCTGAAGGTGCAGACCTACCTCAACGGCGACCTGAAGCAGGACGGCACCACGCTCGACCTGATCTTCGACGTGCCGACGCTGATCGCGTACGTCTCGTCGGTGATGACGCTGCTGCCCGGCGACGTCATCCTCACCGGCACCCCTGACGGTGTCGGACCGATGACCCCCGGCGACGAGGTCGAAGTGTTCGTCCAGGGCATCGGATCCCTGACGAACAAGGTGGTTTCTCGTGACTGACCCGGATGAGGGCGCCGTGCTCGGCGACCTCGCCCCGTCTGATGTGCGAGTCAGGTTTCCACCCTCGCCGACTGGCTTCCTGCACGTCGGCAACGCGCGGTCGGCCTTGTTCAACTGGGCTTTCGCCCGCCACTTCGGTGGCAAGCTGGTGCTCCGCATCGAGGACACCGACCTGGCCCGCAACACGGCTGAGGGTTACGACTCGGTGCTCAACTCCCTGCGCTGGTTGGGGATCGACTGGGACGAGGGCCCGGACGTCGGCGGTCCGGTGGGCCCGTACAAGCAGTCCGAACGCTTCGACATCTACCGTGACGTGGTCGAGAAGCTGAGGACTGCCGGCTCGGTCTACGACTGCTTCTGCGCAGCAGACGAGGTCGAGGCCAGGCGCAAGGCCTCGGGCTCGAAGGTGCAGGGGTACGACGGCTTCTGCCGTGAGCTTTCCGCGGAGCAGCGCGCGGTGTTCGAGGCCGAGGGTCGCACCCCGGTTGTGCGACTGCGCATGCCCGAGCACCCGATCACTTTCGACGACCTCGTCCGCGGCCAGGTGACGTTCCTGCCCGAGAACGTGCCGGACTTCGCAATCGTGAGGGCGAGTGGCGACCCGCTCTACACCCTGGTCAACCCGACCGACGACGCGATGATGGGCATCACCCACGTGCTCCGTGGTGAGGACCTGCTCTCGAGTACGCCGCGCCAGATCGCGCTCTACGAAGCGCTGAAGGCAGTTGGCATCGGCAGTGGTGCGCCTCGCTTCGGCCACCTTCCGATCGTGATGGGCGAGGGCAACAAGCGGCTGTCCAAGCGCGATGCCGGATCCGGCCTGCTCGACTATGTCGAAGGCGGCTACCTGCCCGAGGGTGTGCTGAACTACCTGGCCCTCCTCGGTTGGGGGATCGCCGCCGACCGCGACGTCTTCACGATGGCGGAGATGGCGGAGGCGTTCGACATCCGTCGGGTCAATCCGAACCCTGCTCGCTTCGACATCAAGAAGCTCGATGCCATCAACGCAGCGCACATGAGGCTGCTCTCCCTGGAGGAGATGGGCTCCCGGGTGACGCCGTACCTCCAGAAAGCCGGCGTGCTCAGCGACCCCGTCACCGACGAGCAGCAGGCGCTGCTGGGCAGGGCCATTCCGCTGGTGCACGAGCGGATGAACAAGCTCACCGAGGCGCCCGACATGTTGAGCTTCCTCTTCACCGACAAGGTGGAGTACGACGCCGACGACGTCGCGAAGCTGCTCGATGAGGAGGGCCGCAAGGTCGTCGCCGCTGCGCGCTCGGCCGTGGCCGACCTGCCGGAGTGGACCACTGAGGCGATCGATGAGGCCCTTCGGAAGAAGCTCGTCGAGGAGCTCGGCATAAAGCCGCGGAACGCGTTCGGCCCGGTCCGGGTCGCGATCACCGGTCGCCGGATCTCGCCGCCGCTCTTCGAGTCACTGGAGCTGCTCGGCCGGGAGGAGTCGCTCGCGCGGCTGGACGCGGTCTCTGCATGACGGTGCCGGGCAGCCATCCGCACCCCGAGCCGCGCACGTATCCGTTGATGCTGCGCACCTGGGACTACGCGTGGTGGAAGCCCTTCGTCGGGTTCCTGTGCCTGCTCGTCGGGATGTTCCTGGTCGGCCCGCTGCTCCTGCTGCCGGTGCTCGCGATCGGGGTCGCGATCCAGGGTGGGCCGTTCGGTCAAGGGTTCTCCGATGCGCTCGCGCTGAAGACCGTCACGCCGGCAGCAATGCTCTACGTGAACCTCTCGCTCGCGATCGCCGTGCCGATAGCGGCGCTGATCGTCAGGTACATCCACCGGCTCCGGTTCCGCTGGCTGCTCTCGGTGCTGCCCGGTGTCCGCTGGCGGTTCTTCGGGATCTGCTTCGGTCTCGGCCTGGTGGCGCTGGTCGCGCAGATCGCGGTCAGCCTGGTGCTCCCCGGCGACCAGAGTGACGTCAGCGGCAGCCCGCACCACATCACCGGCACGCTCGTCGCTCTTGCGATCGTCGTCCTGCTGACGACCCCGTTGCAGGCGATGGGGGAGGAGTTCGCGTTCCGCGGCTATCTGATGCAGGCGTTTGGCTCCTTGTCGAAGTCCCGGACGGCCGCGGTGCTGCTGACGTCGCTGCTCTTCGCGTTCGCGCACGGGGTGCAGAACTTCCCGCTGTTCTTCGACAGATTCGCGTTCGGGCTGATGGCCGGCTTCATCGTCGTACGCACTGGTGGGCTGGAAGCCGGCATCGCGATGCACATCTTGAACAACATCGCCGCGTTCGGCTTTGCGCTCGTCTTCGGCGACATCGCGGCGTCGCTCAAGGTCTCCGAGGTGTCCTGGTGGAACCTCCCTCTGACCATCACCCAGAACGGCGTCTACCTGATCCTGGTGCTGCTCGCCGCGAAGCGAATGGGCCTGACCAACAAGTCGACGCCACAGGTGAGCGTGGCGTCCGTCACGACTACCTGATCAGGGGCCTCTCGATTGGTGACGGGGGCGGCGGTTGTGTATCCTCAACCGCGGTCCACACGGCGTTCGTGGGGGCCGCAATCCCATGGGGTATGGGGTAATTGGCAGCCCGACTGGTTCTGGTCCAGTTAGTCTAGGTTCGAGTCCTAGTACCCCAGCTGAGTCGCTCTGATTGGACTCAAACAAAGGGCGAAGGCTACAGTTTCGTCCGCTCTGGCCCCCGTTGTGTAGTGGCCTAGCACGCCGCCCTCTCAAGGCGGTAGCGCGGGTTCGAATCCCGTCGGGGGTACCACCGGAGGTGGCCTCCTGACCTGCAGAAATGCGGGACAGGAGGTCCCTCTCATTTCGGTGCCTGAGTTGGGCAACCCTCGGACAACACGAGGATCCAGCTGGGCAACAGGAGTCCGGTTTCCGGACTGTGTTGGGCGCTCGGCATCTCGGGCGGCGTCCATGGCGGTGGCGACTTCATCGAGCCGGTCCGTGAACAGGGGGCAGTCGGTGATGCCAAACTGTGGAAATGACGTCGCGTCGGGAGCAGATCAAGCGCGCTCTCCGCGGGGCTCCTGGCTGGGAGAAGCTGGTGCTGACCAAGGCCTTGGTGATCGGTGGGCAGCCGCGGCAGACGGCTGTCGCGCAGATCCTGAAGCCGAAGAACCTGTTCCAGCCGTACGCGACGACCGGGGCGAACCGCTATCCCGATGAGTTCGCTGTGGTCGCCGAGACCATGACGACCACCTCGCCGACGATTCTGTCGTTCGGATGCTCATCGGGGGAGGAACTGCTCAGCCTCCACCAGCACTTCCCGTCCGCGCGAATCCATGGCATCGACGTGAACCCCCTCGCGATTCGCACCGCACGCAAGCGAGTCCGCGCGGCTGGACTGGAGAGTTCGATCACGGTCGCAAAGGGCGGCGACACCGGTGCTGAGTCGCCGGCGTCGTACGACGCGGTGATGGCACTCGCGGTCTTCCGGCACGGGGCCCTCAACGACGGCCCGCCGCGCTGCGAGCCGACGCTGTGGTTCGCCGACTTCGAACGCACGGTCACGGGCCTCGCCGACTGTGTGCGCCCCGGCGGAGTGCTCGTGATCAGGCACGCCAACTTCCGGTTCGCCGACTGCGCCATTGCGGAGCAGTTCGAGCTGGTCCGCTCCGGCTACGTGTCGGTCGGCGACGGTGGTCTGCCGACACCGGTCTACGACCGGGACAATGAACTGCTCGACCTGGACCTGCGTGACGACGGGATCTACCGCAGGCGGATTCGTTCCCCGCAGGACCTCCAGTAGTGCTTGCGGCGGGACGACGGGCGGGGGACCTGCAGCGGCTGCCACCGGCGGTTGAGGGTCCGCGCCCGCCCGGCAGCCCACAGCTGTGGTCGCGTTCGGACCGACGCTGGGACCGAATCCGCTACGCCCTAGTGATCGGATGGCTGCTCGTCATCGTCGCCGCTCCAGTCTTCGGTGAACGCACAGCCTCTTGGGGCGACGTGCGGAGCCTGGTCGCATCGGGTCAGCTCGACACCGTAGCTGTCTCACAGGAGATGCCACCGGGCTCGACCGGCTACTCCCTGGTTGAGTTGCACTGGCGCCACGGGTGGCTGAGGTACCAGGCGCAAGTGGTCCAGGTCCGGGGCCGGGGCGAGAGCGCCAATGGCGCGGGAACGACGAACGACCGCGCGAAGGTTGTTCTCCGTACCCCGCCGAGTCGCCTGCTGACGAGCCTTCAACCCGACCTGCTCGTCACCCGTGACCGGGGCGAGCCACACGACGCCTACGTGTTCGGGTGGCAGGTGCCCAACGCAGCCGAGATGTCAGCGCTGTTGCTGTTCCTGGCCGGGTTCGGTCTTCTGGTCGTCGGCCCGCAGCCGTGGCGTGGCACCCGGTGGGCATGGTTCTGGCTGCTGGTCCCACCGATCGGGAGCATCGTGTTTCTGCTGCTCTCGGGACCCACCACCGGCGTTCGCAGACCCCGGAGACCATCCCGCAGGCTGACGGGCGGGTGGGCTTTCTTGCTGTCCATTCCCCTGATGGCAATTCTCGCGCCCTACCGGTGGTGACCTGGCCGCAGCAAGGTGGGCTCGCGCAGTTGTGAGATCTCAGCGCGCGAGCGATCGGCACCTTCGACCGCCTCGTCCCGGAGATACCGCAGACGGCAACCAGGGTTTCGGTGCCCCGCTAGTGGTACTTGGCAAGGACGTCATTGCCAGTGAGCCAGGCGATGACGGTACGTGCCTGCGGCTCGGTCCAGCCGATCATCGCCGAGTTGCCGGCAAGGTTCTGCCGGCCCTCGGCGCTGAGGAATCTGATCAGCTTCGCCGGCACTTCCTTCTTGTTGGCGACCTGCGGCACCCCTTCGAGGATGAATCGTTCTCGCTGCGCCGTGTCGATGAAGAAGACCTCGTCGGAGTGCTCGACGTCGTAGGTGAGCGGCAAGCCTGTGCGCCAGTTCGTCGGCGCAGGGGAGTCGTCGGCAACGTGCTTGCGGTAGACCCCGAAATAGCTCCAGAGCTTGTTGACGTTGCTGGGCGTACCGGTGAGCGTCAGCCAGTTCGACGGCGTCGGCGCGTAAAGCGCGCGATATGCCGCGAGCTGGGGCGGAGTGTCTCGCTGGGGGTCGACCGTGATGGTCAGGAACTCGACGTCGTGAGCGAGGTTGGCCTGATCGGCTTCTCGCGCGACCTGCACGAGCGAGGCCGTGTCAATCGGGCAGGTCTCCTGGCACAGGGTCATCGTGTCGGAGATGACCAAGACCTTGCCGGCGAAGTCGGCGAGTGTGCGTCGCTGGCCGGACGAGTCGACCAACGGAATGGAGGTGATCGCCTTCGGCAGGGCAGTCGCCATCCGGGTGCCGACGCCCGGGCCGGGCGCCGGCGGCGAGGAGGAGCCACACGAGGTGACGGTCAGCAGCAGGGTTGCCAGCGCCACGATGAGGGTCGGCGTACGGCGATGTGGGGGACGGCTCGGCACTCCTCGGACTGTACTTCGAGACCCACTGCACACGATGACCAGGCTCACGATGACCAGGTGAGATCTGCTGCTGACGGTAGTGTCTGATTTCCGCTAGTACGGCGGCAGCGGGCCGGGCAGACTGAACCCATGAGCAACAGCCAGGGCCTCGACCAGGACGTCTGTTACCGCGCCGTGAAGAGCCGGGACAGGCGCTTCGACGGGACGTTCTACACCGCCGTCCGGACCACCGGGATCTATTGCCGGCCGAGCTGTCCTGCGATCACTCCGAAGCGGACGAACGTCAGGTTCTATCCGAGCGCTGCCGCCGCCCAGGGGGCCGGTTTCCGGGCCTGCAAGCGCTGCCTCCCGGACGCGACCCCGGGTTCGCCCGAGTGGGACATCGCCGCTGATGTGGCCGGCCGGGCGATGCGCCTCGTCGCTGATGGCGTCGTCGAGCGTGACGGGGTCGAAGGGCTGGCCGGAAGGCTCGGCTACTCCTCGCGCCAGCTCAACCGCGTGGTCACCCAGACCTACGGCGCCGGCCCGCTCGCGCTCGCCCGGGCACGCCGGGCCCAGATCGCTCGAGTGCTGATCGAGACGTCGCCGATGTCGCTGACCGACGTGGCCTTCGCTTCCGGGTTCAGCAGTGTCCGGCAGTTCAACGACACGATCCGCGAGGTCTATGCGAGCACGCCGAGCGAGCTCCGCGGGCGCCGGTTCTCCGGATCTGCCTCGGGCTCGATCGGCACCCGGATCGCCGTACGGGAGCCGTTTGCGTTCGCCGAACTGCTCGCCTTTCTCGCGCTGCGCGCGGTGCCGGGCATCGAGGCGGCCAGGGACGGCTGGTACGAACGCTCGTTGCGCCTGCCGCACGGTCCCGGCGTGCTGCGGATCGAGGGTCGCGGCGACGGGTACGTCGGCTGCCGGTTCACGCTTGCCGACGCACGCGACCTGGCTCCGGCGATGGAGCGGACCCGGAGGTTGCTCGACGCGGACTGCGACCCGACCGCGGTCGACGAGGCCCTGTCGGGTGATCTCGCGGCCCTGGTCGAAGCCAGGCCTGGGCTGCGCGTGCCGGGTCACGTCGACGGCGCCGAACTCGCCGTCCGGGCCGTGCTCGGTCAGCAGATCAGCGTTGCCGGGGCACGGACGCTCGCTGGGCGACTGGTCGCCGAGCTCGGTGAACCGCTTGCCCTGGACGGTGATCACCAGGTCACCCGGCTCTTCCCGAGCAGCACCGCCCTGGCGGAAGTGGACCCGGAGTCCATCGCGATGCCGCGAGCCCGGGGTCGGGCGCTGGCCGGTTTGTGCCGGGCGCTGGCCGACGGAGGCGTCGTGCTCGACCGGAGCGCCGATCGGGCCGACGTACGCACCAGCCTGCTGGCGTTGCCGGGCATCGGGCCGTGGACGGCCGACTACATCGCCATGCGCGCGCTCGGTGATCCGGACGCGTTCCTGCCGACCGACATCGGCGTGAAGCATGCGGCCGAACGACTCGGGATCACCGATGTCGGGACCGCGAGCGAGGGCTGGAGACCCTGGCGTTCCTATGCACTGATGCACCTCTGGGCGGCACTCAGCAGCCCAGCCACCGACCAGGAAGATGGAGACATAAGGTGATGACGACAACGACAAATGTGAAGGCTCGTGAGATGTGGACCATCCTCGGATCGCCGATCGGTGAGCTGCGGGTGATCGCCCGGGCGACCGAGACGGGCGAGGCGATCTCGGCGATCGAGTTCAGTCCGTTCCGGACGCCTGCTGACGGCAGGCCGATCGGGGAGCGCGTCGACAACCACCCGTTGCTGAAGGCGGCGACTGACCAGCTGACGGCGTACTTCAACCGCGAGCTGAGCGAGTTCGACCTACCACTCGAGCCGGGCGGCACCGACTTCCAGCGCCGGGTCTGGGCGGAGCTCGTCAAGATCGGGTACGGCGAGACCGCGTCGTACGGCCAGATCGCGAAGCGGCTGGGCAAGACCAATGCGGCATCGCGGGCCGTCGGACTGGCCAACGGCAGCAACCCGATCCCGATCGTGGTCCCGTGTCACCGGGTGATCGGAGCGGACGGCTCGCTGACCGGGTACGCCGGTGGCGTCGAACGCAAGCAGACCCTGCTCGAGCTGGAGCAGGCCGCGCTCTTCTGACGGGCGGGGACGTTTTCACAGGCTGTGAACCCAAACCTCCTCATCGCACACGTCGTGACCTATGCGATGAGGAGGTTCGACCTCATACCCTGTGAAAACTCCACCCCCCCGCGCCTAGCTGCCGAGGGTGGTCGCGCGGTAGTGCGCGAGGAGCTCCTGGACCTTGGCGTCGTCACGGTCCGCGATCGGGATCAACAGTTCCGTGACGATGTCGGTCAGCTCGGCGATGCGGCGGTTGAGCTGCCGGTTCTCCAGCAGGCCCGCCTCGAGGTCCCGAATCCGGTTCGGGAGGCTGGCGAGCCCGCGCAGTCCGCGGGTGTTCTTCCTTGCTGCCTGGTTGCTCATGTCTGCTCCTCGGGGTGGTCGTGGTCGTCGGCGGCCCAACGGGCCACGAGCCGGGTGATCAGGGGGTCGGGCTGGTCGAAGAAGTCCACGCCGGGACCGGTTGTCAGCGAGACCACCCGGCCGCCGTACTCGCGGATCTGGGCAGCGACGGCTTCGGGGTCGAGCCGGCGGATCAGCAGGTCGGGGTCCCTGAGTTCCTCGATGCCGGCACCGAACTCGAGGAAGAGGGAGCCGCCCCGTCGCAACGCCATCGACGAGAGCCGCCACAGGTTCGCGCGGCCTTCTCCATCGAGGCAGCCGGCGAGCTGGCGGGCATAGAGATGATGAGGCTCCGGCGTCCGGCTCAGCTCGGCGCCGGCCAGCAACGCACTCCGCGAGTCGTTGACCGTCAGGGACCGAACGTCCGGGTCCTCGATGTGGCGGGTCAGCCGGCGACTCGTCTGGCGCAGCGCGGCGCTCGCGTAGTCGAAGGAACAGACCGGGTGTCCCTGGAACGTGAACCACGACGAGTCCCGCCCACTGCCACTGCCGAGATCGGCAATCGGTGCCCCGGGCGGCAGCTGGTCGTGGACCCACTGGGCGAACGTCGATCGGTTGCGAGGCAGCTCCTCGCGACGCTCGATGAGGAGCTCGTTCCAGTCCGCGACGCGCGCCCGGAAACCCCTCAGCCAGCCGTTGAGGCGGCGGACACCTTCGGCCGGCTCGACGGCCTGGTACGCCGGGTCGGGGTTGCGCCAGTCCGGACCGTAGAGGAACGCCAGGACGGCCTCGGGGTCGGCGGGCGCCGCGAGCTTGACTCCCTCGAGGACGACGGTTGACGCCGGCGTCATCGCTTCCCGCGGGAGCCGACCGCTCCGGCCGCCGAGCTGGTAGAACACCTCGCCCACATGGAACGCCGCGAAGATGTCGAGGTGGACGTCACGGCCGTCGCTCAACGGCAGGAACAGCTTGAGGTCGCCGCCCGACATCCGCTGCACCCGCCAGCCAAGGCTGCGCAGCTCGCGCTCGATCCGATAGGACTCGCGGATCAGGTCGGCAGGTGAGGTCTGCTCGCTCAGGTAGGCCAGGTCCGAGTCGGAGTCGTGCGGGATCATCTTCCCGTCCCGCACCGCGCCGAGCAGGCAGCCGTAGCTCACGTGGGCGTCGATCCCGATCCTGGTGCGCAGGTCGTCGATCGCGCGGGCGGTGCCTTCGGCGATCTGACGGCGTACGTCGTCACCGGTCTCCGAGAAGACCCGGATCAGGTGGCCCTCCTTGTCCACGGCCAGCGGATAGCCGTGGCTGTCATGCAGGGCAAGCGGCTCCGACCGACCACCGAACGCGACGTCGTCCTCGAAGTGGATCCGGGTGCCGGCCGTGTCGCTGAGCCGGACATGGGAGGTGCCGCTCAGCCGGCGCCGGAGCGCGTCGGGCCACGCGACCTGCCAGCGAGTCCCGTGGTGGACACCGTCGCGAGCGGGGACGAAGGACCACACGTACTGACCGTCGAACGACACGACGACTGGTCCGCTGACCTCGCGGGACACGGTCACGTGATCGTCGCCCACGGCAGCCGTGCCTGTCATGCAACCCCCAACAGTCTCTTCTGCGACGCTACTCGGCTGCCGCGCGTCGCAGGGACTCCGAGAGCCGATCCGCTGCGGCGAGTACGGCGGGGGCGTGCATCCGGCCGGGCTGGCGGGAGAGCCGCTCGAGCGGGCCCGAGACCGAGACGGCCGCGATGATCTTGCCGGAGGGGGACCGGACGGGAGCCGACACCGAGGCGACCCCCTGCTCACGCTCGCCGACGGACTGTGCCCAGCCGCGACGTCGGATGCCGGCGAGGGCGGTCGCTGAGAACGCGGCGTTCTGCAGGCCGCGATGCATCCGCTCCGGGTCCTCCCAGGCGAGCAGCACCTGAGCAGCGGAGCCGGCACGCATGGTCAGCTGCGATCCGACCGGGATGGTGTCGCGCAGTCCGCTGGGTCGTTCGGCCGCGGCGACGCAGACCCGGAACTCGCCCTGACGACGCCACAGCTGGGCGGACTCGCCGGTGATGTCACGAAGGCGGGCCAGCACGGGGCCTGCGGCGGCGAGCAGCCGGTCCTCGCCGGCGGCTGCGGAGAGCTCGGCCAGACGTGGGCCGAGGACGAAGCGTCCCTGCATGTCACGAGCGACGAGTCGATGGTGCTCGAGCGCCACGGCGAGGCGGTGGGCGGTCGGCCGGGCGAGGCCGGTCCCTGCAACCAGGCCGGCAAGGGTGGCCGGTCCGGCCTCGAGCGCGGCGAGTACCAGGGCGGCTTTGTCGAGAACTCCGACTCCGCTAGAGTTGTCCATATACCAATACTGCCGTCTCAGATCATGGGATGCAAGCGTACGGTGGATCACATATCCGCAAATGCGGTGCCAGACAGATGAAATTCAAGCGAGCTCGAGGAGGGGCCATGGCGAAGACCTTGGCGGAGAAGGTTTGGGACGAACATGTCGTCCGTTCGGCCGACGGAGAACCTGATCTTCTCTATATCGACCTTCACCTGATCCACGAGGTGACCTCACCACAGGCCTTCGATGGCTTACGACTCGCTGGTCGAAGAGTACGCCGCCCAGATCTGACGCTGGCGACCGAAGACCACAACGTTCCCACGGTCGACTGGGACAAGCCGATCGCCGACCCGGTCTCCAAGACCCAGGTCGACACCATGCGCAAGAACGCCGCTGAATTCGGGGTGCGGCTGCACCCGCTCGGTGACATCGAGCAAGGCATCGTGCACGTCGTCGGCCCGCAGCTCGGCCTCACGCAGCCCGGCATGACCATCGTGTGCGGCGACAGCCACACGAGCACGCACGGCGCGTTCGGTGCGATCGCGTTCGGCATCGGTACGTCGGAGGTCGAGCACGTGCTCGCCACCCAGACACTGATGCAGGCGAAGCCGAAGACGATGGCCGTCACGATCAACGGCAGCCTGCCCGATGGCGTGACCGCGAAGGACCTGGTGCTGACCCTCATCGCGCACACCGGCACCGGCGGTGGTCAGGGCTACATCGTCGAGTACCGCGGACAGGCCATCGAGGAACTCTCGATGGAGGGTCGGATGACGGTCTGCAACATGAGCATCGAATGGGGCGCGAAGGCCGGTCTGGTCGCCCCCGACCAGACCACGTTCGACTACATCGAGGGCAAGCCCGAGGCGCCGAAGGGCGCGGAGTGGGATGCCGCAGTCGCGCACTGGACGACGCTGGTCACCGACGCCGACGCGATCTTCGACAAGGAGATCGAGCTCGACGCCTCCGAGATGACGCCGTTCGTGACCTGGGGCACCAACCCCGGTCAGGGCGTGCCGCTCGGTGGCAACGTCCCGAGCCCGGCCGACTTCGAAGAGGACGGCGACGCGGTCGCCGCCCGGAACGCACTGGAGTACATGGCCCTCGAGGCCGGCACCCCGATGCGCGACATCAAGGTCGACACGGTCTTCGTCGGGTCCTGCACCAACGGCCGCATCGAGGACCTCCGGCTCGCCGCCGACATCATCAAGGGTCACAAGGTCGCCGAGAACACCCGGCTGCTCGTCGTACCCGGTTCCGTCCGGGTCCGGCTGCAGGCCGAGGCGGAAGGACTCGACGCCGTCTTCCTCGAAGCCGGCGCCGAGTGGCGCGGTGCGGGCTGCTCGATGTGCCTCGGGATGAACCCCGACCAACTGGCTCCCGGCGAGCGCAGCGCATCGACCTCGAACCGGAACTTCGAAGGCCGGCAGGGCAAGGGCGGCCGGACACATCTCGTCTCCGTCCCGGTCGCCGCAGCGACCGCGGTCCGCGGCACGCTCTCGTCGCCAGCCGACCTCGTAACGACTGCACCAACGACCGTGGGGGCCTGACATGGACAAGTTCACCAGCCACACCGGCGTGGCCATGCCACTCAAGCGCAGCAACGTCGACACCGACCAGATCATCCCGGCCGTCTACCTCAAGCGAGTGACGCGCACCGGGTTCGAGGACGGCCTCTTCGCAGCCTGGCGCAACGACCCGAGCTTCGTGCTCAACAAGCCGGTGTACGCCGACGCGTCGGTGCTCGTCGCGGGGCCCGACTTCGGCATCGGGTCGTCTCGCGAGCACGCGGTCTGGGCGCTGCAGAACTACGGCTTCAAGGCCGTCATCGCTCCGCGCTTCGGGGACATCTTCCGGGGCAACTCCGGCAAGGCTGGCCTGGTGGCGGCACAGGTCGACGAGAAGGTCGTCCAGCGGATCTGGGACTACCTCGAGGAGTTCCCCGGTGCGACCGTCACCGTCGACCTCGAAACCCGCACCGTGAAGGCCGGCGAAGGGGTCGACGCGATCGAGGATTCCTTCGACATCGATGACTACACCCGCTGGCGTTTGCTCGAGGGTCTCGATGATGTCGGCATCACTCTTTCGCACGAGGACGACATCTCGACGTACGAGTCGTCGCGACAGAGCTTCAAACCCGTCACGATCCACTGAAGGCGCCGAACGCCTGATCGCTTGTCGACAATCCCCTTGCCTGCTTGACGAAAGTCGCAGGTGAGGGGATTTGTTCTTTGCGGAAGCGCTATTGGTCCGCTTGGTGGGCTCACAAATAGCCCACGCGACACGCGGCTCGTGCATTGTGATGCCACTTACTTTTCCCTAGCGTGCAAAGGGAAAAGTCGAGCAAGTCGCTCGACCGACGTTCACGAAAGGGAAGCTTGTGAACAAGAGTCAGTTGATCGACGCCCTTGCAGCTCGTTACGAGGGCAACCGCAAGTCGGCATCCCACGCGCTGGAGTCGGTGCTCGACACCATTACCCGCGAGGTTGCAAAGGGGGAGAAGGTCGCGATCACCGGCTTTGGCTCCTTTGAGAAGAAGATCCGCGACGCCCGCTGGGTGCGCAACCCCCGCACCGGTGAGCGCATCAAGGCCAAGAAGACGGCGGTGCCGAAGTTCAGCGCCGGCGCCGAGCTCAAGGCCGTGGTCGCCGGAGCGAAGAAGCTTCCGAAGCTTTCGCTGTCGGCCGCCGTCAAGAAGGCCCCTGCTGCTGCCAAGCCCGCTGTGAAGCGGACTGCTGCTGCCGCCAAGAAGGCCACCACGAAGACGGCTCCTGCCAAGGCCGCAGCCAAGAAGGCAACCTCGACGGCAAAGAAGGCGCCGGCAAAGGCAGCCTCCACGGCCAAGAAGGTGGTAGCCAAGAAGGCACCCGCGAAGAAGACTCCGGCCAGGAAGGTGGTAGCCAAGAAGGCCCCCGCCAAGAAGGTCGCTGCCAAGAAGGCTCCCGCCAAGAAGGTGGTAGCCAAGAAGGCGCCGGCCAAGAAGGCCCCCGCCAAGAAGGTGGTAGCCAAGAAGGCCCCAGCGAAGAAGGCTGCGGCCAAGAAGGCTTGACCTTCAGCAGACATCGAACGGCGGTGACCCTCACGGGTCGCCGCCGTTTCTTCATTTCCGGAGTGCCGCCGCGGTGTGCTCGCCGACGCCCAAGGCAACGGCGCGCATCAGGTCGTCGGTCGTGTCCACATCCAGCCGGAGGGACCGCACAGGAGCAGTGACACCTTTGGCGCCGGAGTCCCGATGGCGGCGGGCGGAGTCGATCCCGAAGTGAGGGTCCAGCGCGAAGCCGGGTGGCACCGCCAGCAGGGTGGTCCCGGTGCCTGCGGCATCCGCAACGAAGCTCCTGCCGGCCTCGCGGATCTCCGCCAGGGCAATGGTGAGGTCAGACGCGGTGAGGCAGGGTACGTCGGCACACATCGCCGCTATCCCGAGCGCTGGTCGAAGCTCGGCCACCGTCGCGGCGGCCGCACTCAGCGCCCGGTTGAGGTCTCCCTCACCCAGATCCGGGAGGAGGGTGCAGCCCGTGTCGACGAGATCTGGCTCGTCGCTCACGACGTACACCTCGGCGACGCCTTCGGAGGCGATCGCCGCGGCCACGGCGTCGTAGGCGAAGGCGCGGACGAGCCGCTGCCGCAGCTGCGGATCGGGTACGCCGAGGCGTGACTTCGCCCGCTCCCAGGTCTTCACCGGGACGAGCAACGCGTAGTGACCAGACATCACCGTGGATCTTGCCAGCAGCCGCACGTCCCGGTGTCGAGCGGCCCTCGGGTGAGGGGTACCGGGCAGTAGGGTCGTGCCAGCGATCGATCGAGGTGCGGAGGGTAGGCAATGGCGACTGTGCGCAAGCTCAGCGAGCGGAAAGGCTGGGCCTTCACCTTCGTCGTTGCGGTGATGAGACCCGCCCTGACCGTGTTCTCCAAGCGGAACTGGATCGACGGCGAGAAGATCCCCGCCACCGGTGGCTGCGTCGTCGTGATGAACCACATCTCGCACATCGACCCGCTCGCGTTGGGGCACCTGCTGCTGAACCACGGCCGGCTGGTGCGCTACCTGACCAAGCAGGAGCTGTTCGAGACGCCCATCGTCAAACGCATCGTCAAGAACGCCGGCCAGATCCCCGTTCCCCGGCTCACCGTCGACGCTTCCCAGGCCTTCGATGCGGCTGTCGAGGCGGTCGAGCAGGGGCAGTGCATCGGCGTCTACCCCGAAGGCACCATCACCAAGGACCCGGACGGCTGGCCGATGCGCGGCAAGACCGGCGCTGCCAGGATTGCGCTCGCGACCGGTTGTCCGGTTGTTCCGATCGGCCAATGGGGAGCCCAGGACGTGCTGCCGGCGTACAGCAAGAAGCCGAACCTCTTCCCAAGGCGCACCACGTCGTACAAGGTGGGGGACCCGGTCGACCTGTCGGACCTGAAGGACAAACCACTCACCAACGAAGTGCTGCACGAGGCAACCGACCGGATCATGGCTGCCATCACATCGCTCGTGGAGGACCTCCGTGGCGAGCGGGCGCCGGACGAGCGCTTCGATCCGAAGACCGCCGGTGTCCAGCAGATCGGCAATCCCAACAAGGACAGGAAGAAGCGTCGATGACCAAGGTTGCAGTCTTCGGAGCAGGTTCGTGGGGTACGGCGTTCAGCCTCGTACTCGCCGACGCGGGCAACGACGTCACCATCTGGGGTCGTCGTGAAGAGGTCTGCGAGGCGATCAACAGCAAGCACGAGAACGTCGACTACTTCCCGGGCATCGCGCTCCCGGACACCCTTCGTGCCACGCACGACCCGGCCGAGGCCGCCGCCGACGCGGACTTCGTCATCTTGTCCGTCCCGTCGCAGACGCTGCGGGAGAACCTCACCGAGTGGGCGCCGGTGATGCCCTCCGACAGCGTGTTCGTGTCGCTGATGAAGGGCGTCGAGCTCGGCACCCTCAAGCGGATGAGCGAGGTGATCGCCGAGGTCACGGGCGCCGGTCCCGAGCGGATCAGCGTGATCAGCGGGCCCAACCTGGCCAAGCCGATCGCCGCGCGCGAGCCCGCCGCCTCCGTCGTCGCCTGC
>JAOPXK010000052.1 GCA_025965195.1 Marmoricola sp.
TCGACGCGTTCCGCAAGACCGGCAACAAGCCCGAGGGCATGGTCCTCGACGCCGTCCCGGTCATCCCGCCCGACCTGCGCCCGATGGTGCAGCTCGACGGCGGCCGGTTCGCGACGTCCGACCTGAACGACCTCTACCGCCGCGTGATCAACCGCAACAACCGGCTCAAGCGGCTCCTCGACCTCGGCGCGCCCGAGATCATCGTCAACAACGAGAAGCGGATGCTCCAGGAGGCCGTCGACTCGCTGTTCGACAACGGCCGCCGCGGTCGTCCCGTCACCGGTCCGGGCAACCGGCCGCTGAAGTCGCTGTCCGACATGCTCAAGGGCAAGCAGGGGCGTTTCCGCCAGAACCTGCTCGGCAAGCGCGTCGACTACTCCGGCCGTTCGGTCATCGTGTCGGGTCCGCAGCTCAAGCTGCACCAGTGCGGCCTGCCGAAGATGATGGCGCTCGAGCTGTTCAAGCCGTTCGTCATGAAGCGGCTCGTGGACCTCTCCCACGCGCAGAACATCAAGTCCGCCAAGCGGATGGTGGAGCGGGCGACGTCCGGTCTCTCGCGCTACGCGATGGTCTGGGACGTGCTCGAAGAAGTCATCATGGAGCACCCGGTGCTGCTCAACCGCGCACCGACGCTGCACCGCCTCGGCATCCAGGCCTTCGAGCCGCAGCTGATCGAGGGCAAGGCCATCCAGATCCACCCGCTCGTCTGCGGCGCGTTCAACGCCGACTTCGACGGTGACCAGATGGCCGTGCACCTGCCGCTCTCCGCGGAGGCGCAGGCCGAGGCCCGGATCCTGATGCTGTCGACGAACAACATCCTGAAGCCGTCGGACGGTCGCCCCGTGACCATGCCTACGCAGGACATGATCATCGGGATCTACTTCCTGACCCTGGACCGCGACAACCAGCCCGGCATCGGCCGCGCGTTCGCCAACACCGCGGAAGCGATCATGGCGTTCGACCGGAAGGAGATCACCCTTCAGTCGAAGGTCAAGATCCGCCTTTCGGACATCGTGCCGCCTGCCGGCACGGTCATCCCCGATGGCTGGACCGACGGTGCTCCGATCACGCTCGAGACCACGCTGGGCCGCGCCATCTTCAACGAGGCGCTGCCGAGCAACTATGAGTACGTCGAGTTCCCGGTCGGCAAGAACGAGCTCGGCAAGATCGTGAACAACCTGGCCGAGCGCTACACCAAGGTCGAGGTGGCCAACAGCCTCGACGCCCTCAAGGACACCGGCTTCGCGTGGGCAACCCACTCGGGCGTCACGGTCTCCATCGAGGACGTCGTCACGCCGGACAGCAAGCCGGAGATCCTGAGCCGGTACGACGCCCAGGCCGCCAAGGTGCAGAAGCAGTTCGAGCGCGGTCTGATCACCGACGAGGAGCGCCGACAGGAGCTCATCGAGATCTGGACCCAGGCGTCGAACGAGGTCGCCAAGGCCATGGAGGTCAACTTCCACAAGGACAACCCGATCTTCATGATGGTGAACTCGGGTGCCCGCGGAAACATGATGCAGGTCCGTCAGATCGCCGCCATGCGCGGCCTGGTGGCGAACCCGAAGGGCGACATCATTCCTCGCCCGATCAAGTCCAACTTCCGTGAGGGCCTCTCGGTCCTGGAGTACTTCATCTCCACCCACGGTGCCCGCAAGGGTCTGGCCGACACCGCGCTGCGTACTGCTGACTCGGGTTACCTGACCCGTCGTCTGGTGGACGTCTCGCAGGACGTGATCATCCGTGAGGACGACTGCGGCACCGAGCGGGGCATGCCGAAGGTCATCGGCGTCCGGGTGGTCAATGCCAGCGGGGACTCAGTCGTTGTCATGGACGACAACGCCGAGACCTCGGCGTACGCCCGTACGGCGGCCAGTGACATCGCGCACCCGGAGACGGGCGCAGTGCTCGTGCACGGTGGCGAGGACCTGGGCGACGTACAGATCGAGGGCCTGGTCGCGGCCGGCATCGAGGAGGTCAAGGTCCGCTCCGTGCTGACCTGTGACGCCAAGACCGGCACCTGTGCCAAGTGCTACGGCCACTCGCTGGCCACCGGCAAGCTCGTCGACATCGGCGAGGCCGTCGGCATCATCGCGGCGCAGTCCATCGGTGAACCCGGCACCCAGCTGACGATGCGCACCTTCCACACCGGTGGTGTGGCTTCGGCGGACGACATCACGCAGGGTCTGCCCCGCGTGGTCGAGCTCTTCGAGGCGCGTCAGCCCAAGGGCAAGGCTCCGATCGCGGAGGCTGCCGGCCGGATCACGATCGACGAGACCGACAAGGCCCGCAAGGTTCTGGTCACGCCGGACGACGGTTCCGAGGTCCAGGAGTACCCAGTCAGCAAGCGTTCGCGCCTGCTGGTGGGCGAGGGCGACCACATCGAGGTCGGCGAGCAGCTCATCCAGGGCACTCGTGACCCGCAGGACGTGCTTCGCATCCTCGGTGTCCGCAAGGCGCAGGAGCACCTGGTGGCCGAGGTTCAGCAGGTCTACCGCAGCCAGGGCGTGTCGATCCACGACAAGCACATCGAGATCATCGTGCGGCAGATGCTGCGCAGGGTCACGGTCATCGAGTCGGGCGACACGAAGCTGCTGCCCTCCGACCTGGTCGACCGCGGTCGCTTCGAAGAGGCCAACCGTCAGACCGTCTCCGAGGGCGCCAAGCCGGCCTCGGGCCGGCCGGTCCTGATGGGCATCACCAAGGCCTCACTGGCGACCGAGTCGTGGCTCTCGGCGGCCTCCTTCCAGGAGACCACCCGGGTGCTCACCGACGCAGCGATCAACGGCAAGTCCGACTCGCTGCTCGGCCTGAAGGAGAACGTGATCATCGGCAAGCTGATCCCGGCTGGTACCGGCCTCGAGCGGTACCGCAACATCCGGGTGGAGCCCACCGAGGAGGCCCGCGCCGCGGCGTACTCCGTCACCGGTTACGACTCCTACAGCGACTACGACTTCGGCACCGGCAGCGGCCAGA
>JAOPXK010000063.1 GCA_025965195.1 Marmoricola sp.
CGTTCGCGCCGGCGGGACCGCGGGTGCCGTTCGCGCCGGCGGGACCGGGGGTGCCGTTCGCGCCGGCTCGGCCGGTGACGCCCTGCGGGCCGACAGCGCCTTGCGCACCGGTCAGGTTCCAGACGAGCCGCTTCTCGTGTCGGCTGCAGTGCCCCGTCGCGCCGCTGATGACGCGGAGCGCGCCGGTGCTGGTGGTGTAGCACCCGGTGATGCGTCCGTTGGCGTTCGGAATGGCGGCGTCGGCGGCTGACATCACTCCGAGCAGCGCGAGCGCGGCGCCGCCGCCGACCAGGAGGTTCGTTCGCACCCGCTGGCCGCGGGACTTGGTCTTGATTCGGTTCGACACTGGGGAACCCCGTCAGGTATGACGCGTCAGCAGCTCGCCAACGCTGCGGTCGAAGCGGCCGGTGGACACAGCCTAGGGGCGCGCGGGTCGATCATTGCAAAGTGCACCCACAGTGATCCGGGCCGGACCTGCATCTGACCGGGCCGAGGTCGTCAGGGAGTCGACGTACCTGTGTCGTCGGTGGTCTTCGAGGGATCCTTCAGGGCGGGATTCAGGGCAATCGCCTTGAGCACGGCCCTGTTGCCGGCGCGTACCTGTCCGTTGACCCGCTGGAGGAGTCCCAGGTTCAGCCAGGCGGACGCGTCCGTGGCGTCGCCCGCGAGGACCTTCTTGTACAGCGACATCGCCTCGACCGGGTCCTTGCTGGCCGTCCGCAGGATCGCAAGGTTGAACAGTGCGGGCTCGTAGGCCGGGTCTGTCTTGAGCGCGGAGCGATAGTCCTGCTGGGCCAGCCCGTAGTTGCCGTTGGCGGAGTCGATGAGCGCCAGGTTGTAGAAGGCGTACTTGTTCGTCGGGTCGTACATCAGCGTCTTGCGGTAGTCCGCCGCGGCCGTGGCCAGGTCGTTGGCGGCATGGGCCTTCAGGCCTGCCGCCAACGCAGCGGCGGCAAGCTTCGGACTGGAGGTCGTGTCGCTCTTGTCGCCGCTCGAGCAAGCCGTCGCTCCGAGCGCGAGGACCGCGACCAATGCGAAGGCGCGCAGCAGGCCCCGAGCTCGCAGGGGTGCGAGGGATCCGACGTTGTTCATGATGTTCCGTTTCTGTTCGGTCCCGCTGAGGCTGGAGGGGCCGTCGTACGACCCGAGTTTGGGGCAGGGCCAGCGGATACTCCCGGCGCCGTGCCGGATGCTGGATGGTGCTACGAACACCGTTGTGGCCCGCCTCCGAGGAGACGGGCCACAACTGATGACGCACGAGGTGCATCAGGCTCGATCACTCGGGCCTGGTTCGTGCTACTGGAGCTTCACCGACCAGGTCCCAACGCCACTGGCCGGCTGGTTGCTCGGATTGGCCTGGAGCGAAAGGGTGTCGCCCGCGGCGAGCGTCACCGTGTGGGTGGTGTCTGAGCAGACGGTCACATTCGTTGCCGTGCAGAGGACGCTGGTCGCCGCGCCGTTCTTGTACAACGTGAACACGTAGGTCTTGCTGACTCCCCCTGGGCTGGTGCTCAGCTTGACCTGAAGGTTCGACAGGGTCCCGGCAACCGGCACCGGCATCCGGACGTTGGACTCGGTCTGGCTCTGGTCGATGGCACCGAACGGGAGGTACTCGGTGAGCCCGTTGTCGATGTTGCCGCCGCCGGAGAGCACTGTGTAGGCGGTCGCACCGGTCGCACCGGTCGCACCGGTCGCACCGGTCGCACCGGTCGGACCGGCCGAGCCGTTCGAGCCGTTCGAGCCGCTTGGGCCAGGAGCACCTGTCGGACCTTGCGGGCCGGCTGGTCCGACCGGGCCAATCGATCCGTCAACTCCGTTTGTGCCCGGGGTACCGGTGCCACCCTGCGGACCCTGCGGACCGACGGCACCTGAGGCGCCCTGCGGGCCGTCGTTACCTGTGGCGCCTTGCGGGCCGTCGTTACCTGTGGCGCCCTGCGGGCCGTCGGCACCTGAGGCGCCCTGCGGGCCATCGGCACCAGAGTCGCCCTGCGGGCCTTGCGGACCAGCCGGGCCCTGCGGACCAGCGGCTCCAGCCGGGCCCTGCGGACCAGTGGCTCCAACCGGACCAGCGGCTCCAGACGCGCCGGCGGACCCGGTCGCACCGGTCAGTCCGGACGCTCCCGCGGACCCGGTCGCGCCAGTCAGTCCGGAGGCTCCGGTGTCACCCTTGACGCCCTGGGCTCCACTGCCACCGGTTGCACCGGCGGGACCCTGACTGCCGGTTGCGCCGGCCGGGCCGGCTGCACCACGCGGGCCGACGGGACCGACCTTGCCCCGGACGCCCTTCGGGTTCCAGCGGATCTGGGTCTCTTTCGGGGTGCAGTGCGCCTTGTCCGGGTTGATGATACGGAGCGCACCGGTGGTGTTGGAGTAACAGCCGGTGAGCAGGCCGTTGTGAGTCGGGGAGGCCGCTTGGGCGGCGGTCATGCTACCCATCAGGGCCAGCGTCGCGCCGGCTCCTAGGACGATCGTGCTTCCGGTACGCATCTGGGACTCTTTCGCTTGGGCCGGTTCGACCCCGAGAACGCCTACCGTGATTGACGTGTCGGCTTTCGCCGCACTTTGACCTGATCAGCCAACGGGCTCACGCTAAGGCCAGCCACGGCGCTGGGCTCATTTCTTCGTGAGACTGCCGACCTAATGACTAGCCCACTGCCCAGGAGCCCGGATGGCGCGCTCAGTCGACGCGGCGTACGGCGAACCTCGCCGGTGGGTTGGCGATCAGGTCCTGTGCCGCCACCAGCTGGATCTCCCGCGTGCCAGCGGCGAGGGTTGCCTCGAGGATCCCGAACACCGTGGCCGTGACACGTCCCAGTGCGGTTTCGACCGAGCCGGTCTCGAGCAGGTGCGCGAGGAACACGGCCGCAGTCAGGTCGCCGCCTCCGTTGGGCGCGATCGGCAGCAGCGGAGTCGTCGTGACCCAGACGCCCGCGTCGGAGACCACGACCAGATCGACGTTGCCGTCGCCGGTCTCGTTGGTGAGCACGCTGGTCACCAGTACGGTCCGTGGCCCCTTCGCGCGGACCGCGTCAATGGCTGCGAGCAGGTCGGGAAGGGTGCGCGCCTCGCGGCCGGCCAGGAACTCCAGCTCGAAGTGGTTCGGCGTGATGACGTCGGCCCGGGGTACGACGCTGTCGCGCATGAACTCGGGGATGCCCGGCCTGACGAACATCCCGCGGCCGACATCGCCCATCACCGGGTCGCAGCAGTAGACGACGTCGGGATTCAGCGAACGCACCTTGGCAACGGCGTCGAGGATCACCTGTCCGACGTCCTCGGCGCCCTGGTAGCCGCTGAGCACCGCATCGAGCTCGCCGAGCACGCCGCGCTCCTCGATGCCGGTGATCACGTCGCGGACCTCAGCAGCGGAGAGCAACGGGCCGCGCCAGGCGCCGTACCCGGTGTGGTTGGAGAACTGCACCGTGTTCACCGGCCAGACCTCGATGCCCAGCCTCTGCAGCGGAAACACCGCGGCGCTGTTGCCGACATGGCCGTAGGCGACCGATGACTGGACCGACAGGATCTTCATCCCGTCATCTTGGCAGCGGCCGCAGGGTCAGGGCGTCTCCGGGATTGCCAGGTCTGCGAAGACCAGGTTGTGGTCTGACGGGACGTTGTGACTGGTCGGAACGCCCCCGTTGCTCGTCCAGTTCGCCACGTTCGTGTAGCTCGCAGCGCCACGGAAGCCCTTGAACACGATGTAGTCGGCACGCGTGCCCAACCCAGACTTCGTCGCGGTCTGCGGCACGCCGGTAGTGGGAGTGTTGTTGAACGTCGAGTACCGGTAGTCGGTCTTGGCCAGCGCCGCCATCGCGTCGTAGTAGCCCGCCCGGACGAAGGTCGGCTCCGCCGGATGTGGATCGCCGTAGGGCTCCCGATTCGACGTGAAGTCGCCGGCGATGATGACCGGGTTGTCGCCAGTGTTCTGGGCGTTGATGAGTGGCATCAGGTCGCTGGCGTTCTGCCCGGTCTGCGCGTTCTGGTCGGCCAAGCTCTTGGCGGAGGTCACGCTGAAGTGCACCGAAACCACATAGAACGGCTGGGCGTGGCCGGGGACCGTGGGATTGACGGCGGTGAACTGCGCCCAGGGCATCTGGAGCGTTGCGTTGCTGGCGTTGTTGTGCACGCCGAAGGTGCCGTCCGAGCTGAGGGCGACCGCGGCGGAGTCGAAGATGATCTGGCTCTCCGAGCCAGGCGAGTGCGTCGTCTCCCACGTCGGCCCGAGGGCGGTGGCGAGGTCGGTCGCGGTCTGGCCGAACGCCTCCTGGAGGGCGACGACATTGAGGAGATGGGTCTTGATGTTCTTGGCCAGCCCCGCGATCTGGACGGGTTTGGTGCTGGTCGTCGGCTGGCTCATCACGTTGTAGGTGCCCATCCGCACCGGATCGCCGGGATCCGGGGCCGGCGGGGTCGGGAACGCCATCACATAGGTCGAGAAGTGGCTCCCGGGAACATAGGCATTGTTGGCTTCGACCTGCGCGAAGATCGGGTTGGCGTAGGCGACCGCCGTGAGCGAGCTGTCCGTCGCGGCATTGGTCGGCACCAGCAGCGTGGAACTGCGAGCCGTCTGCCCGACCCAGCCGCCGGCGGTGTGGTCGACGTACGCCGGAGCGGCGGGCCACTCGCCGTGCGCGCCCTCCGACCACCGGACGCGGTAGCGCGAGGCGTAGGCGCTGTAGGGCCAGCTGATCCTGACCCCGCCCGGGACCCCTTCGGCCGATGGGGTCGGCGTGGTCGGGAACTTGTTGATGAACGGCGCGCGCTTGGCGGAGGACCAGGCTCCGACCTTGCCCTTCTTGACGGCGCGGGCCTGGAAGTACCAGACCGTGCCGCGGTCCAGCGGGCCGACGAGGGTGCCGGCCGCGGTCCGGGTGGTGAGGGGTGTGGTTGCCCCGGTCATCTTGCTGTTCCTCGCCCAGCGCAGCCGGTACGTCGCACCGGGGACTGCCTTCCAGCGCACCGTGAGCTTCGCGTTGTACCAGTCCTGTTTGGCGATCGTCATCCCGAAGACCTTCGGCACCGCGGCGGCGTTGGACGGCGCGATGGCGAGGCCGACCAGTGCGAGCGCCCCACAGACGACAAGGGCGAGCAATCGGGGGAGGCGGCGCAACATGAGAGCCCTTCAGAGGAGAGTCCGGGTCCGGTCAATGTATTTCGCACCTGACCTGTGCGCAGGAGAAGTCCAGAACTCGGTGCACCCGGATCGCCGGGGATCGACCCTGTACCAACAAACTAGAACTTGTTACAGTTACGGATCGATGTGGTCCGGGTCACGAACCGGGTCGACGAGCCTGAACGAGGGTAATCAATGGCGAAGCAGGAACTGGTCAACGAAGCCGACTACGTAGTGGTCGGATCCGGGAGTTCGGGAAGCGCGGTCGCCGGGCGGCTCGCCCAGGCCGGACACTCGGTGATCCTGCTGGAGGCCGGCAAGAGCGACGAGCAGTTCCTGGTGAAGAAGCCCGGGATGATCGGCCCGATGCACGCCGTACCCGAGATCAAGAAGCGGGTCGACTGGGGCTACTACTCCACCCCGCAGAAGCACATCCTCGAGCGCAAGATGCCCGTGCCGCGTGGCAAGGTCGTCGGCGGCTCGAGCTCGATCAACGGCATGGTCTACGTGCGCGGCAACCGGGCCAACTACGACTCCTGGGCCGCCGAGGGCAACACCGGCTGGTCAGCCGACGAGGTCAACAAGTCCTTCAAGCGGATGGAGGACTTCGAGGACGGCGAGAACGCGTACCGCGGTGCCGGCGGCCCGATCAAGGTCACCCGCAACCGG
The DNA here is from genome assembly GCA_025965195.1 of Marmoricola sp. Classification (GTDB taxonomy): domain Bacteria; phylum Actinomycetota; class Actinomycetes; order Propionibacteriales; family Nocardioidaceae; genus Marmoricola. The sequence goes on from JAOPXK010000063.1 coordinate 5,783, forward strand.
GCGCCGCAGGAGGGCAGCATGCTGTTCCTCCAGGCGACCTCGGACGCTCTTGGCGTCAAGATCCTCGAGGACTACAACGGGGAGTCGCAGGAAGGTGTCTCGCGGATGCAGCAGAACGCTGCTGCCGGCCTTCGCTACAGCGCCTCACGTGGCTACGTGCACAACCTCGACGTACCGACCTTGCAGCTGCAGAGCGAGGTGCTGGTCACCAAGGTGGTCATCGAGAACGGTCGCGCCACCGGCGTCGAGGTCACCGACAAGGACGGCAGCCAGCGCACCATCCGCGCCGGCAAGGAGGTCATCCTCTCGGCCGGCTTCGTCGGCTCCGCGCAGATCCTGATGCTCTCCGGCGTCGGGCACGCCCAGCACCTCAAGGACCACGGCATCACGACGCTGGCGGACCTTCCGGTCGGCGACAACCTGCACGACCACATGTTCCACGCGCTCACCTTCCACACCACCGCGTCGAAGATGAAGGGCAACGCACTCTTCTTCGCCAGGGGCGTGGCCAAGGAAGTGCTCCGGCCCGGGAAGTCGTTCCTGGCCAACACGGTCTTCGAGTCGGTCGCGTTCCTGCGTACGTCGCAGGCAGCCGAGATCCCCGACCTGCAGCTGCACGTGCTGCCGTGGGCCTACGTCTCGCCGAACCAGGACGAGCCGATCCGCCACGACGTCGACAAGCGCACCTCGATGACCGTGATGTCCACGCTGATCTATCCGAAGAGCCGTGGCACGCTGCGGCTGGCCTCGGGCGACCCGACGGCGGCGCCGTTGATCGACTTCCAGTACCTCGCGGACCAGGCCGACCTCGAGGTCCTTGCCGAGGGCTCGGAGATGGTGCGCGAGATCATGGCCGCCTCAGCCTTCGGTGACGCGATCAAGTCAGAGCTCCACCCCGGCACGGATGTCCGGGGCACCGAGCTGCGGCAGGCGATCCTCAACCGGGCGACCTCGGTCTACCACGGCGTCGGCACCTGCCGGATGGGTGTCGACGAGCTCTCCGTCGTCGGCCCGGACCTCAAGGTGCGCGGCATCGAAGGGCTCCGCGTCGCGGATGCCTCGATCATGCCGTCGATCACCGGTGGCAACACCAACGCGCCCGCGATCATGATCGGCGAGCACGCGGCCGCCATCATCCTGGGCGTCTGATGGCCCCTACGCACGTTCCCCTCGACGGGCGGCTGGTGTTGATCACCGGCGGCGCGCGGGGGATCGGCGCGGCCACAGCGACCGCATTGAGGGCGGCCGGTGCCCGGGTGGTCATCGCCGACCTCGATGCCGCGCTGGCGGACTTGACGGCCTCCGAGCTGGGCCTGCTCGCCGGGCTCCCGCTCGACGTCACGGACCACGCTGCGTTCACTGCGTTGCTGGACTCGGTCGAAGCCGAGCATGGGCCTCTCGACGTACTCGTCAACAACGCGGGCGTGATGCCGCTGAGCCGGATAGAGGACGAGGACCCGGCGATGACCCGGACGATCTTCGAGATCAACCTCTTTGCGGTCATCCATGGGACCCGCGAGATGGTGCAGCGGTTCAAGGCCCGAGGCCAGATCGGTGGGCACATCGTCAACGTCTCCTCCGGAGCAGGGCGCGCGCCGGTCGCCGGTGCCGCGACGTACACCGCGTCGAAGCATGCGGTCAGCGGGTTCTGCAACGCGCTCTACTACGAGTTCCATGCGGACGGCACGCCGATCCACATCACCGCCGTCCACCCGGGACTGGTGCGGACCGAGCTGTCGGCGGGCTTCACCGATCCGAAGGGTGTCGCCCCGGTGACCCCGGACAAGGTCGCGAACGCGATCGTCGACGTCGTACGCCGACCCGTGCCAAACGTCTACGTCCCCGCGATGATGAAGTCGGCGCTCGCGATCGGCGGGCTCCTCCCCCAACGACTGGCCGACTGGACCAACCGCATCTCCGGCGGCGAACGCGCCGCGATGGATGCGCTCGACAGCTCCGCCCGCGCCAACTACGAAAAACGCGCCGCAGCAAGTGCTCCGGCCGCTGAGAAGGGATCTCCGGCATGAGCCTGCCAACAACGATCACCGAGGACCTGCTCGACCGGATCACCTCGAGGGTGGCGTCCACGGGTGGGGCCACCTGGAAGCTCACCGAGGTCTACTCCGGCGAGGTCATCACTGCACTGCCGCAGTCGAGCCCGGCCGACATCGAGCGCGCGTTCGCGAAGGCGCGCGAGGCCCAGAAGGTGTGGGCGCAGTGGCCGCTGAAGAAGCGGATGAAGGTCTTCAAGAAGTTCCACAGCCTGTTGCTGGAGAACAACGAGACCGTCGTCGACCTGATCCAGGCCGAGTCCGGCAAGGCCCGGCGGATGGCGTTCGAAGAGACCTGCGATGTGCCGATGGCCGTCAGTCACTACCTCAAGCGGGCGCCCAAGCTGCTCGGCGACGTGAAGCGTGCCGGGCCGGTCCCGATGATCACGTCGTCCACCGAGATCCGCCAGCCCAAGGGCGTCATCGGGATCATCGCGCCGTGGAACTTCCCGTTCGCGACCGGCCTCTCCGACGCGGTGCCGGCTCTGCTCGCCGGCAATGCCGTGGTGGTCAAGCCGGACAACAAGACCGCGCTGTCGCCGCTGTTCGGAGTCGACCTGCTCTACCAGGCCGGCCTGCCCGAGGGTCTGTTCCAGGTGGTCTGCGGTGAGGGTCCGGACATCGGACCGACCCTGATCGACAACGCCAACTACGTGATGTTCACTGGCTCCACCGCGACCGGCCGTGTCATCGGCCAGCGCGCTGGGCAGAACCTGATCGGGGTCTGCCTCGAGCTCGGCGGCAAGAACCCGATGATCGTGCTCCCGGACGCCAACATCGACGAGACGGTGACGGCGGCGCTGTTCGGTGCGTTCGGCAACACCGGGCAGATCTGCATGCACATCGAGCGGATGTACATCCACGACTCGATCTATGACGACTTCAAGACCCGCTTCGTGAAGGCAGCCTCGGAGCTGAGCATCGGCGCGGCGTACAACTTCGAGCCGGAGCTGGGTTCGCTGATCTCCGTCGACCACAAGGACCGGGTGGCATCGCATGTTGCCGACGCGGTCGAGAAGGGCGCGACGGTCCTCACCGGTGGTCGCGAGCGTCCCGACATCGGGCCTGCCTTCTTCGAGCCAACGATTCTTGAGGGCGTCACGAAGGACATGCTCGCCGGATCAGCGGAGACGTTCGGCCCGGTCGTCGGGCTGTATCCCTATACGACCGTCGACGAGGCCGTCGCGCTGGCGAACGACACCGACTACGGGCTGAACGCATCGGTGTGGGGCGGCGACCTCAAGAACGCGATCGCTGTCGCCCGCCGGATCGAGTCGGGCAACGTGAACGTCAACGACATCCTCGCCACGGCGTACGCCTCGAAGGGGACGCCATCGGGCGGGGTCAAGCAGTCCGGAGTCGGAGCGCGGCACGGTGACCAGGGGATGCTCAAGTACACCGACGCGCAGAACCTCGCCGTACTCAAGAAGCAGGTCATGGGCGGCCCGCAGGGCAAGCAGACCTACGAGGGCTACCGAAAGCAGACCCTGACGTCGCTCAAGGTGATGCGGAAGACTCGCCTGCGTTAGGGCACTTTGCTGGAGTTTTCACAGGGTATGAACCCAAACCTCCTCTTCGCATACGTCGTGACATGTGTGAAGAGGAGGTATGACCTCATCGCCTGTGAAAACGACTGGCTCAGGCGACGAGCAGCGAACGCTTCGAGAGGCCCATCCAGTAGCCGTCGATTACCTGCTGGCCGGGCGCCTCGGTGTCGGTCGCTGCGCCAAGGGTGATGAACAGCGGCGTGAAGTGCTCGACGGTCGGGTGCGCGTAGGGCATACCCGGGGCCTTGGTGCGGTACGCCGCCAGCTCGGCAACGTCTCCGCGGGACAGGGCCTCCGCGGCCCAGAGGTCGAAGTCAGTCGACCAGCCGGGCGCGGCCGCGTCGATGGACCAGTCCTTGAGGAACGGCAGCCCGTGCGTGAGGAAGCCCGACCCGATGATCAGCACACCCTCGTCGCGCAGGGCAGCCAGGCGCGAGCCGAGGGTCAGCAGCTTGTAGGGATCCTGGGTCGGCAGTGACATCTGCAGCACCGGGATGTCCGCATCGGGATACATGATCGTCAGCGGGACCCACGCGCCGTGGTCGAGGCCTCGGCTCGCGTGCTGGTGGACCGGCTGGGTGCTGGGCATCATCGCAGCGATCCGCTGGGCGAGCGCCGTCGCGTCCGGTGTCGCGTAGGTCATCTCATAGAACCTCTGCGCGAACCCCCCGAAGTCATAGACCAGACCCACTCCCGGACCACTCGCGCTCAGGCTCAGCGGCGCGGATTCCCAGTGGGCGCTGACGATCAGGATCGCCTTGGGTTGCGGGATGTCGCCGGCGAGCTGGCGCAGCTGCGCAGACCACAGCGGGTCATCGAGCAGCGGCGGGGCGCCGTGACCGATGTAGAGCGCGGGCATGCGGGTGTCAGTCATGTACGAACTATAGTTGAGAATTCAATCAAACTCAAGAGTGCGGGTGGTCGATCTGCACCCGCGCCCGGTCGTCGACGTGCGCCCAATGGTCGACCCGCGGTGGCCCACACACGGTCATCGAGGTTGTCGAGACCACTTCACGTGAGCGAGGCTCGATTCAACCGTGAACGAGGCCCGATTCAACTGTGAGCGAGGCCCGATTCAACCGTGAGCGAGGCCCGAATCAACCGAGAGCGAGGCCCAACTCAACGGTAAATGAGGCCGAAGTCAACGGTTAGGGGAGTTGCCAGTTGACTGGGGTTCCGCCTTGGTCGGTGAGGAGCTGGTTGACGCGGGAGAACGGGCGGGAGCCGAAGAAGCCTCGGCTGGCGGACAGCGGCGACGGGTGCACGGACTCGACCCACGGGATCGGGCCGAGCATCGGTTTGAGGGACTTCGCGTCGTTGCCCCAGAGGATCGCGGCGCAGGGTCCGCCCCGAGCAGCGAGTGCGTGAATCGCCTGCTCCGTAACGGCTTCCCAGCCCTGTCCGCGATGCGCGTTGGAGGAGCCCGGTCGCACGGTCAGCGACCTGTTGAGCAGCATCACGCCCTGGTCGGCCCAGGGGGAGAGGTCGCCGGTCGACGGAGGAGGTACGCCGAGATCGGTGACCAGCTCCTTGTAGATGTTGATCAGGCTCTTCGGGATCGGCGCCACGTCGGGGGCGACCGAGAAGCTCAGCCCGACCGGATGCCCCGGCGTGGGATACGGGTCCTGGCCGACGATCAGCACCTTCACCTCGGCGAGCGGCCGCTGAAAGGCCCGCAGGATCAGGTCGCCGCGCGGGAGGTAGGTGTGTCCCTGCGCGATCTCGTGTCGCAGGAACTGTCCCATCGTGGTGATCCGGTCATCGACCGGTGCCAGGGCCTCCGCCCAGTCAGGGGCGACGAGTCCCTTCTCGACGAGTCCGGCCAGTGCGCTCACACCCGGACCCTACAAGCGCTTGGGGCGGGTCAGCCGGTCCAGGAAAGCCGTGAGCAGTGCTTCCCGGAGCGCCGGAGCGGCCAGGTCGAGCAAGGCGTTGATCTCGGCCATCGACTCGGGAAGTCCGACCCCTCCGTCACCGGCCATGCCGATGGCGGCAAGCAGCCCGTCGAAGTCCGCGTCGCTCAGCGTCGCGGCGTCGAGCCCCTGGACGAACGCGACGATGTCCGGGTCGATGCTGATCGGTCCGGCGGTGACGGCTGCCTCGACAGCAGCCGCCAATGCAACCAGGAACTCGTCGAGATGATCCGTGGTCGCGGCGCTGAGGGAGAGGTGGATGGTGGGCGGTTGCCCGTCGTACGAGAGCTGTGGCTGGACATACCAACCCGCGCTGGTCATCGCGTCCGTGATCGTGAAGATGTCGCAGGAGCCGTTGCTGGCAAGGGCAATCAGCGTCGAGTCGGGCCGCGCGACGACGCGAAGGGCGGGGATCTCCTCCAGTCCGGCCAGCAGCCGGTCAACGCCCTCGAGCACCCGACGGGTCAGCTCGACATAGCCCTCGTCTCCGATCGTCTGCACGACGGCCCAGGCCCCGGCGAGCGGCCCTCCCGACTTCGTCGACTGCATCGTCGGGTTGAGCATCGTGTAGCCGGGCCACGCGGCGCTCGCAAAGAACTGGGGGCGCCTCAGCTCGGGAGTGCGGTGCAGCAGCAGGGACGTCCCCTTGGGCGCATAGGCGTACTTGTGCAGGTCGACCGAGATGCTCGTGACGCCCTCGACGGCAAACGTCCAGGGGTGCACGGGCCGACCGAGTCGCGCGGCGTACGGCAGGATCCAGCCACCGATGCAGGCATCCACGTGGCAGCGCACCCCGCTGGCGAGGGCCGCAGCGGCAATCGGAGTGACCGGGTCCACCACGCCGTGTGCGTACGACGGGGCGCTGGCGACGACCAGCACGGTGTCCGCGTCGATCGCCCGTGCCATTGCCTCCGGGTCGGCGCGAAAGTCCGCACCGACCGGCACCAGCACCGGCTCGACGCCGAAGTAGTGCGCCGCCTTGTGGAACGCGGCGTGCGCCGTCGTGGGCAGGATCATCCGCGGTCGCTCGATGTCGGGCCGGGAGTCGCGCGCGCCTTGCACGGCAAGGAGGACCGACTCGGTGCCACCTGAGGTGACCGTCCCGACCGCGGAGGGTGGAGCCTCCAGCAGCCGGCAGGCGAAGCCGACCAGGTCGTTCTCCATGGTCAGCAGGCTGGGAAACGCGGTCGGGTCGAGCCCGTTCGATCCGGCGTACGCCGCCACGGCTGCGCGTCCGATCCGGTCCACCTCCGTGAGGCCGGAGTCGTAGACGTAGGCAAGCGTCCGCCCACCCTGCACGGGTACGTCGGACCGCTGCATCTCCCGCAGGCGGGCGAGGACGTCAGGCTCAGCCATCGGCGAGCATGTCGGTGCTGATCGCCCCGATCGACGCCGCTCCGGCCAGCGCCATCGTCAGGTCGAGCTCAGCCATCAGGTGCTCCATCACCGCGCGTACTCCGGGTGCCCCGGCGAGCGCGAGACCGTAGACCCACGGTCGCCCGACGAGCACGGCGGTCGCTCCCAGCGCGACCGCCTTGAAGACATCGGCGCCGCTGCGGATGCCGCTGTCGAAGAGCACCGGCATCCGTCCGCCGACCACCGAGACGATGCCGGGCAGCGCGTCGAGCGATGCGATCGCCCCGTCGACCTGGCGGCCACCGTGGTTCGAGACCACGATGCCGTCGACTCCGTGGTCGAGTGCCAGCTGGGCGTCGCGTGGGTCCTGGATGCCCTTGAGCACGATCGGCAGGCTCGTCCGCTCGCGAAGGAAGGCGAGGTTCTCCCACGTCAGGGACGAGCGCGAGAAGACCTCGAGGAAGGTGTCGACAGCGGCCCGGGGAAGCGGCGAGCGGAGGTTGTCGACCAGCGAGCCCGGGTAGTGCCTCGCCATCGAGATCAGTGCTTTGACGGCTGCCGGTGTAGGCATGGGCGTGGGCTCGGTCCGTGAGTTCGCGGCCCGCTCCGCGACCAGCCGGAGGAACACCGGGTCGCTGAGGTACTGCGCGATGCCCTGAGCCCGGGCGAACGGGAGGTTGGCCAGATCGAGGTCGCGGGTGCGCCAGCCGAGGATGTGGGTGTCGAGGGTGACGACCAGCGCCTCGCTCCCGATCGCCTCCGCGCGCGAGACGAACGACTCGACCAGCTCGTCGTTGTTGCTCCAGTAGAGCTGGTACCACGGCTTCGACGGCCCGAGCGCCCTGGCGGCCTGCTCCATCGCGACCGAGGCCTGGGTGGAGAGCACCATCGGCAGGTCGAGGTTGCGGGCGACCTCCGCGACGGCGTGCTCCGCCCTGGCGTGGGCCACCTCGAGCACCCCGATCGGCGCGAACAGCAGGGGCGCGGGCAGCCGACGGCCGAACAGCTCGACCGAGAGGTCGCGTTGCTCCACGTCGACGAACATCCGCGGCACGATCCGATGCCGGTCGAACGCCTCGGTGTTCGCGCGGAGGGTCCGTTGCTGGCCCGCCCCGCTCGCGACGTACGACCACGCCTCGGCGCTCATCTTCCGCTCGGCCGCGGCCTCGAGCGCCGCCGGTTCCACGGGTACGACGGGTCGGTGGCCGAACACGCCGTTGCGGTAGATCTGGCCCTGGATCATCCGGCCGATGCTCGCCGCCGGGTTGGGTCCTGCCGGTGCTGTGCTCACGATCGCGAGACTAGCCTGCGGACCTCACCAGGTCTCGGCCTGCTGGACCGTCGCAGCGTCGAGCTGGTAGCGGCTCAGCCAGAACAGGCTGAGCAACGTCAACGCGCAGGGCAACAACGAGAACCCGAGCACGATCGCCGTCACCGCCGAGTGGGGCTGGGCGGCATCCCCGTCGGTCGAGGAGACATAGCCGCCGAGCGCGAGCACCAGCCCGAACACTCCCGGGCCGAGGGCCAACCCGAGGGTCTCGCCCGCGGTCCATACGCCGGTGTAGACGCCAGCCCGATTGGATCCCGTACGGCGGAAGTCGACCGCGGCCGCATCGGGCAGCATCGCCATCGGGAACACCTGCGTGCCCGCATAGCCCAGACCGACGAGCGCGGTTGCGGCGAACACGAAACCGGACGGCACCACTCGCGCGCCGACGAGGAGCAGCGCCCCCAGCGCGAGCACCAGCGACGCTGCGACGTACCCACGCTTCTTGCCGATCCGCTGGCCGAGCGCGCTCCAGGCCGGCGTCAGCAGCAGCGCGGGCCCGACGAAGCAGATGAACAGGATCGTCGATGCCCCTTTGCTGTCGAGCACGTGCCTGGACACGTAGTCGACGCCGGCGAGCATGGAGCCGGTTGCCAGCGCCTGGAGCACGAAGGTGGTGAGCAGCAGCCGGAAGTCCCGTGCGTCGGCGACCACCCGGAGCTGCTCGCGCAGGCTGGTCGGGCTGGGAGAGACCGCGCCGATGGGAGCGGGTTTCGTTCCGACGTACGCCCCGACGACACCGACCACCAGCAGGACCGCAACCGCCAGACCCATCACCCGATAGCCGGCTCGGCCGCCGAGGGCATCGCGGATCGCCGGCGCGGTTGCCCCGCTGAGCATGATCGCGAACGCGAGGATGGCCACCCGCCACGTCATCAGCCGGGTGCGTTCGTCATAGGACGAGGTGATCTCGGCCGGCATCGCGACGTACGGCACCTGGAAGAAGGCGTACGCCGTCGCGCAGCCGACGAACAGGACCAGCACCCAGAGGGCGTCGAGACCGCGTGAGCCGAAGTCGGGTGCCGCGAACAGCAACGCGAAGCACGCCGCCAGCAGCAGACCGCCCTTGAGCAGGAACGGCCGGCGCGGTCCGCGAGTATCGGTCGAGCGATCGCTGATCCGTCCGGCGATCGGGTTCAGGACCACATCCCACGCCTTGGGCGCGAACACGATCACGCCGGCGAGCAGCGCGCTGATCCCGAGGGTGTCGGTCAGATACGGCAGCAACATCAGTCCGGGAACGGTTCCGAACGTCCCGGTCGCGACGGAGCCGAAGCCGTAACCGGCCCGGACCCGGGTCGGGAGACGCGCCTCGACGGATGCTTCGGACATGGCCGCAGGGTAGTCGGCCAAAACGGTCACCGCAGGACCTCTGGTGCGGGAGGATTCCGGCGGGGACAGGTCTCGGACGTGGATTGCTCAACGAGGAGAGTCCCCATGGGACGCACCGGACAACAGATGCGCCGTCGGACGGCACAGGCGATCGAGCGAGGTCAGACCGGGAGCAAGCGCGCGCCCGGGACCCTCGGGCGAGGCGCGAAGCTGAGGTACCGGTTCGACAACAGCATGTCGCGCGGGACGCCGGCCCTGGTCGCCTGGCTGGCGCTGCTCACCCTGGTGCTGATCCTCGTCTTCGGCCTGATCACGTCGCTCTTTCACCTGCGCGGCTCCCATCAGCAGGGCTTCTTCCGGCAGGTCTTCTTCAGCCTGATGCACGCGCTCGACCCCGGCGCGATCGGCGGGGACTCCGGCACCTGGCGGTTCCTGTTCACCATGCTGGTGCTGACGATCGCCGGTCTGTTCATCGTGAGCGCGCTGATCGGCGTGATCGCGGCCGGCATCGACACCAAGCTCGCCGACCTTCGGCGTGGCCGCTCTGCGGTGATCGAGAAGGACCACACGGTCATCCTCGGCTGGTCGGAGGCGGTCTTCACGATCGTCCGCGAGCTGTCGATCGCCAATGAGAGCAGGCGAAAGCCGGTCATCGTCGTCCTGGCCGACCGCGACAAGGTGGAGATGGAGGACGAGCTGCGCGAGAAGCTCGGTGACCTGCGCGGCACTCGGGTCGTGGTCCGCTCCGGCTCCCCGATCGACATCGGCGATCTCGCCCTGAGCAGCCCGCACGCCGCCCGTTCGGTGATCGTGCTCGCCCCCGACAGTGAGGACCCGGACAGCGAGGTCATCAAGGCGCTGCTCGCGCTCACGCACACCGGCGAGGACGGTCCGCCGATCGTCGCCGAGATCCAGGACCCGCAGAACCTCGAGGCCGCCCGGATGGTCGGTGGCGGCCGCACCGTCATCGTCGACAAGCGCGAGACCGTGGCCCGGTTGATCGTGCAGACGTCTCGTCAGTCGGGTGCGGCGGCGGTCTACACCGAGCTCTTCGACTTCGACGGCGACGAGATCTACTTCCATGTGGACCCGGCACTCGCCGGTTCGACGTACGCCGATGCGCAGCTGGCCTACGAACAGGCATCCGTGATCGGACTGCTCGACGCCGATGGCAGGGCCACCCTGAACCCGCCACCGAGCACGCCGATCGGCACCCGGACGCTGATCGTGGTCGCCGAGGACGACTCCGCCCTGGCCGGCCAGCAGAAGGTCGGCGCAGAGCCGGACGACAGTGTGTTCAGCACGATCACGGCACCGGGCGAAGGACCGTCGACGTCCTTGCTGATCGGGTGGAACGAGCGGGCCGTCGTGATCGTGCGCGAGCTCGACAACTATGCCGAGCCGGGTTCGTCGCTCGTCGTCCTCACCGAGTTCGGCACTCCTCAGCTCCCGACACTGGTCAACCTGACCGCGACCGTCATCCAGGGTCGGACGACGGACCGGGCGACGTTGACCCAGCATGTGACGACGGACCTGAACCAGATCATCGTGCTCTGCTACTCCGACGACTTCGGCGTCCAGCAGGCCGACGCCCGGACCCTGGTGACCCTGCTCCACGTCCGCGAGATCATCGGCGACGTGGTCGAGGCGCCTGCCGTGGTCAGCGAGATGCTCGACGACCGCAACCGGACCCTCGCCGAGGTCGCACACGTCGATGACGTGATCGTCAGCGACGAGATCCTCAGCCTGATGCTGACCCAGCTCTCCGAGGACCCCCGGCTCGAGCCGGTGTTCGCCGACCTGCTCGATGCCGACGGTGCGGAGATCTACCTCCGGCCCGCCGAGTGGTACGTCGAGCCAGGCAACGAGGTCTCCTTTGCCACGATCGTGGCCGGTGCGACGCGACGCGGGGAGACGGCCTTCGGCTATCGGACCGCCGCCCTTGCCCGCGATGCTGGCAACGGGTTCGGCGTCCAGGTCAACCCGGCGAAGTCCGAGCTCTTCACGATCACACCGGGTGACCGGGTCGTCGTCCTCGCCGAGGACTAGGCGGAACCGGCCCCGGTCTGGCTCCGGCTCAGCGCCTTCTCGATCAGCTTGGCGACGGCTTCCTGCTCGCGAGCGAAGGGGTGCAGGGCGGCAGCCTTGGTCAGGTTGTCGACGGTGCCGTTGACCCATGGGTCGGACGAGCAGATGTCGTGTCCCTTCGAGGGTCCGTAGACATCGACGAACGTGACCGTGGTGGCCTTGGCCGCCTTCTCGAGCGCGGCGTTGAGGCCGAGGTTGATCTTGTTGAACAGCGGCAGATCGGTAGTGGCCAGGGGCGGCAGCAGCGGGCAGCTGCCGGTGCTCGGAGCGATCTGGGGATAGCCGACCAGGACGATCCGGGCGTTCGGCGCTCGCGACCTGATGCCCTTCAGCCCGGTGACCACCGCCTGCTCGAGACCCTTGAGCGCGGTCGCGGCATTGGCCGCGACCGTGTTGGTGTTGCAGCTGGTGCCGGCAGCGCAGTAGTAGAACAGCGTGCCCGCGATGCCGCTGTCGTTGCCGCCGATTCCGACCGTCACCAGGTCGGTGTCGTTCGTCAGCTGGTTGTCCTGAGGCTGGACGGTACTTCCCGTCAGGGTCACCTGGGGGGTCAGCAGGTTCTGCGTGGTGGCGCCGCCGCACGACCGGTCGATCAGCGTGGTGACCTTGAGGGCCTTGGCCAGCAGATGCGGATAGTTGTGGTCGGAGCGGATGCAGCCGGCGGCCGACTCGGTCTTCGGGACGTACGGCGCGGCCGTGTAGGAGTCACCGAGTGCGACGTAGGTGGCACCGCTCAGCTTGCTGTTGTCGGACCCGCTGCCGCAGGAGCTGAGCACGAACACGGCGACCAACGACATGGCGACCGCTGCTGCACATCTGCTCAAGACCAACCTCCTCCGGAAACCGAATCGTAGAGGGTGGCGACTCATTGCATGATCCGGTTCTGGATCAACCTGGCCACGGCAATCTGCTCACGAGCGAACGGATGCAGCGCGAGGGCCGCCGAGACATCTGTCGTGGTGCCGTTCACCCAGGGCGATGGCGAGCAGATGTCATGGCCGCGAGACGCCTGGTAGACGTTGATGAATCCGACGTGGGCCGTCCGCGCCGCAGCCCGCATCACGTTGTTGAGCTGGAGATTCACCTCGTTGATGGTGCCGAGGTTCGTAGCGGCCAGTTGCGGCAGCTGCGCGCAGCCGCCCCTGTCGGGTGCGATCTTGGGATAGCCGATGAGCAGGATCTTCGCCTTCGGCGCGCGCACTCTCACCCGGTGCAACACCGCGACGAGGGTCGGACCGAGCCTGTCCACGGTTGCGGTCAGCTCGGGCAGCTCCGCCGAGATGCCACAGCCGTCCGCCTGGCGGCAGGTGCTCAGGATCGTCGCGAACAGGCCGTTGTCGTTGCCGCCGATGCCGACCGTGACGAGATCGGTCGAGCGGGTGAGTGCGTTGTCCTGGGGTGGCAGCGTGCCGCCCTCGAAGAGCGGCATCCGGGACGCGAGATCGTGCGTCGTCGCGCCGCTGCAGGACACGTCGACCAGCTGCCCGATCTGCACGGCCTTCGCGAGCAGGTGCGGGTAGTTGCCGTTGGACCGGATGCAGCCCATTGCTCCATCGGTCTTCGGGACGTACGGCGCTGCGGTGTAGGAGTCACCGAGTGCGACGTACCGCTCGAAGGCTGGCTTCGGTGCCTCGGGCGTTGGTGCTGGTGTTCGGGCGACCGGCACCGGCGAGGCCCCGCAGCCCGCGAGGACGAACAGCAGACCAAGGACGAGAAGTCGCCTCACTTGGGATACCTGTCGGCGAGGTTCGTGCGCACCACCCCGCCGTACGAGATGAACCTGAGCAGCACGGCGGCCGTGATCGCCTGGGACGCCAGCACGCCGATGAGGACAACGATCTGGGCGGCGCCGGCTTGGGCCGCCGTACCTCCTCCGAGGAGCACGCCGATGTATGCACCCGGCAACGTGACCAGCCCGACCGTTCGGGTCTGGTCGAGACCGGGGATCAGGGCTTCGCGTGCGGTGGGCCCGATGACTTCGTACGCCGCGTCCGGCGAGACCATCCCCAGGGCAAGGCCCGCCTCGTAGAGGCCGATGTGGGTCTCGAGCTCGTTGAAGGCGCGTCGGCCGGTGAGTGTCGCAGCCACCATCGAGTTGCCGATGATGATGCCTGCGGTCGGCACCAGGCCGGGTCCGTTGAAGGGGATCACGCCCGAGCCGAGGATGAGCACGAGCACGGGCAGCAACCCGGCAGCGATGGCGGCGGCAACCAGCAGTCCCTGCTTGCGGGGCACGCCGATCCGTCGGGTCGACGTGGCCGCTGCGATCACGAACATCAACAGGGCGAAGGCGGCCGACCACCACACCGACTTCAGTGCTGCCGCGATCACCAGGGAGACCACGGCCAGCTGTACGACGGCACGGACGGCGGCGATCAGCTGGTCACGGCGTACACCGAGCCGGCCGACGGTCGACGCGACCGTCGCAATGGCCAGCAGGACGACCAGGACGACGGCGAGTCGCCAGTCCGGCGAAGGCGCAGTCACCAGCTGACCGACGCCGGCCGGCGGGAGCATCAGGGCTTGCGGGCCAGGTTGCGTGACGAGGCGGACCCGAACCGGCGGTCACGGTTGGCGCCGATCGCGGCGCGGTCCGGCTGAGCGGTGGAGGCGATGTCGATGACCGCTTCGGTGTCCAGGTCGGGCTCCTCGACGACGACACCCTTGGCCGCGGCCTTCTTGGTGGCAGCCTTCTTCGCAGGTGTGCGCTTCCTGGCAGCCGCCTTCTTGGGCGCTGGCTTGTTGTCAGGGGTGGAGTACTGCCCGATCCACTCGTCGAGGACCACCCAGGACGTCGTACGCGCTGCCCGGCCGGTGAGCATGCCGAGGTGGCCGCCGGGCACGATCTCGAACCGGACCTCGCGGGCATTGGGCAGCAACGGCACGAGTGCCTTGACGGCGTTGATCGGCGCGATGCCATCCGTCGCGCCGGCGAAGATGAGGACGGGCGCCTGGATCGTGTCGGTGCGGATGTCGTGGCCGTTGAGGTCGATGATCCCGAGGTTGAGCTGGTTGCCCTTGAGCATCCGGTGGTAGAGCTGCCCGAAGGTCCGGCCGGGGTAGGCGATCATGTTGGCGCTGAACCGGTCGACCGCCTCGATCTGGGCGAGGAACTCGGTGTCGTCGAGGTTGACCAGCTTGGTGAGTGGCTTGGTCAGCAGCTTCTGGAAGCTGGAGAGCTGGAAGGCCTTGGTGACGATCGGCTTCGGGGCGCCACCCATCAGTCGGTAGAGCTGGGTGATGATCGCGCCGTCGGTCAGCTTCAGCAGCGGACGCAGCGGAGCGACCAGCGGCACCTGCGTGGTGTCGAACGGCGAGCCGAACGCCGTCACCGAGGCAATCGGCAGGTCCGGCTGGTCGGCCGCGACGAGCACCGCGAAGATCCCGCCCAGGCTCCAGCCCACGACGTGGACCGGGCGACCGCCGGCGTGCTGGCTGACGGCCTTGATGGCCTCGGGCACGACGTCCTCGACCCAGTGCTCCATGCCGAGGTTGCGGTCCTTGAAGGAGATCTCGCCGTACTCCACGAGGTACGTCGGACGGGCCTGCTGGACGAAGTGCTCGACGAGGGAGCAGCCCCGACGCAGGTCGAAGCAGATCGCAGGGGCCGCGAGAGGGGTGACGAACAGGATCGGATCACCCGTGCTGGCAAGGTCCTTCAGCGGGCGGTAGTGGTAGACCTCGCGCAGCGGGCCGTCGTCGATCAGCGTGCGTGGCATCGGACGAAGATCGGCCAGACCGCCGTACAGCAGCTTGTGGGCGACGTTGCTGGCGGCGGACACGACCTGTTCCGGCTTCGGGATCAGATCCATGCTCGAAAACTACCGTGCTATCCACCTGGTCGTCATCGGCCTGTCACGGGTCCAGCCCGTGGACGCCGCCTCCCCGGTGCCCGGCCGGTGATGCGACGTACCCGAGACACGATTCAACGGTTACGGAGGCCCAACTCAACGGTCGCGGAGGCCCAACTCAACGGTTACGGAGGGCCAAGTCAACGGGAACGTAGGGTTCGGGGAGGAAATCGCAGGGGATCGGGGGCCTGGATGTTCGGGAAGGTGCGGATCGCTGCTGTCGTGCTCGTGATCGTGCTCGCGTTCGCGTTTGCTGGCTGCCAGGCCGCCTCCGATGACGCGGGGGTCGCGCCGACCGTGACGACGACGGTGACTCCGAATCCTGTCGTCGAGGTGCCGAGCATCCCGGTGGGCCACGCCGGGATCTCGAAGAACGCGGTGATCTGGGCGCAGGGCAGCACGATCCATGTCGGGAAGCAGACGATCGACGTGGCGCCGCTGGACGTCGACGAGTTCGTTGCGGCCCGGGGCGGGATCTACTTCACCAGCCATGACCAGCTCTGGTTCACCGATCTGATCCGGGCTCGCCAGTCCGGCCTCTCGCGCATCGACAACGTCACGATTTCGGCCAACCGCCGCTACCTGGGGCTGATCGACTACGTGCACGGACCCGAGGACAAGTACGGCACGCCTCTTGCCGCCGCGGTCGTCTACGACCTCCGGACCGGTGACCGGGTCATTCACGACGCGACCGGGATGGGTTCGACCAGGAGTGACGACCTGCAGAACCTCTACGAGGACGCCGGTCAGGCGGCGCTCGGATTCGATGCCGAGAACTTCTACGTCGCCACGACGGGCGGCACCTTCGCCTTCCCGCTCGACGCGTCGAAGCCCCATCCCGCCAGGGAGCCGAACGTCCTCACGCCGGCGGGCGCGGAGGTCGGGGTGTCGAAGAAGGCCGGCCGCTACGTGATCAACCGCGAGATCGGGGTCGAGCCCTACAGCGCGACGCTCGGCCCGGGGGAGCGGTACGCCGATGCGATCACGGGCAACTGGGAGTTCCGGCCGTTCGACCCGGCGACAGGTGCGCCGATCACGGTCGCCGGGGCCCCGAGGTGGTTGGTCCCCGGCGTCTGGACCTCGCCGACGACGATTGTCGGTCAGGCGCTGAACGCCGACCAGGCAGTCGCCGACAAGCCCGGCGGGATCTTCTCCTGCGACCTGGCGAACAGGAAATGCGTGGAGGTCGTTCCGAAGGCCGAGCTCACGCCCAACCAGGCCATCGTCTTCGGCACCGGTTCGGCCTCCGAGCAGTGACGTCCGCCCGGGCGGGTGCTGCGCGAGATGGGCCCGCACCTCCCTTAGGCTGAAAGTCGCTTGGGCCATGCCCAAAAACCACAGCTGTCGCACACCGATCCAGGAGCATCAACTTGGCTGCCATCGATGAAGTCATCGCCCGCGAGATCCTCGATTCGCGAGGCAACCCCACCGTCGAGGTCGAGGTCGCCCTCGACGATGGCGCGGTCGGACGGGCCGCCGTACCCTCCGGCGCATCCACCGGCGCCTTCGAGGCAGTCGAGCTCCGCGACGGCGACAAGCGCTACGGCGGCAAGGGCACCCAGAAGGCCGTCAGCGCCGTCCAGGACCAGATCGAGTCCGCGATCCTCGGCATCGAGGCAAGCGAGCAGCGGCTCGTCGACCAGGCGATGCTCGACCTCGATGGCACGCCCAACAAGGCCAACCTCGGCGCCAACGCGATCCTCGGCGTCTCGCTCGCGGTTGCCCGTGCGGCCGCGAACAGCGCCGACCTGCCGCTCTACCGGTACGTCGGGGGGCCCAACGCCCACCTGCTCCCGGTGCCGATGATGAACATCCTCAACGGCGGCGCCCACGCCGACACCAACGTGGACGTCCAGGAGTTCATGATCGCGCCGATCGGTGCGGCCACCTTCCGCGAGGCACTCCAGCAGGGCGCCGAGGTCTACCACGCGCTGAAGGCCGTGCTGAAGAAGAAGGGGCTGGCCACCGGCGTCGGCGACGAGGGCGGTTTTGCCCCTGACCTGAGCAGCAACCGGGCGGCTCTCGACCTGATCGCCGAGGCCGTCGACAGCGCCGGCTTCAAGCTCGGCACGGACTTCGGGCTCGCGCTCGACGTGGCAGCCAGCGAGTTCTATGAGGACGGTGGCTACAGCTTCGAGGGCGCGAAGAAGTCGTCCGACGAGATGACGGCGTACTACGCCGACCTGGTGTCGGCGTACCCGATCGTCAGCATCGAGGACCCTCTCAACGAGGACGACTGGGACGGCTGGAAGACCATCACCGACCAGCTCGGCACGAAGGTCCAGATCGTCGGCGACGACCTGTTCGTCACCAACGTCGAACGGCTGCAGCGCGGCATCGATGGCGGCCAGGCCAACTCGCTGCTCGTCAAGGTCAACCAGATCGGCTCGCTGACCGAGACCCTCGACTCCGTCGACCTCGCGCACCGCAACGGCTATCGCTGCATGATGAGCCATCGTTCCGGCGAGACCGAGGACACCACCATCGCCGACCTCGCCGTCGCGACGAACTGTGGCCAGATCAAGACCGGCGCACCGGCCCGCTCCGAGCGCGTTGCGAAGTACAACCAGCTCCTCCGCATCGAGGAGGACCTCGCCGACGCCGCGCGCTACGCCGGACGAGCTGCGTTCCCGAGGTTCGTTCGGGGCACCGTCTGACATGTCGAAGGACCGTCGTACGTCGCAGCGCGGGTCGGGTCCGCGCAACACCCGCCCCGGGCAACGGGGCGGGGTCACGCGACCGCGTACGACGACCGCGGCAGCTGCGCGACCCCGGTTCACCAACCGGGCCGCGGTTCTGGTCCTGGTGATGGCGGTGCTCGTCGTGTCCGCGTCGTCGTCGCTGCGGGCCTACATCGCTCAACGCTCGGAGATCAACGCCCTCAAGGCGCAGATCGCGAGCTCGGAGAAGAACATCACCAGCCTGCAGAGCGAGAAGGACCGCTGGAAGGACCCGGCCTACGTCGAGACCCAGGCGCGGCTGCGTTTCGGCTGGGTGATGCCCGGCGAGACGGCGTACCAGGTGCTCGGCATGAACGGCCAGCCACTGGCCGACGAGGACCAGCTCGCCGATCCGTCCACGGTTGCGCCGACGGTGCCGACCTCATGGTGGTCGAAGGCCTACGGCTCGCTCGAGGCCGCCGACCATCCCACAAAGGCGCTCCCGCCGCCCGCTTCGAAGATCACCCCGCCCACCTCGTCCCAGAAGCAGTGAGCATCACCGATCGGGACGAGGTCGCGGTGGCGGCCCAGCTCGGGCGGGCGCCTCGCTCGATCCACGCAGTCGGCCATCGTTGTCCGTGTGGCAACCCGGATGTGGTCACCACCGAGCCGCGGCTCGAGGACGGCACGCCGTTCCCGACGACGTTCTACCTCACCTGCCCGCGGGCGTCTTCACGGATCGGCACCCTTGAAGCGTCCGGCCTGATGACTGAGATGACCGACCGGCTCGCCGCCGACGAGGACCTCGCTGCCGAATACCGGAAAGCCCATGAGGCCTATCTCGCAGCGCGCGAGGAGATCGCGGACGTCCCCGAGATCGCCGGCATCTCCGCCGGTGGGATGCCCAACCGGGTCAAGTGCCTGCACGTGCTCGCCGGCCAGTCGCTCGCTCAGGGACCCGGCGTGAACCCGCTCGGCGATGAGGTTCTCGATGCGCTTGGCGAGTGGTGGCGGAGCGGTCCGTGCGTGGCTCGCCCCGAGGAGGGCGCATGAAGCGCGTCGCAGCCTTCGACTGCGG
>JAOPXK010000153.1 GCA_025965195.1 Marmoricola sp.
ATGGATCGCGCGGGTGGTGAGGCCGCGCGCCCGGGCAAAGCGGATATAGTCGGTGCGCAGCACTTCAAGCATTTCGGCGCGCACCAGACGCATGATCAGCGTCAGCTGAAACACCGCCAGCGTGACCGCCGGCAGCACGACGTGGTGCCAGCCATCGAGCGTCAACAAGCCCGAGCTCCACCAGCCCACCGGCACGGTTTCGCCACGCCCGAAACTCGGAAACCAGCCGAGGCCTACCGAGAAGACCAGGATCAGAAGAATGCCGATGAGGAAGGTGGGCAGCGACACGCCGAGCAGCGAGATCACCATGAAGGCCTGGCTCAGAAAACTGCCACGGCGCAGCGCGGAATAAACCCCCATCGGAACGCCGAGCACGAGTGCCATGACCGCCGCCACCATGGCCAGCTCGAGGGTTGCGGGAAAGCGTTCGCCGATGAGGCGCGAGACCTTGGCGCCCTGGCGCAGGCTCAGGCCGAATTCGCCCTGCGCCGCATTGACGAGGAAGTGCCAGAACTGCACGAAAAAGGGCTTGTCGAGACCGAGCGCGGCGCGCAGCTCGGCGGTCTGCGCGGGCGTGGCGTCCTGCCCCAGAAGGAACACCACCGGGTCACCGACGTACTGGAACAGCAGGAACGCAATGAAGGCCACGGCGACCATGACGATCACGGCCTGGATCAACCGGCGGAGGACGAAGACGAGCATCGGCTAGGGGGTAATGGCAATGGATACTAGCAGAGCAAGTGCCGTGCCGGAGTTGGGGTTTCCTTTAGGTCTAAAGGAAATACCGAGGGGATTCAATGTAGTGTTCACCACACGCAGAGCCCGCGGTCGGCCAGCCTTGCAAACCGGGCGAAGCCGAATGCACGAGACCGCGCACGCATGCACTATGGCGTTGCCGTTTGTGCCACCAAAGCGGGCGTGATGTGCACCGCGCCGTACCAGGCCTGGGTCTCGGTTCGCGTGTTGTCGCTGTCGGACATGATGGCCACGCCGACGAGTGCGCCGGGCTTTTCGCCGAAGGCGGTTTCGAAGTCGGCGCGGATGTCGCGCTGGTAGTCGAGCCATTGGTTCAGGTGCTTCGGACCCGACTCCATGACGATGGATCGGACGCGGTCGGTGCGCGGGCTGGTGATCACCGAGCCGGGCGGCCGGCTGTTGCACCACACGTACATCAGCGTCGCATAGGGCATGTCCTCGCCGGTGAGCATGCGGGCCAGCTCGGACAACATCGCGTCCTTGGCGGACAGGCGGCTGCGGTCGCCTTCGAAGGCGAGCATGACGCGCACCGGCGAATCGTCATGGTCGCGCAGGCTCATGTTGGCGCCCGGGATCAGTTGCGGCACCTGCCATGCGAAAGAGATCTGACCCAAGGCAGCGGGCTCCAGACGAATGTGTTGGCGCAGCATGCTGGCCGAACTGCTGGCCTCGCCGCGCACGGCTTCACGCCCATCAAAGGCCGTGACGGAATAACGGGTGGGTGTCTTGCCGGGGAAACTGCGGGCCTGCCAGACGGCGGATTCACCGGCCCCGCGAAGCGCTGGCGTCCAGTGGATCTCGGGTTGCACTGCGGGCGGCTCGGGCTCGGTTGCATCGACGGCCGATGCCGTTGACTGGCTTGCCGGTTGGTGCGCGCAGGCCGTCAGCAGGCATAGTGCAGCTACTGCAACGCAACGGCTAAGGTGGCGATCTGTTGAGTTCACGGTTGCATCGTTCATCTTCGTACCGCTAGGCGCCAGAGAGGATCCGGCGCAATGCACAAAAAAACCCCACCGCGTTGCCACGATGGGGTTTCGATTTCTATTTCAAACTAGCTTACGCTAGCCGGAAATCAGAAGGTGTGGCGAATGCCAGCGCCGCCCAGCGTGCGCTTGCCTTCGATGGAGCCGTTGGCGAATTCCGTCTTCATGGCGAGGTAGCCAGCGTACACCGTGGTGCGCTTGGACAGGTCATAGGTACCCAGCAAGCTGTAACCGGAGCCGTCGTTGCGGCCACCGGCAGCCAGCGTGGCATCGCTCTTGGCATGTGCGTAACCAGCAGCAATAGCGAACGCGCCGAATGGAACGCTCACGCCGACTTGGTAGTCCTTGTCCTTCGTGCCAGCCGAGTTCTTGGCTTGGTTGTACGAGCCAACCAGCTTGGCAACGCCGAAGTCATACGAACCGCCAATCAGGTGGTACTTGCGGGTGTCCTTCAGGCTGTTGGCGCCATTTGCAACGCTGCCGAAGCCGTTAGCCGTGGTGACGTTGGTGCCAGCAAACAGGTTAGCTGCGGTTGGAGGCGTAGCGGTGCTGCTGTTAGCCGCTTGCTTTTCCTTCTGGTATGCATAACCGACGACCAGAGGACCGTTGGCATACTTCAGTTGTGCGTTGAGGTTGCTCGAAGCCGAGGCGCTGGCGGTCTTGTCTTCGCCGAAGCCGTAACCGAGCTTGCCGCTGAAACCACCGAACACTGGCGATTCGTACTTGATCGAGTTGTTCACGCGATTGACGTAGTCTTGAATGCCGGTGCCCGAAACGTTGCCCCAAACAGCGAAGGTGTTCGAGTCGTAGTTGTGGTCGATCTGGCCATGGAAATCGTCATAAGCCGAGTAGTTGCGACCCAACGTCACTTGACCGAAGCCGCCCTTCAGGCCAACCCAGGCTTGACGACCGAACAACGTGGTCGTGTTCGTGCTGCCTTGGTTGTTGTTGAAAGCGCCGTTGTCGATGGTGAAGCCACCTTCAAGGTTGAAGATTGCGGACAGACCGCCACCCAGATCTTCAGAGCCACGCAGACCCCAACGCGAGCTGCTCAGACCGCTGCCGTCGACTTTGTTCTGGCTGAGCTTGGTCGTGACACCAGCAGCATTCGTGACTTTGTTTTCAGTCTTGTTCGCGAAAGCGTCAACAACGCCGTACAAAGTGACAGAAGATTGTGCGTGAGCACCGGCGGCGGCAGCAATCGCAGCCAACGCGATAAGCGTCTTTTTCATTGAGAGGGTTCTCCAAGGTTAAACATAGGGCTCCGAGCTGGAAGTGCCTCGCATCTACGACACCGCTCCACCGCCAACTGGGCCAACTCCCTTTCGGAAGTTGGGCCTATTGCAACAGAGCCCGAACTGTTTCGCAAAGGTAATTGCCCTGAAACACGCCTGAATGTTGCACGCCTACCACACGCAGGATCGGCGGTGGGACGTATACAACACTGCACATAGGAAATGCGCGAAAAGCTTCCATTCCGACCGTTTTTCGTTTACTTAGACGTGAAAAAGCCACTTCCGGGTTGCCCCTGAAGTGGCTTTTAGCTCATCAACTGCGCAGCTGGCTTAAGCCAGCAGGCAATTAGAACGTGTGGCGAACGCCGACGGCGAACACGCGGGTCTTTTCGTCAGACGCGCCTGGGATTTCCAGCTTGGAATCGTTCACACCAGCGTACAGGTTGGTGCGCTTGGACAGTGCGTACAGACCGGCAATGCCCAGGCCCTTGCGCTTCGTGTCGGCGCTGCCGCCAATGCCGTCATCCTTGGACCAGGCGTAACCGCCGGACAGGGTGAAGGTGCTGGTGATCGGGAAGTCCAGACCGAGTTGGTACTCGTTGGTTTTGTCGATCGTGGGGATCAGATCCTTGACACGGCCATAGGCACCCAGCAACTTGACGATACCGAAGTCGTACGAAGCGTTGACTTGCAGGAACTTGGCAGATTCAAAATTGCCAGCTTGCTTTTCGGTCTGGTAAGACACGGCAACGGCCACTGGGCCGCCAGCGTAAGCGACGTTCACGGCGGCAATCTTGCCAGCGCTGTTAGCGGCGGTCTTGTTTTCGCCGAAGCTGTACATCGCAGCAGCGGTGATGCCACCGAAGCTAGGGGTAGAGTAATAAA
>JAOPXK010000167.1 GCA_025965195.1 Marmoricola sp.
ACGAGTGCCGTCAGCGACCTCGTACGTTCCGTACTTCGAGAGCACCTCGCGGTCGAGGGCAGCGACACCGAGGTCGATGCGTGCTTTGAGGAACGCCGCGAACTTCGGGTCGCTGTGCTGGAACGCGGCGTAGCCCTCGCCGAAGGCCCAGAGGCTGCGAGCCAGCCAGTAGCTGGCGCCGGAGTCGGATGGGTTCGGGGAGTCCGGCGGCGTCGGAGTGGTGTTGAACGTGCCATCCGGCTGCATCCAGAGCACGGTGTTGCCCGCGTTCGCGCCCGAGGTCACCTGGAAGTACGCGGTCGAGCGCAGCAGCTCATACGCGCGCTTTTCGCTCGACGCACGATGATTCTGGGTCCAGTCCCGGATGTACACGACGGCTGCCCGCGCGATGTCGTCCGTGTCGAACGAGCCCTGTCCGTAGTGGCCGGTCGCGGCGTCGAGGTTGCCGCCGCCGACCCTGGTGAACGAGCCGTCCGCGTTCGCGTTCGCGTAGACCCACGGCATGGTGATGGTGGGCTCGCCCGCGAGGTCGTACGTCGTGTGGCCGGTGGCCGCTGCGGGAGTGACCGTGTCCATCAGGAAGTCGAGATGCGCGAGATTGGTGAGCGGCGCTGGCTTCCCAGCGGCCGACCCACTCGTGGATGCGGCCGCGGGCGCCGCCTGCGCGAGCCCGAGACCTCCGAACATGGCCGCGACGGCCACCGTCGCGAGTATCGTGCGGGAATTTGTCTTACGCATCCTGTGCTCCTGTCGTTTCGAGCCGTGCGACGCCGATCTTGGAATCGGCCATTCCGTAGAAGACGAACCGCTGGCCGTCGATTTCTTCGATGGCGGTGGGGAAGACGACATTCGGCACGATGCCGCTGCGTTCCTCCTCGGTTTCGGCCGCGAGAAGCGGCTCGCTGGTGCGGGCGAGGATCTTGCGCGGGTCGTCCGCGTCGAGGATCATCCCGCCCGCCGCGTAGTTGACCTTCTGCTGCTGGTCGGTGCCGCGGGCGAGCACGCCCGTGACGCCGTGGTGCAGCAGCAGCCATCCCTCCGGCACCCTGATCGGCGGCGGGCCGCCACCGATCTTGAGAGCCTCGAACGCAAACTCGGGAGCGGCGAGCAACTGGTTCTGCCCCCACAGCGTGAGCGTTGTGACGTCTGCCTCGACGTCTGCGACCGGCAGGTAGGCGATCCAGATGCTCTGCCTGGCATCCTCGATTCCCGCAGGCACGCGAACTCCCTGGCCGACCCGGATCTCCTCGAGATCCCACATCGGGCGGTGAAGCACCGCGAAACTCAGCACGCCGTCAGGCGCCACCACCGGCTCGGGGAAGAACACGGTGTCTTTGTTGTGGAAGAGGTTGAGGTCGGCGTCGAGATCGTCGTCGTACTCGAAGAGCGCGGGGCCGAGCCTCGTCCAGCTGCGGAGATCCGTGGATGTCGCGACGGCGGTGCGGGGACCGAGCGGCCCATACGCGACGTACGTCATCACGTGCAGCCCGAGCCGCGGGATGTACGTCACCCGCGGGTCTTCGACGCCCGCGTTCGAGGCGCCGCGCTCCCAGCCGCGGTCTGGCTCGAGCACGATTCCCTCGCGCTCCACCCCGACCGGTGTTCCGCCTTCCACCACCACCTTCGCGAGCCCGACGCGGCTGACATTGCCGGTCGCGACGAGCCGCGGCAGAAGGTAGAGGGTGCCATCCGGGTCATGCCCGGTCGCTGGATTCAGGACGCCTTCCGCCTCGAGTTCGTTGCCAGGCTCCGGCGTCATGATCACGCCGGCGCGAACGAGTCGATATGGAAAGGGTGTTGTTGCGGTAGACATTTTTATCCTTTGACGCCCGACCCGATATCGGTCGAGATGAAGTAACGCTGGAAGACGATGAACAGGATGACGACCGGTGCTGCAAGCACCGCGGCTCCGGCGAGCGCTGCGCCGAAGGGGTTCGTCGTCGAGTTCGCGACATTGGTGATGTAGTTGGCGAGCGATACCGCGAGCGGCTGGAGTGCCGCATTCTTGGTGATCAGGAACGGCCACAGGAACTCGTTCCACGGGCCGATGAACGTCAGCAGCACGACTGTGATGAGCGCAGGTCGCACGAGCGGCAGCGCGATCAGTCGAAGCACCTGCAGCTCGCTGGCCCCATCGATCCGAGCTTGCTCGAACAACTCACGCGGCAACTGCATGAAGTACTGGCGGAAGATGATCACCGCGGTCGAGTTGATCGCGAACGGGATGATCATGCCGAGGTAGTTGTCGGCCAGCCCGTAGTCGCGTGCGATCAGCACATACAACGGGATGATCAACAACTGGACCGGCACCACCTGCACGAGGAGCGCGAGCGCGAAGGTGACACCGCGACCTCGCCACTGCAGGATGGCCAGCGCGTAGCCGACAAGCAGCCCGAACAGCAGCGTGCAGATGAGCACGCCGGCCGTGAAGATGCCGGAGTTCAGCAGCCCCTGGAAGAGGTTGATGCGCTCGTTGATCTGCACGTAGTTGGCGCCACTGATGTTCGCCGGGTTGGGGATCAGTCCGGTAACCGTCGAGTCGAGCTTCGTCTGCAGCGACCCGATGATCATGTAGTAGAAGGGGAACAGGAACACGAGTGCGCCTATCCCGAGGACTACGCCGCGGAGGATCCGCTGGCCCCGCGGCATCCGCGGATC
>JAOPXK010000110.1 GCA_025965195.1 Marmoricola sp.
GCTGGATGTTCACCGTGGTGACCACGTCGATGCCGGCCGCAAGGAAATCCGCCACATCCCTTGCCCGCTTGGCGTTGGGAGATCCTGGCGCGTTCGTGTGCGCGAGCTCATCGACCAGCACGACGTCCGGTCGCCTGGCGAGCACGCCGTCATGGTCGAGCTCCTCGATGGTCGTGCCCCGATGGCTCAGCCGGATGCGGGGGAGTACTTCCAGCCCCTCCAGCTGAGCCATCGTGTTGGGCCGGCCGTGCGTCTCGACATAGCCGACGACCGCGTCGGTGCCCCGGTCGTGCCGACGCCGGATCTCGTCGAGCGCCGCGAACGTCTTGCCGACACCCGGGGCAGCCCCGAGGTAGACGGTCAGCTTGCCGCGGCGCTCGGTCACGAGCCGTGCGCCTGGGTGATCGCGATGTTCAGCATCAGCACATTGACGGCCGGGTCACCGAGGAAGCCCAGGGCACGACCGGTCGTGTTCTCCTTGATCAACCGTTGCACGCTCGTCAGGGTGAGGCCGTGCTCGCGTGCGACCCGGGCTGCCTGCAGCGCGGCGTACGCCGGACTGATCGCCGGGTCCAGCCCCGAGGCCGACGCCGTCACCGCGTCCGGAGGGATCGCCGAGACCGCGACGTGCTCCCTGGCCGAGATCTCGGCCTGGCGCTGCTTGATCAGCTTCACCAGCCGCGGATCCTCCGGCCCGTAGTTCGAGCCGTAGGTGTCCAGCGGGTCGTAGCCGGTGCCGGCTGCCGAGGGCCGCGGCAGGAACCACTTGTTGCCCTTGAAGTCCTGGCCGATCAGGGAGGACCCGGCCGCGTCGGCAAAGGATCGCGTGTGGGCTCCGGTCGTGGTGACCAGCGACCCGTCGGCGCGCCAGCCGAACGCGGCCTGGCCGATTCCCCAGACCACCAGGGGATAGGCGATGCCGAGGACGACGGTGAAGAGGAGCAGGGTGCGCAGTCCGGCCAGCGACTGACGACCCAGTGCGCGGACGCCTTGCAAGTTGAACATGTCAGATTCCTGGAAGGGTCGAGACCAGCAGGTCGATGAGCTTGATCCCGATGAACGGCGCGATCAGTCCGCCGACGCCGTAGATCAAGATGTTGCGCCGGAGCAGGTCCGCAGCGGCCGACGGCCGGTAGTGCACTCCGCGCAACGAGAGCGGGATCAACGCGACGATGATCAGTGCGTTGAAGATGACGGCGGAGAGGATCGCCGACTTCGGGCTGGAGAGCCCCATGATGTTCAGGACGTGCAGCCCCGGGTAGATCGCGACGAACATCGCCGGCAGGATCGCGAAGTACTTCGCGACGTCGTTGGCGATCGAGAACGTGGTCAGCGCACCTCGGGTGATCAGCAGCTGCTTGCCGATCTCGACGATCTCGATGAGCTTGGTCGGGTCGGAGTCGAGGTCGACCATGTTGCCGGCCTCCTTGGCCGCCGACGTCCCCGAGTTCATCGCAACCCCGACATCGGCCTGGGCCAGCGCGGGCGCGTCGTTGGTGCCGTCGCCGCACATGGCAACCAGCCGGCCGCCCTCCTGTTCCTTGCGGATCAGGGCGAGCTTGTCCTCGGGAGTCGCCTCGGCGAGGACGTCGTCGACGCCCGCCTCCTTGGCAATCGCGTTGGCGGTGATGGCGTTGTCACCGGTGATCATCACCGTCCTGATGCCCATCGCGCGCATCTCCGCGAACCGCTCGGCCAGGCCCTCCTTGACGACGTCCTTGAGGTGGATCACCCCGAGCGCGACGGGTGGCAGGTCGTCGATCTGTTCGGCCACGACCAGCGGAGTCCCGCCGGTTGCACTGATGTCGCCGACCGCAGTGTCCACGTCGCTGCTCGTGCGGCCGCCTTCGGCGTGCACCCACTTGGTGATCGCGCTGGCCGCGCCCTTCCGGATCCGGTGCAGCCGGCCGTCGATCTCCAGATCGACACCGCTGACGCGCGTCGACGCCGAGAACGGGATCAGGGTCGCGCCATGAAGGGCCGGCGCGGGTGCGATCGTGGTGTCCCTGTTGACGAGCTCGACGATGCTCTTGCCCTCAGGCGTGTCGTCCGACAGCGACGACAACCGGGCTGCGGTCGAGAGCCGGGCCGGTTCGATGCCCGACACCGGGATCAGCTCGGTTGCCTGCCGGTTGCCGTAGGTGATCGTCCCGGTCTTGTCGAGCAGAAGCACGTCGACGTCGCCGGCAGCCTCGACCGCACGGCCTGACATTGCCAGCACGTTGCGGCGGACCAGCCGGTCCATCCCGGCGATTCCGATCGCCGAGAGCAGCGCGCCGATCGTGGTCGGGATCAGGCAGACCAGCAGCGCCACCAGCACGATCAGGGACTGCTTGCCGCCGGAGTACTTCGCGAACGGCTGCAGGGTGACGACCACCAGGATGAAGATCGCCGTCAGTGAGATCAGCAGGATGTTCAGCGCAATCTCGTTCGGTGTGCGCTGGCGTTCGGAGCCCTCGACCAGGGCGATCATCCGGTCGACGAAGGAGTGGCCGGGCTCGGCCGCTATCCGGACGACGATCTCGTCGGACAGCACGACCGTGCCACCGGTCACCGCACTCCGGTCACCGCCCGACTCCCGGATCACCGGGGCGGACTCACCGGTGATCGCGGACTCGTCGACGGTCGCGACACCCTCGATGATGTCGCCGTCACCGGGGATCCGTTCACCCGCGCGGACGACGACGACGTCACCGACCCGGAGCGTCGTACTCGCCACCTCGACGGTCTTCAGGGTGGCCAGCCCACCGGTGTAGCCGAGCTGGTCGTCCCAGGCGTCGACCTTGCGGGCCATCGTCTGCTTCTGCGACTCGCGCAGGCTCGCCGCCTGCGCCTTGCCGCGCCCCTCGGCGACCGACTCGGCAAGGGTGCCGAACAGCACGGTCAGCCAGAGCCAGCCGACGATCAGCCAGCCGAACAGACTCGGAGAGGTGACGGCGTCGACCGTCGCGACGACCGCGCCGACCTCGACGACGAGCATCACCGGCGATGAGATCAGCTCGCGCGGATCCATCTTGCGGAAGGCGCCGGGGAGCGCCTGCAGAAACGTGGACCAGGTCACGGCTGTGCTCATTTCAGGGCCTCGGCAATCGGAGCAAGGGACAGGACCGGGATGTAGGTCAGGCCCACGACGACGAGGGTGACTCCGATCAGCAGTCCGACGAACAGGGGACGGTGGGTGGGCAGGGTGCCTGCGCTTGGAGGCACCTTCTGTTGGGTGGCCAGGCGTCCGGCCAGGCCGAGCACGAGCAGCATCGGCACGAAGCGGCCGAGCAGCATGCACATCCCGAGCAGGATGTTCCAGAACGGGGTCCCCGATGTCAGGCCGCCGAACGCACTGCCGTTGTTGTTGCCCGCGGACGTCACGGCATAGACCGCCTCGGACAGGCCGTGTGGTCCGGATGCCTCGAGACCGACGAGCCCGCCGTGGAAGCTGACGGCGATCGCGCCACCGATCAGCACGATGGCCGGCGTCGTCAGGATGTACGTCGCGACCAGCTTCATCTCGCCGCCACGGATCTTCTTGCCGAGGTACTCCGGAGTTCGGCCGACCATCAGGCCGGCAACGAAGACCGACAGGATCGCGAGCACCAGCAGGCCGTACAGGCCCGAGCCGGTGCCACCCGGCGCGACCTCACCGAGCATCATGTTGAACATCGTCACGCCGCCGCCGGACGCGGTCAGCGAGTCGTGCATCGAGTTGACGGAGCCGGTGGAGGTCCCAGTCGTCGCGGCCGCGAAGAGAGCGGACGCGGCGGTCCCGAAGCGGACCTCCTTGCCCTCCATCGCTCCGCCGGCGAGCTGCGGCGCGGTGCCGTGGCCGGCCATCTCGGCCCAGGTGAGCAGTCCGATCGAGGTGATCAGGATGGTCGACATCACCGCAAGGATCGCCCAGCCCTGGCGCTTGTCCTTGACCATCACGCCGAAGGTCCGAGTCAGGGAGAACGGGATCACCAGGAGCAGGAAGATCTCCAGGATGTTGGAGAACGGACCGGGGTTCTCATACGGGTGCGCCGAGTTGGCGTTGTAGAAACCGCCACCGTTCGTGCCCACCTCCTTGATCGCCTCCTGGGAGGCGACCGGGCCGCCGGTCAGGTGCTGGGCCTGGCCGGCGAGGGTGTGCACCACGTGCGGTGACGCGAAGTTCTGGACCACTCCGAGAGCGACCAGCACGATCGCGGCAACGAAGGCCAGCGGCAGCAGGATCCGGACGACGGTCCGCACCAGGTCCGACCAGAAGTTGCCGACCCTGCCATCGGCACGGGTGCGCGCGATGCCGCGGATCAGCGCGACAGCCACCGCCATGCCGACCGCGGCCGACGCGAAGTTCTGCACGGCCAGACCGGCCATCTGGATCAGGTGGCCGGTCGCGGCTTCGCCGGAGTACCACTGCCAGTCGGTGTTCGTCGCGAACGAGATCGCGGTGTTGAACGCGCCACTGGCGGGCAGTGCCTTGTCGCCGAGTGAGAGCGGCAGCAGTTGTTGCAACCGCCCGAACGCATAGAGGAACAGGATGCTGACCAGCGAGAAGCCCAGCAGCGCGACGGCGTACGTCGACCACCGCTGGTCGGCATCCGGATCGATGCGCAGCAACCGGTAGGCGCCGCGCTCCACGCGCAGGTGCTTCGGACTCGTGTAGACGCGAGCCATGTAGTCACCGAGAGGGCGGATGCACAGCCCGAGCGCCAGGACCAGCACCAGGATCTGGAGGAGCGCCGGCATCAGCGGTCAGCCCCCATCACCGTGACGGCGAGCAGGACGAAGATCACCAGGATCAAGAGGACGAAGGCCACATCGGCCATGGACTCGGACCCGCTTTCGAGGAGCGGTCCCGGTGCGGGACCGGCACGGACATCTGTCCGCACCCCTCAGGTCTAGTTCCGCGCCAGGTGGTCACCCAGGGGTCTTGACGCTCCCTTGATGCGCCGGGCCTCAGTCTTGACGAGTCCTTGACGCCGACGGTGGTTGCGCCGGTCTGAACTCCTCGGCGAGCAGGTCGTAGCAGGCCAGGTCCGCAAGGGCGCCGCCCCCGATCTCGACGCCTCGCCGTTCGATCCCGAACTGGGTGAAGCCGCACGCCTCGATGACGTGCCGCGATGCCACGTTGTCCACTGCAGCGCAGGCCGTCAGCCGTCTCAGGCCGAGGCCGCCGTCCTCGGCCGGCACGAACCCATGGCGTACGACGAGCCGGCATGCCTCGGTCATCACCCCACGACCACGCGCATCCGGATGGGTCCAGTAGCCGACCTCACCATCGCGCCCGGCCTCGATCTGGAAGATGTTGATCACCCCGATCAGGTCGTCGGTCGCGGGATCGGCCATCGCCCAGTGCACACAGGTCCCGCCGGCCATGGCCCCGATCCGGCTCTCCATGAAGGCGTTCGCGTCGGCCTCGCGGTAGGGCTCGGGCAGCCGGCGCAGCCACTGTCGGGACCGCTCGTCGCGACAGGCCTCGGCGATCCGCGGGGCGTCGCCGGGCTTGTGCGGGCGCAGCACGACGTTCTCCCCGACGATGCGCGGGGCGTCGAACCACTGGTGGCGCGGGGCCCGTTCGTCCTCACGCAGCAGTACGCCGACCCACGCATTGAGCAGCGCACCCCGTTGCGGCAACCACTTGCGGACGGTGCCGTCGAAGGAGAACCCGAGCCGCCAGGCGAGCTTGCGTGAGGCCCAGTTGCCCTCGTTGGCCAACCAGATCACCGTGTTCAGGTCGCGGCCGCCCTCCGAGGAGGGAGCGAAACCCCAGTCGAGCAGCAGCCGCAGCGCCCGCTCGACGGTGCCGGTGCCACGCACCCACGGGTGCGACCCGTAGGCGATCTCCGCGCGGCCGTCCCTCTCATTGCGGAGCGAGATCGTCCCGGCGTACCTCGCCTCGCCGGTGGCCGGGTCAACTGCGGAGAACGCGAAGGCCCACTCCTGGTCGGTCGCCCAGCCGCCCGGCATGGCATCGCGGATGAACCGCTTCGCGTCGTCGCGCGTGTAGGGGACCGGCACGGTCGTCCACTGCTGGCTCACCGGGTCGATGCACTGCTCGAAGGCGCCCTCGATGTCGTCGTCCGTGTGGGCGCGCAGCGTCACGACGCCATCGGTGAGAGTTGGTACCAAGATCATGACGGTCAGCCTGCCGTTCCGCTCCGCGCAACCGCAACCAGCTGCCTCCCGGCACCTCTAACCTGAGCGGATGAGCATTGCGACAGGGCCGATCGTGCAGATCGCCTGGGTGACCGACGACATCGACGCGACCGAGCGGTTGCTCAGCGAGCAGTACGGCGTGGGCGAGTGGATGCGGATCCCCGACGTGCACTTCGGTCCTGAGGACTGCACCTATCGCGGCGCACCGGCCGACTTCACCGCCCACATCGCGCTCGGCTACTCGGGCGACCTCCAGCTCGAGCTGATCCAGCCCGTCACGGGCGAGAGCATCTACACCGAGTTCCTCGCCGGCAACGCCCCCGGGCTCCATCACGTCTGCTTCACGACCGAGGACATCGAGGCCGCGTGCGCGGCGGCTGTCGCGGCCGGCCAGGAGGTGGTCCAGCGCGGCTCGATGATGGGCGGTGCGATGGAGTTCGCGTACGTCGCAGCACCGTCGGCGGGTGCGCCGTACATCGAGATCGCCAGGATCGGTCCGGACATCCAGGCGCTCTTCGATGCCGTGAAAACCAACGCAGCAAAGGCAACGAGCTGATGACGGCTCGCGTCGCGGTCGTCACCGGCGCCGGAGCGGGATCGCTCGGCGAGGCCACGGCTCGGCTGCTGAGGGGGCAGGGCCTGCGCGTGATCACGACGACGCGTAGCTGCGCGGTCTCCGAGGACACCCATCCGCTCGAGCTCGCGTCCCCTCAGTCGGTGGCGACCTTCGCGTCCTGGTTGGGGGAGGCGACCGACCGGCTCGACGTACTGGTGAACAACGCCGGCGTGCACCTCGACCTGCGCAGCAAGTGGAAGGCGCCCCAGCTCCTGGCGGACGGTCACGAGATCCACTGGCGGACCAACTACCTCGGCCCGGCCCAGCTGACCCGCACGCTGTTGCCGCGGCTCGCTGCAACCGCCAGCGCGCACGGCGAGGCTCGCGTGGTGAACGTCGTCTCGAAGCTGCACGAGCGGGGTCGCAACGTCTGGTTGTTCGGCGGCGTGGCGCCCTACGACTCCTGGGCGGCGTACGGCACCTCCAAGCTGGCGCTGGTGCACGAGGCGGCCGAGATCGATCGGCGGTACGGCGCCGCCGGCGTGCACGGCTACTCGCTGCATCCCGGGTCCGTCTACACCCACGTCGCGGACCGTGGTCTCGAGACCAGTCCGGTCCTCGGCCGGCTCCGCAAACTGGCTGCGCCCCTGGAGCGCCGGACGCTGCTGAGTCCCGAGCAGGGCGCCGCGACCACGGTGTTCTGCGCGACCTCACCGGACGCCGTCCCGGGTGGCTATCACCGGCGCTCGGCGGCTGCCGAGGCGTCGCCCGAGGCGCTGGATCCGGCAGCCGCCAGTGAGCTCTGGGACGCCACCTCGGCCTGGGCTGCGACCGCCTGATCCGTCAGCAGACAACTCGGTTGCAACCGGCGAGCGGTCGCCTGAAACAATGTGCTCATGCCAGCCGCACCAGCCGCCCTGCCTCGGGTTCTCTCGGGGATCCAGCCGACCGCCGACTCGTTCCACTTCGGCAACTACCTGGGTGCGCTGCGGCAGTGGGTGGGACTCCAGGACAGCCACGACCCGTTCTTCTTCATCGCCGACCTGCACGCGATCACCATGGAGCAGGACCCGAAGGTGGGCGAGCGGTCGCTTCGGTGTGCGGCCCAGCTGATCGCGATGGGCATCGACCCCGAGCGATCCGCGATCTTCTTGCAGTCGCAGGTGCCCGAGCACGCCCAGCTGGCCTGGGTGCTCCAGTGCATCACCGGCTTCGGCGAGGCCCGCCGGATGACCCAGTTCAAGGACAAGTCCGCCAAGGACGGTGAGGGGGCCGCGTCGGTCGGGTTGTTCACCTACCCGATCCTGCAGGCCGCCGACGTCCTGCTCTACCGGCCGGAGTTCGTCCCGGTCGGCGAGGACCAGCGTCAGCATCTCGAGCTGACCCGGGACCTCGCGCAGCGGTTCAACCACCGCTTCAAGAAGACGTTCCGGCTGCCCGAGCCCTACATCCTCAAGGCCACCGGCAAGATCTTCGACCTGCAGAACCCCACCGGCAAGATGTCGAAGTCGGCCTCGAGCCCGGGTGGCATCATCGACCTGCTCGACGATCCGCAGGTGTCGGCGAAGAAGATCCGCTCGGCCGTGACCGACTCCGACTCAGAGGTGCGGTACGACGAGGTGAACAAGCCCGGCGTCTCCAACCTGCTGACGATCTTCTCGGCACTGACCGGCCGCGAGATCGAGGACATCGCGAAGGACTACGCCGGGCGCGGCTACGGCGACTTCAAGGGCGACCTCGCCGATGTCGTCACCGACTTCGTGACGCCGTTCCGCACCCGGACCCTGGAGCTGCTCGAGGACCCGGCAGAGCTCAGCCAGATCCTGGCGAGTGGGGCCGAGAAGGCGAGAGCGGTGGCTTCGGCGACGCTGTCCGACGTCTATGAACGAGTCGGCTTCGTTCAGGCAGGGCACTAGGGTTCCGTCCGTGCCCACCATCGGCGTTTCGGTCGCCGTCCCTGACCCCTGCGGAGCCTGGCTCCAGGACTATCGCGTCGACCTCGGCGACGAGTCGGCCCGGCACATCCCGACCCACATCACCCTGTTGCCGCCGTACGACATCGAGGGCGACCAGCTCGCGCGGTTCGCCGACCATCTGGCAGGCGCTGCGGCCACCCTGGAGGCCTTCGATGTGCACCTGCGCGGCACCGGCACGTTCCGGCCGATCTCGCCGGTGGTGTTCGTCGGCGTGGTCGACGGGATCGCTCGCTGCGAGCAGCTCGCGAGGGCAGTCCGGAGCGGCCCCGTCAACCTGACCCAGTCCTTCCCCTATCACCCGCACGTCACCGTCGCCCATCACCTGGACGAAGCCCTGATGGACCGGGCGTTCACCGAGCTGGCGGACTTCGAGTGCTTCTTCGCGGTCGAACGGATCTGGCTCTATGTGCACGACGAGGTGCTGGGCTGGCAGCCGACCCAGTCCTTCGAGCTCACGCTGTCGGCGAGACGAACCGAACCACATATTTGTGTGAGCGGGTCTGCGTAGTACCCGCACGATGGATCCGCTTGACCACGACTGTGTAGTCCGACGTCGTGCTGAACCCGGTCGGCATCTGCCAGACGATCGTCGGCATCCCGTAGTGGTTCGTCACCGGCCACTGGTGGATGGGGACCCGCTGTCCGGCGCGGTAGACGCGCACCACGGACTTCCCGAACTTCGTCCTGGAGTCACCCGAGCTCAGCGACCAGCGACCGTTCGGCTCCATCGCGACCGGGAAGGCACCTGCCGACGGCCACGAGACCCAGGCCGGGTTGGGACGTCCCGGGTCGGTCGGGCCGACGACAGTGAGCGCGTTCGTCGTGTCCGTACTGCCGATGCCCATCGTGGTCGTGAACGGATACAGGATCCAGCGACGGTGGCCGACGGCAACGTTCGATGAACCGTCGTCATCCATGTAGAGGCTGATGGCCATGCCCGAGGTGATCGCTGGCTCCGACATGGCGAGGTCGGACTGCGACGCGGACGTCGCGCCGGCCGAGGACCAGCACTTCCAGCTCGACGGCGGATTGTGGTCCAGGGTGTGGTTCGCCGCCATCATCAGTGCGGCCGACCTGGCGTGGGCACTGAGATTCGAGTTGAACGTGACCGGTGCGAGGTGGTTGAGCGAACGGATGTAGTTGATCTCGGTGAGTGCGGCGGCGTCCGACGCCCCGGAGTTGGTGCCCGGCTGGCAGCCGAAGATGGAGCCGGTCCAGGAGACCGGGACGGCCAGCACGTTGGCGAGCCAGGTCCACAGGGTCGGATCGGCCGCAGCCCGGTCCGAGGTCGGAGCGTGGCTGGCCGGGGCGGGGCCGGTCGGCGGGGCAGCGACCGAGGGTGTTGGCGCGACGGCTGCCTCAGCGACGCCGGTGCCGGTCATGAAGGCCAGGCAGCCGATGGTGGCGACGATGGCTAGTCGTGCCTGGATCCGCGTAATTCCCGAGTTTTTGTTCATAACCCGAGATTAGGAACGAAATGTGTTCGCTTCTAGCGTTACCGCGTGGTACTGGCCGTTTGGCGGGCCGATGCATCCGATCGGTCAGAAACGGACTCACCCAAGGGGGTCAGATACGGCTAGTGACCATGGCGTAGGGCCGTGCGCAGGTCCCTGTTGAGCTGCGAGATCACATCGAGCGGGATCTCCTTGGGACAGGCAGCCGCGCACTCGCCGATGTTGGTGCAACCGCCGAAGCCCTCATGATCGTGCTGCGCAGTCATGCTGACGACGCGGGTGTCGCGCTCGGCCTGACCCTGCGGCAGCTCGCCCAGGTGGGTGATCTTGGCCCCGACGAAGAGTGATGCGGAGCCGTTGGGACAGGCTGCCACGCACGCGCCGCAGCCGATGCAGGTGGCGACGTCGAAGGCACGGTCCGCATGGTCCTTGGGGACCGGCATGGCGTGGGCATCGGGAGCGGCGCCGGTGTTGACCGAGATGTAGCCGCCCGACTGGATGATCCGGTCGAACGCGCCGCGGTCGACGACCAGGTCCTTGATCACCGGGAACGCGTCGGCGCGCCACGGCTCGACGGTGATCGTCTCGCCGTCGGTGAACGACCGCATGTGCAGCTGGCAGGTGGTCGTGGTGACCGGGCCGTGCGCCTCGCCGTTGATCATCAGGCCGCACATGCCGCAGATGCCCTCGCGACAGTCGGAGTCGAACGCGATGGGCTCCTCGCCCTTGGCGTTCAGCTGCTCGTTGAGTACGTCGAGCATCTCCAGGAACGACATGTCGGAGGAGATGTCGTCGACGTCGTAGGTGTGCATCGCACCGGCTGTCGCCGCGTCGGGCTGGCGCCAGATCTTCAGGGTCAGTCTCACTTGTAGCTCCGCTGCTTCATCTCGACGAATTCGTAGACCAGGTCTTCCTTGTGCAGCACGGGTTTCTCGCCCTCACCTGCCCACTCCCAGGCCGCGACGTAGGCGTACTGGTCGTCGTGGCGGAGTGCCTCGCCCTCCTCGGTCTGCGACTCGCCGCGGAAGTGTCCACCGCAGGACTCGCGCCGGTTCAGCGCATCGATGCACATCAGCTCGCCG
The DNA here is from genome assembly GCA_025965195.1 of Marmoricola sp. Taxonomy (GTDB): domain Bacteria; phylum Actinomycetota; class Actinomycetes; order Propionibacteriales; family Nocardioidaceae; genus Marmoricola. Next base: position 11,201 of record JAOPXK010000110.1, read on the forward strand.
AGCTCGAGGAAGTCGGCCACCCGGCCGGCGCGCTCCAGTGACTGGTTCATGCTCTCGGCCGTGCCGAGCACCTTGACGTTGCGGGAGAAGTCGTCGCGCAGCGTTCGGATCAGGTCGATCGCCTTCTTCAGACCGTCCTCGGTGCGCTCCATGCCGCAGTACTCCCACATGATGTTGCCGAGCTCACGGTGGTAGGAGTCGACGCTGCGGGTGCCCTTGTTGGTCATGAAGTGCTCGATCCGGGCCTGCACCGACTGCTGTGCCTCGACAACGGCGGGGTGGTCGGTCGGGATCTTGTCGAAGGGACCCTCGGCGAGGTAGTCGCGGATGGTGTTCGGCAGCACGAAGTAGCCGTCGGCCAGCCCCTGCATCAGCGCCGAGGCACCGAGCCGGTTGGCGCCGTGGTCGGAGAAGTTGGCCTCGCCGGTCACGAACAGGCCGGGGATCGAGGACTGCAGGTCGTAGTCAACCCAGAGGCCGCCCATCACGTAGTGCACGGCCGGATAGATCCGCATCGGCGAGGTGTAGGGGTCCTCGCCGGTGATCTGGGCGTACATGTCGAAGAGGTTGCCGTACTTCTCCTCGATGGCGTCGCGGCCGAGTCGTTCGATCGGTTCGGCGAAGTCGAGGTAGACACCCCGGCGTACGCCCTCGACCTCGGGACCGACGCCGCGGCCCTCGTCGCACATGTTCTTGGCCTGCCGGGACGCGATGTCGCGGGGGACCAGGTTGCCGAAGCTGGGGTAGATCCGCTCCAGGTAGTAGTCGCGGTCCTCCTCGGGGATCTCCCGCGGGTCCTTCGTCACGTCCTCGGCATTCTTCGGCACCCAGATCCGGCCGTCGTTGCGCAGCGACTCGCTCATCAGGGTCAGCTTGGACTGGTGGGTGCCGGAGACGGGGATGCAGGTCGGGTGGATCTGGGTGTAGCAGGGGTTGGCCATGTAGGCGCCCTTGCGGTGTGCGCGCCAGGTGGCGGTGACGTTGCAGCCCATCGCATTGGTCGACAGGAAGAAGACGTTGCCGTAGCCACCGCTGGCGAGGACGACGACATCGGCGAAGTAGGTCTCGATCTCGCCGGTGACCATGTCCCGCACGATGATGCCCCGGGCTCGACGGACGCCGTCAGCTCCCTCGATGGTGATCAGCTCGACCATCTCGTGCCGGGTGTAGGTCTTCACCGTGCCGGCGGCCACCTGGCGCTCGAGCGCCTGGTAGGCGCCGATGAGGAGCTGCTGACCGGTCTGGCCACGCGCATAGAACGTGCGAGAGACCTGCACGCCACCGAACGAGCGGTTGTCGAGCAGGCCTCCGTACTCACGTGCGAACGGGACGCCCTGGGCGACGCACTGGTCGATGATGTTCCGGCTGACCTGGGAGAGCCGGTAGACGTTGGACTCGCGCGAACGGTAGTCGCCGCCCTTGATCGTGTCGTAGAAGAGCCGGTAGACCGAGTCGCCGTCGCCCTTATAGTTCTTGGCTGCGTTGATGCCGCCCTGGGCAGCGATCGAGTGCGCCCGGCGCGGGGAGTCCTGATAGCAGAACGACTTCACCACGTAGCCGGCTTCGCCGAGGGTGGCGGCGGCCGACGCGCCGGCGAGGCCGGTGCCGACGACGATCACCGAGAGCCGACGCCGGTTGGCCGGGTTGGCGATGCGGGCCTCGAACTGGCGGGTGTCCCACTTCTCGTCGATCGGGCCACCGGGAGCCTTGGTGTCCCGGACGGGGTCACCTGGCGTGTAGTACCCGGCCGCGTCGTCCGACGCGTGCGGCGACTCCGCCACGTGCGAGGGGTCGAAGGTGTTCGTGGTGTCCGGCATGTCGGTCATGAACAAGAACCTTTTCTAGGAGATGACGCCGACGAGGACGAAGATCGGCACCAGCGAGAAACCGCCGGCAATGACAACAGCGGCGAGGATGCCGAGTCGCTTCGTGAAGACCCGCGACCGCTCGCTGTTGGTGAGACCCAGGGTCTGGGATGCGCTCCAGACGCCGTGGTGCAGGTGCATGGCCAAGGCGGCCATCGCGACCAGGTAGATCAGCGTCAGCCACCACACCTGGAAGCTCGCCACGATCAGGTTGTACGGGTCCTGGGTGACGTTCGCGCCCTGGTGGTCCGGGTTGACGCTCACCTTCACGATGGTGAACTCCAGCAGGTGCCAGATCAGGAACAGCAGGATCGTCACGCCGCCCCAGCGCATCATCCGCGAGGAGGTTGTCGAGGCCTTGTTCTTCTTGACCTGGTACTTCACGGTCCGGGCCCGTTTGGCGCGGCGCCACAGGGTGGCGGCCGACCAGACATGGATGACGAGCGACACGATCAGGACGATGCGGATGATCCACAGCAGTCCGCCGTACGGCAGGTCCGGCGTACCGAAGGTGCGGAGTCCTTCGGCGTATCGGTCGAAGTCGTCGTGACCCCAGAAGGCCCGCAGATTGCCGTACATGTGCAGGAGCACGAAGCCGATGAAGATCAGGCCGCTGCCGGCCATCATCATTTTCAGCGCGATGGTCGAGCGCGAAGCGCGCGCTCCTTTTACGAGAGACGTGGTTGCCACGCAGGTCACGGTACCGGCAGCGAGAGCTGGCTCTTGCACTGCGAGCATGTGAGATATCAGACGTCCGAAGTGGTCCGGATCGGCTCTTCTCAACACTCGGGCGCGCCCTCTTCCCCTTTCCCGACCTTGCCGCCAGAGTGGGGGCCGAACAGAACACCTGGAGGTGGCAATGGCGTCGACCGACGCACGAGAGTCGACCGGGGTCTTCGGACCAAGCAGGGCCCAGATCCCGGGCAAGACTCTCCGAGACGATCGATGGTGGCTGGCTCCGTTAGCGACGTTCACGGTGTTCACCGCGTTCATCGTCTACGCCACGTGGCGGGCCTTCGAAGGTGCGAACTACTACCGGGCGCCGTACCTCTCGCCGTTCTACTCGCCGTGTCTGGGCGACTGCGTCAAGGGCTCCTCCGACTTCGGACAGCCCTTCGGCTGGTGGCCGCTGTCGGCCGCGCTGATCGTGCTGATCTTCCCGCTCGGCTTCCGGATGACGTGCTACTACTACCGCAAGGCCTACTACCGCGCGTTCTGGCTCTCGCCTCCCGCCTGCGCCGTCGCCGAGCCGCACACCAAGTACACCGGTGAGACCCGGCTGCCGCTGATCCTGCAGAACGTGCACCGCTACTTCTGGTACGCCGCCGTCGTGGTCGCGTTGATCCTCAGCTATGACACCGTGCTGGCCTTCCGCGACGAGAACGACCACTGGTTCCACATGGGTCTGGGCACCTTGTTGATGCTGGTCAACGTCGTCCTGATCTGGCTCTACACGCTGTCGTGCCACTCCTGCCGGCACACCCTCGGCGGTCGGCTCCGGCACTTCTCGAAGCACCCGGTGCGCTACAAGCTGTGGACCTGGGTCTCGAAGCTGAACGCCCACCACGCCAAGTTCGCGTGGTACTCGCTCTTCTCGGTCGCACTAGTCGACCTCTACATCTACCTGCTCGCGGCAGGCCACATCACCGACCTGAGGTTCTTCTGATGACGTCGTCGACATCTGCGTCCGATCGCCACCCGATGACGGGCAATGAAATGTCCGGAGAGAGCGCCGGTGGCATGGAGCGCCACCAGTACGACGTCGTGGTGATCGGTGCCGGCGGAGCGGGCCTGCGTTCGGCCATCGCCGCGCACGATGCCGGGGCGAAGGTCGCGATCGTCTGCAAGTCGCTGCTCGGCAAGGCGCACACCGTGATGGCCGAGGGTGGGATCGCGGCCTCGATGGGCAACGTCTACCCGGAGGACAACTGGGAGGTGCACTTCCGCGACACCATGCGTGGCGGGAAGATGCTGAACAACTGGCGGATGGCGCAGCTGCACGCGCAGGAAGCACCCGAGCGCGTCATGGAGCTCGAGGACTGGGGCGCGCTCTTCGACCGCACCGATGACGGGCTGATCTCGCAGCGTGACTTCGGCGGTCACAAGTACGCCCGGCTGGCCCACGTCGGCGACCGCACCGGCCTGGAGATGATCCGGACGCTGCAGCAACGCGCCGTCCAGCTCGGCATCGACGTGTTCATGGAGTGCACGATCACCGACGTGATGCTCGACAAGGGAGCCGGCGACCCGAAGGTCTCCGGTGCCTTCGGCTACTGGCGCGAGACCGGCAGGTTCATCCTGTTCGAGGCGCCCAGCGTGATCCTGGCGACGGGCGGGATCGGCAAGTCCTTCAAGGTGACCTCCAACTCCTGGGAGTACACCGGAGACGGCCATGCCCTCGCGATGCGGGCCGGAGCCTCGCTGATCAACATGGAGTTCGTGCAGTTCCACCCGACCGGGATGGTCTGGCCACCATCGGTGAAGGGTCTGCTCGTCACCGAGTCGGTCCGCGGAGACGGCGGCATCCTCCGCAACTCCGAGGGTAAGCGGTTCATGTTCGACTACATCCCGGAGTTCTTCAAGGCCGAGACCGCGGACACGATCGAAGAAGCAGACCGCTGGTACGACGACAAGACCAACAACCGCCGGCCACCCGAGCTGTTGCCACGCGACGAGGTGGCCCGCGCGATCAACTCCGAGATCAAGGCCGGTCGCGGCACACCGCACGGCGGCATCTTCCTCGACATCGCGTCGCGACGGACGCCGGAGTTCATCCGCAAGCGGCTGCCCTCGATGTACCACCAGTTCAAGGAGCTGGCCGATGTCGACATCACCGCCGAGCCGATGGAGATCGGGCCGACCTGCCACTACGTGATGGGTGGCGTCGAGGTGGACGCCGACACCCAGGAGAGCGGAGTGACCGGGCTGTACGCCGTCGGTGAGTGCTCCGGTGGCATGCACGGGTCCAACCGCCTCGGCGGGAACTCGCTGGGTGACCTGCTGGTCTTCGGCAAGCGGGCCGGTGAGGCCGCCACGGCGTACACGAACTCGCTCGGCGCGAGCCTGCCGAAGGTTGACGAGGCCGACGTGAAGGCCGCCCAGGCCAGCGCGCTGGCTCCGTTCGAGGTCGAGGGCGGGGAGAACCCGTACACGATCCAGTCCGACCTGCAGCAGTCGATGAACGACCTGGTCGGGATCATCCGTACCGGCGCCGAGCTCGAGGAGTCGCTGACCGAGATCGAGGCGTTCAAGGAGCGGGCCAAGCGGATGGTGGTCGAGGGACATCGGCAGTACAACCCCGGCTGGCACCTCGCGATCGACCTGCGCAACATGCTCATCGTCAGCGAGTGCATCGCCAAGGCAGCGCTGGCCCGGCAGGAGTCGCGTGGCGGTCACACCCGCGACGACTTCCCGGGACCGAACGCGGAGTGGGGGACCAAGAACCTGGTGGTCAACCTGAACGCCGCCGGCACCGGGGTCGACCTGCACGAGAAGCCGCTGCCCGTCATGCCCGACGAGCTCAAGAAGTACTTCGAGACACCGGCCGCGCCCCCGCCGGTTGAGCCTGTCGAAACCAAGGAGTCCTGAGATGGCCTACCGACTGAAGATGCGGATCTGGCGCGGCGACAAGGACGGCGGCGCACTCGGCGACTACGACGTCGAGGTCTCCGAGGGCGAGGTCGTCCTCGACGCCATCCACCGTGTCCAGGCCACCCAGGCCGGCGATCTCGCGGTGCGGTGGAACTGCAAGGCCGGCAAGTGCGGTTCGTGCAGCGCCGAAGTCAACGGCAAGCCGCGGCTGATGTGCATGTGCCGGCTCTCCGACTTCGACGAGGAAGAGACGATCACGGTCACCCCGATGCGGAGCTTCCCGGTGATCCGCGACCTCGTCACCGACGTGTCGTTCAACTACGAGAAGGCCAAGGAGCTCCCCAGCTTCTCCCCGCCGCCTCGCGACGCCGACAACAAGCGCCGGATGCAGCAGATCGATGTCGAGCGCGGCCAGGAGTTCCGCAAGTGCATCGAGTGCTTCCTGTGCCAGAACACCTGTCACGTCGTACGCGACCACGAGGAGAACAAGAAGGCGTTCGCCGGCCCGCGCTTCTTCCTGCGGTACGCCGAGCTCGACATGCACCCGCTCGACACCAACGACCGGCGTGAGCTTGCTCAGGATGCGGCCGGCCTCGGGATGTGCAACATCACCAAGTGCTGCACGGAGGTCTGCCCCGAGGGCATCAAGATCACCGACAACGCCATCATCCCGATGAAGGAACGCGTCGCCGACAAAAAGTTCGACCCGCTGGTGTGGCTCGGCAACAAGATCGGCGTCCGCAACAAGGACAACGAGGGCCGGACCGAGCTCTAAACCCTGCTAGACCGCGGTCTGGATCCGGTGGCCGATCACGGGGGAGTAGTGCGTCTCGACCAGCTCGTCGACCGCGTCCTGCCAGCTCCGGCCGAGGACTGATGTGCGGGCGCTGGCTGCGAGGGTCGCCCGGAGCCGGTCGTCGTTGACCAGCCGGGCGACCGAGCCGGTCAGGTCGTTCCTGGTCAGCAGGCCGTTCTCGCCATCGCGGACGACATCGGGCGTCCCTCCTGCCGCGAAGGCGCCGACGGGAATGCCCGACGCCAGCGCACGTCGTACGCCGGGAACGCACATCTCCTTCTTGCGCGGCTGCACGAGGACGTCGAGCGAGGCGATCCCGCGAGCAAGGTCGAGCCCGGTGAGCTCCCCGGTCACCTTGGCTCCGGCCTCCCGGAGGAGGTCGGCACCCGCGCCGGCACCGATGACGACCAGCCGCACGCGGGGCAGCCGGGCGATGTCGGTCAGCCGCCGGACCACCTTCTCCCTGTCGAGTGAACCGACATGGCCTACGACGACGAGCGGGCCTTCGGGCGACTGGGCGCGAGCCCACCGATCGTGCAGCTGGTCGTGGCGCAGCCGCGGGTGGAACTCCTCGGCGTCGATGCCGGGTCGCCAGAGGTGTGCGCCGATGCCGACCGAGGTCAGCCGGCGCCCGGCGTCCTCGCAGGTGACCAGGGTGCGGGCCGAACGCGGGTGCACCCGGGTCTGCCACCACTGCGCAGCGGCGGTGTCGAGGGCGTCCTGGTTGACGACGAGCGCGGGCACGAGCAGTCGAGATGCGGCCCGGAGCGCGAGCGCGCCGAGCATCCGGGGCGAGGCAACGTGGATCAGGTCGGGGGCGAACCCGCCGAGCGTGGTGCTCATCGCGGAGGCCGGGACCAGCCGTCGGGCCCGAACCACCCGGGCACCCCGGTAGCTGGTCTGGCCCGGACCGGGCGCCACCACCAGCACGTCGTGACCGCGGGCGATCAGGCCGTCGACGAGGTGTCGGCTGGTGTCCGCGACCGGATCGGTCTGGGGGGCGAACGACTCGGTGACCACGGCAATGCGCATGTCGTGAGCGTGACGACCCGAGATGACCCGACGGTGAACTGGCGGGGGTGTCGTGATGTCCCACTGGCACCTCCACGGGTGATCGGGACGTTGGACTTGTCACACCCGGTGGCGGGCGCCGACGACGGTCCATATCCTGCGCCTATGACTGGGTCTACCCCGCCCGAATCCGGGCCGTTGTCGCTTGCCGGCAACCAGGACCACGAACTCTCCGACTGGGAGCAGATCGCGGCTGCCGTGCTGCGCAAGTCCGGCAGGCTCACCGACGCTGATCCGGATGACGCGGTGTGGGCCAAGCTGACCCGTACGACGCTCGACGGGATTGCCGTCACCCCCCTCGGAACGGCCGCGCTCGTTGAGTCGCTGCCCCCGACCGGGCTTCCCGGCCAGGCTCCGTTCACCCGCGGTCGGAGGACGACCCGCGAGGACGGCTGGGACATCCGGCCGCTGTTCTGCGACCCTGATGCGGCCGCGACTGCCTCCGCCGTACTCACTGACCTGGAGAACGGCGCCACCTCCATCTGGCTCCAGGTCGGTGACGCCGGGATCGCGCTGGCCGACCTGCCGACTGCCCTGAAGGGCGTGCTGCTCGATGCCGCGCCGGTCATCATCGACGCGCCGGGTGACGCGGTCGCGGCGGCTCGCGCGTTCGCCGATCGCGCCGCCGGCCAAAAGCTTGCCGAGGGCACGAACCTCGGCGCCGACCCGATCGGTGCTGCCGCCCGGGGGATGGTCTCGACAAGCTCGACCACCGTCGCCTCGACCACCGTTGCCGCGGTCGCGGAGATCGCCCTGGAGATCGGCTCTCTTGCCCTGGTCGTCGACGGCACCGCGGTGCACGACATCGGCGCTTCCGACGTACAGGAGCTCGGGTACGCCGCGGCGGTCGGCGCCGCCTATCTCCGCGCCCTCGTTGCCGCCGGGCACGACGTCACGACCGCCGCCTCGCTGATCGAGTTCCGTTACGCGGCCACCGACGAGCAGTTCCCGACCATCGCCAAGTTCCGCGCCGCACGCAGGCTGTGGGCGCGCGTGCTCGAGCTGAGCGACGTACCCGCAGAGCAGCGCGGCCAGCGCCAGCACGCCGTCACGTCGCGGCCGATGATGAGCAAGTACGACCCGTGGGTGAACATGCTGCGCACCTGCGTCGCGTCCTTCGCCGCCGGCGTCGGGGGAGCCGATGCGGTCACCGTGCTGCCCTTCGACGCGCCGCTCGGACTGCCGGACGCGTTCAGTCGCCGGATCGCCCGCAACACCTCGTCGCTGCTGATCAGCGAGTCCCATGTCGCCAAGGTCAGTGACCCGGCCGGCGGGGCCTACGGCGTCGAGAAGCTCACCGACGACCTGGCCATCGCGGCCTGGGCCGAGTTCGGCCGGATCGAAGAGGCGGGTGGCGTCCTGGCTGCGCTCTCCGATGGCTCCCTGCACGGCCGGATCGACACCGTCGTCGCCGAGCGTGAGGCCGAGATCGCCCGCCGCAAGCGACCGCTGACCGGTCTTACCGAGTTCCCGAACCTGCACGAGACGCTGCCCACCCGGTTGCCCTATGCCGACGGCGCCATCGCGGTCCGGCCCTACGGGCATGCGTTCGAGGCCTTCCGCGATGCACCGACCGCGAACAAGGTCTTCCTTGCCACGATGGGGACCGTTGCGGCGCACACCGCGCGGTCGACCTTCGCCGCGAACCTGTTCGCGGCCGGCGGGATCGACACCGTCAACGCCGGTCGCAACGACGACGTCGAGGCGGTGCTCAAGGCCTACACCGGGCCCGACGGCAACCAGGCAGTCGTCTGTCTGGTCGGCGCCGACAAGGCGTACGCCGAGTGGGGGACCGACCTCGTCGCTGCGCTTCGTGACGCCGGCGCGAAGCACCTGATCCTGGCGGGGAAGCCGGGAGCGAAGACCATTGCCGGCGACACCGTTGACGACTGGGCTGCGATGGGTGTTGATGCGCTGGACTTCCTGACGCGCACGAGGGAGAGGCTTTCATGAGCATTCCGGAGTCGTTTGCCGACCTGCCGCTCTCCGATGGTGCCGCCGCCGACACCGCTGCGGACGCCGCCGCCGACACTGCCGCTGACACTGAGGGCGCCGGCACTGCCTGGCCGTCTCCTGAGGGGATCGACATCTTGCCGGTCTACTCGGCCGATGATCTGGTCGGTGTGGATGCGCTGGACACCTACCCGGGGTTGTCGCCGTTCCTGCGGGGGCCCTATCCGACGATGTACACGACGCAGCCGTGGACGATCCGGCAGTACGCCGGGTTCTCCACTGCCGAGGAGTCGAATGCGTTCTACCGCCGGAACCTGGCGGCGGGGCAGAAGGGTCTGAGCGTTGCGTTCGACCTGGCCACGCACCGGGGATATGACTCCGACCACCCGCGGGTGGTCGGGGATGTCGGGATGGCCGGGGTCGCGATCGACTCGATCTATGACACCCGGGTGCTGTTCGAGGGGATCCCGCTCGACGAGATGTCGGTGTCGATGACGATGAACGGCGCCGTACTTCCGGTGCTGGCGCTCTACATCGTGGCTGCCGAGGAGCAGGGGGTGCCGCCGGAGAAGCTGGCGGGCACCATCCAGAACGACATCCTCAAGGAGTTCATGGTCCGCAACACCTACATCTATCCGCCGGCGCCGAGCATGCGGATCAACTCCGACATCTTCGCGTACACGGCCGCGAAGATGCCGCGCTTCAACTCGATCTCGATCTCCGGCTATCACATCCAGGAAGCCGGGGCCACGAACGACCTCGAGCTCGCCTACACGCTGGCCGACGGCGCCGAGTACATCCGGGCCGGCCTCGATGCCGGCATCGACATCGATGCGTTCGCGCCACGGCTGAGCTTCTTCTGGGCCATCGGGATGAACTTCTTCATGGAGATCGCCAAGTTGCGTGCCGCCCGGGCGCTATGGGCACGGATGGTCAGTGAGTTCGACCCGAAGAACCCGAAGTCGCTGAGCCTGCGCACCCACTCGCAGACCTCGGGCTGGTCGCTCACCGCGCAGGACGTGTTCAACAACGTGCAGCGCACCTGCATCGAGGCGATGGCCGCGACCCAGGGCCACACCCAGTCGCTGCACACCAACGCCCTCGACGAGGCAATCGCGCTGCCCACCGACTTCTCGGCCCGGATCGCCCGGAACACCCAGCTGCTGCTCCAGCAGGAGTCCGGTACGACCAACACCATCGACCCGTGGGCCGGTTCCTACTACGTCGAGAAGCTCACCCGCGACCTGGCTGCTCGCGCCTGGGGTCACATCCAGGAGGCCGAGGCCGCCGGCGGGATGGCCAAGGCCATCGAGCAGGGCATCCCGAAGATGCGCATCGAGGAGGCCGCGGCCCGCACCCAGGCCCGGATCGACTCGGGCGCCCAGAAGGTCATCGGGATCAACACGTTCCGGCTGGCCGATGAGGACAAGCTGGACGTCCTCCGGGTCGACAACGCCTCGGTGTACAAGCAGCAGCTCGCGAAGCTCGAGCGGCTGCGCGCGGAGCGCAGCCAGGATGCGGTCGATGCCGCCCTCAATGCGCTGACCAACTCGGCCGCGAAGGGCGCCGGCAAGTCCACGCTCGACGGCAACCTGCTCGCCCTCGCCGTCGACGCGGCGCGCGCCAAGGCGACCGTCGGCGAGATTTCCGACGCGCTGGAGAAGGTCTACGGCCGCCACCAGGCCGTGATCCGTACGATCTCGGGTGTGTACGCGCGCGAGTCGGGCAGCAACGAGGGAGTCAAGGCTGCCCTCGCCGCGACCGAGAAGTTCGCCGAGGACGAAGGTCGTCGTCCGCGGATCCTGGTCGCGAAGATGGGCCAGGACGGACACGACCGCGGTCAGAAGGTGATCGTGACTGCCTTTGCCGACATGGGATTCGACGTCGACGTGGGCCCGCTGTTCAGCACGCCCGAGGAGGTCGCCCAGCAGGCGGTCGACGCGGACGTGCACATCGTCGGCGTGAACTCGCTGGCGGCAGGCCACCTCACCCTGGTCCCCGCACTCAAGCAGGCACTCGCCGACCTCGGGCGCGAGGACATCATGGTCGTGGTCGGAGGCGTGATCCCGCCCGACGACGTACCCACGCTCAAGGAGATGGGCGCCGCCGCGGTCTTCCCGCCCGGCACCGTCATCGCCGACGCGGCAGTCGACCTGTTGGGGAAACTGTCGGCAGCGCTGGGTCACTGAGGGGTCATTGATGGTCGACGTCCGCACGCTGCTGGAGGGTGTCCGTGCGGGTCGGCGTGCGGATGTCTCCCGGGCGATCACGCTGGTGGAGAGCGGGCGAGCCGATCACCGGACGGCGGCCCGAGAGCTCCTGACGGAACTTGCGGCCGACGCCAAGCGCCGGGCCCGACCTGCGATCCGGGTCGGCATCTCCGGCGTCCCCGGCGTCGGCAAGTCCACGTTCATCGAGGCGCTCGGCACGTACCTGACCGAGCAGGACCTCAGCGTCGGCGTGCTCGCCGTCGACCCCTCGTCGGTGCGCACCGGCGGCTCGGTGCTCGGTGACAAGACCCGGATGGCGAAGCTGGCCGCCAACCCGAAGGCCTACATCCGGCCGTCCCCGTCAGCCGGAACCCTCGGTGGGGTGGCTCGCGCAACCACGCAGGCGATGATCGTGCTCGAGGCGGCCGGCCATGACGTCGTCCTCGTCGAGACGGTCGGCGTCGGCCAGTCCGAGGTCACCGTTGCCGGCATGGTCGACACCTTCCTCTTCCTCACGCTGGCGCGCACCGGTGATCAGCTCCAGGGCATCAAGAAGGGCATCCTCGAGATTGCCGACGTGATCGCGGTGAACAAGGCCGACGGCGACCGCGAGGTCGAGGCGAAGTCCGCCGCCAAGGAGCTGGCCGGGGCCCTGCGGCTGGTGCACTCGAGCGGCGAGGGCTGGGTGCCGCCGGTGCTGACCTGCTCGGGTCTGAACGGCACCGACGTGGACACGGTCTGGGACAAGGTCATCGCGCACCGTGAGTCGATGGGCGAGGACGGCCTCGCCACCAAGCGCGCCAGCCAGCAGCTCGAGTTCACCTGGGCCCTGGTCCGCGACGAGCTCGCCGAACGGCTCCGGCGATCACCGTCGGTGAAGGCGATCCGTGACCAGGTCCGGTCCCAGGTACTTTCCGGAGAGCTGCCGGCACCGATGGCGGCCGACCGGATCCTGGCTGCCTACGACGAACCGGACGCCCGGTAGTCTCCGGCTTGTGCCCGAACGTTCGCCGTTGATCCCGCGCCTGCTCTCCGAGATGGAGCACATCGGCGCCGAGCTGATCGACGTACGCCGCGACCTGCACGCCAACCCCGAGCTCTCCTGGGCCGAGGACCGGACGACGACCCTGCTGGCCAAGCGGCTCGACGAAGCCGGCCTGCGGGTGGAGCTGCTCCCACGCACCGGCCTGGTCGCCGATGTCGGTCCGGTCAGTGGCCCGACCGTTGCCCTGCGGGCCGACCTCGACGCGCTTCCGGTTGATGACCGCACCGACGATGCCTGGCAGAGCACGGTTTCCGGTGTCGCGCACGCCTGCGGCCACGACGTACATGCGGCCGCGCTGCTCGGTGCCGGGCTCGCCCTGGCTGCCCTCGGCGACGACCTTCCGGGGCGCGTTCGGCTGGTCTTCCAGCCGGCCGAGGAGATCATGCCGGGCGGTGCGCTGATGGCCGTCGGCGCCGGCGCTCTCGAAGGGGTCGATCAGATCTTCGGCCTGCACTGCGACCCGACGCTCGACGTCGGCCAGGTCGGCCTGCGCGAAGGTCCGCTGACCGGCGCCGCCGACTCCCTCGACGTACTGCTGACCGGCAAGGGCGGGCACACCTCGCGTCCGCACCTGACCGAGGACCTCACCTTCGCGCTCGGCAAGCTGGTCACCGAGCTGCCGGCCGTGCTCAGCAGGCGGCTCGATCCGCGGGCGGGGGTCAGTGTCGTGTGGGGCATCATCCGGGCCGGATCCGCGATGAACGTGATCCCGTCGACGGGTCGTGCGGCCGGCACGGTCCGGATGCTCGACGCCCGCGCGTGGGCCGAGGCCGAGACCCTGGTCCGCGAGACGATCGGGCAGCTCGTCGAGCCGTACGGCGTGGAGACCGAGGTCACCTATGTCCGCGGGGTCCCGCCGGTGGTCAACGGACATCAGCAGACCCTGCTGCTCGGCCGTGGCGTCGGCAGCGTGCTCGGTGAGGACGGGCTGGTCTCGACCACCCAGAGCCTCGGTGGCGAGGACTTCGCGTGGTACCTCGAACACGTCCCGGGAGCGATGGGACGACTCGGCACCCGTACGCCCGGTGGCCGCACGTTTGAGCTGCACCAAGGTGACCTGCGGGTCGACGAGCGCGCGGTCCTGATCGGCGCCAAGGTGCTGGCGGCGACCGCGCTGGAAGCGCTCTCCGCGGGCCCGGTGATCACCGAGCGGTAACAATTCGGATAAGGACTGCGAGGTCTCAGTCAGCGCCTCGGGACTGGCCTAGGGTGACCGTGATTCACGACGCCAGACCGGGCGTTGGCCAACCCGAGGAGACCCTCTTGCGTCACTCAATGAAGACCGTTGCCGCAGTAGGCGCCATCGCCCTGCTTGCGGCCGGCTGCGGCAAGCCCGCGAGCTCGAACGACAACACCACCAACTCTTCGGGCAAGAAGCTGACGGCCTGCATGGTGCTCGACACCGGCGGCGTCGACGACCACTCGTTCAACGAGGCGTCTTGGGCCGGTCTCCAGGCCGCCAACAGGGCCAACCCGAACATCAAGATCTCCTACGTCGCGTCGAACTCGCAGAACGACTACACCCCGAACCTCACTGCCGAGACCAACAAGGGCTGTGACACCGTCATCGCGGTCGGCGGCCTGATGGCCACGGCCGTCGCGAAGATCGCCAAGGCCAACCCGAACCAGAAGTACGCCGAGATCGACGCTCCTTCGTCGGGCGCGAATGTCTACGGCCTGCAGTACAACACCGCCCAGGGCGGCTTCCTTGGTGGCTACCTCGCCGCTGGCATGACCAAGACCGGCAAGGTCGCGACCTTCGGTGGTCTGAACATTCCTCCGGTCACCATCTACATGGATGGCTTCTGGGAGGGCGTGCAGTACTACAACCAGCAGAACGGCAAGAGCGTCAAGGTGCTCGGCTGGGACGAGACCAACCAGAAGGCCGGCACGTTCGCCCAGTCGTTCGTCGACCTCAACAAGGGCAAGCAGATCAGCCAGGCCTTCATCCAGCAGGGTGCGGACATCATCTTCCCGGTTGCCGGTGGCACCGGCCTCGGAGCGGGCGCCGCGGCGCAGGCTTCCGGCGGCAAGGCCAACGTGATCTGGGTCGACACCGACGGTGTCGTCAGCGCACCGCAGTACGCCAAGTACTTCATCACCAGCGTCACGAAGAACCTCAGCGACTCGGTGACCGAGTACGTCAACAAGGCCGCGGCCGGCACGTTCCCGACGGGCAACTACATCGGTGACCTGTCCAACGACGGCACCGGCCTGGCGCCGTACCACGAGTTCGAGTCGACCGTTCCGGCCGACCTGACGACGCAGCTGGCGAAGGTCAAGGCGGACATCATCTCCGGCGCGATCAAGATCAGCTCGCCGAGCCAGCCCAAGTGAGCTGACCTCACCGGACAGACCGTGATGGGGGAGCACCGGGTTTCCGGTGCTCCCCCAATCGCGTCACGGCACAGTTCACGGCACGGGCGTCCCATAGTGTGTTCGTCGAAGGGGAGGGGACCACGATGAAGCTTGAGTTGCGCGGCATCACCAAACGATTTGGATCGCTGACGGCCAACGACTCCATCGACCTGGTCATCGAGCCCGGCGAGATCCACGCCCTTCTCGGTGAGAACGGTGCCGGCAAGAGCACCCTGATGAACGTGCTCTACGGCCTCTACGAGCCCGACGAGGGCGAGATCCTGATCGACGACAAGCCGGTGAAGTTCTCCGGCCCCGGCGACGCGCTTGCGGCCGGCATCGGCATGGTCCACCAGCACTTCATGCTCATCCCCGTCTTCACCGTTGCCGAGAACGTCGAGCTCGGCCACGAACGCACCAGCCGGTTCGGCTTCCTCGACCACCGTCGCGCCCGGCGCGAGGTCGAGGAGGTGTCGAAGAAGTACGGCCTGCACGTCCCGGTCGATGCCTTGGTGCAGGACCTTCCGGTTGGCACCCAGCAGCGCGTCGAGATCCTCAAGGCCCTGGTGCGCAACGCGCAGGTGTTGATCCTCGACGAGCCGACTGCGGTGCTCACGCCCCAGGAGACCGACGAGCTGATGGACGTGATGCGGTCTCTCAAGGCGGGCGGCACCTCGATCGTGTTCATCACCCACAAGCTCCGCGAGGTCCGCGCGGTCGCGGACCGGATCACGGTCATCCGTCGGGGCAAGGTGATCGGTGAGGCCAGCCCGACCGCCTCCGCCGCCGAGCTCGCCTCGATGATGGTGGGCCGACCGGTGGAGCTCAACATCGACAAGACACCCGCGCAGCCCGGCGCCGAGACGTTGCGCGTCGAGAACGTCCGCATCGTCGACGAGCTGGGCCAGGTCACCGTCGACAACGTCAGCCTCAACGTTCGCGCCGGCGAGATCTACGCGCTGGCCGGCGTCCAGGGCAACGGGCAGTCCGAGCTCACCGAGGCCCTGATCGGCCTCATCCCGATCGAGTCGGGTCGCATCTACATCGGTGACGACGACGTCACCCGCGACAGGATCGACGACATCCTCGGCAAGGGAGTCGGCTACGTGCCGGAGGACCGGCTCCACGACGGCCTCGTCAGCAGCTTCTCCGTGGCCGAGAACCTCGTCCTCGATCTCTACGACCAGCGGCCCTACTCCTCGCACTACAGCCTCGATCTCGACAAGATCCGGAGCAACGCGACCGAGCGGGTCGAGGAGTACGACGTACGCATCTCCTCGATCGACCACGCGGCGTCAACGCTCTCCGGCGGCAACCAGCAGAAGCTCGTGCTCGCTCGCGAGCTCTCCCGGCCGCTGCGGCTGCTCGTCGTGGCCCAGCCGACCAGGGGCGTCGATGTC
Organism: Marmoricola sp.; assembly: GCA_025965195.1. Taxonomy (GTDB): domain Bacteria; phylum Actinomycetota; class Actinomycetes; order Propionibacteriales; family Nocardioidaceae; genus Marmoricola. The sequence continues at coordinate 27,490 of JAOPXK010000110.1, forward strand.
GGGTCGCAGGAGTTCGTGCACCGGCGGATCGTCGCCGAGCGGGACAACGGAGCAGCCGTCCTCCTGGTCTCCACCGAGCTCGACGAGGTGCTCGGCCTCGCCGACCGGATCGGCGTGATGTACCGCGGCCGGATCATCGGCGAGGTACCCGGCGGCACCAGCGCAGAGGAGATCGGGATGCTGATGGCAGGCAGCACCACCGACGCGGCCAAGGAGGTTTCGTGAGCGCGCCCCTGACCGATCCGGCGGCCACGCCCCAGGCGGCGGCGCCGGTCGCGCCGGACGCCGGAAAGGGTCGTTTCGCGGCCAACAGTGTGGTCGTCACGCTGCTCGCGTTCGTGGTGGCCCTGGTGATCGGGGCGATCCTGATCGCCATCGCCGACCCGGCAACGCAGGACGCGTCGAAGTACTTCTTCCAGTACCCCTGGGACACGTTCACCGATGCGGGCAAGGCGATCGGCAACGGCTACCTCGCCCTCTTCGAGGGCGCGATCTTCAACCCGAACACTGCCTCCAACGGCACCCTCGCCGGCTACCTCGGTCCGATCTCGGAGACCCTGGTCAATGCCACCCCGCTGATCCTCGGCGGGCTCTCGGTCGGCCTCGCGTTCCGCGCCGGACTGTTCAACATCGGTGGCCAGGGCCAGGTCGTGATGGGGGCGGTCTTCGCGGGGTACGTCGGCTTCCACTGGCACATGCCGGTCGTCATCCACCTGGTCGCCGCGGTCGTTGCCGGCGCCATCGGGGGTGCCCTGTGGGGCGGCATCGCCGGTTTCCTCAAGGCCCGCACCGGAGCCCACGAGGTGATCACCACGATCATGCTCAACTATGTGGCCATCTACCTGCTCGGCTATCTCCTGTCGGTGAAGGGGTTCCAGGCTCCGCCGTACGGCCAGGCGATCTCCAACACCGTGGAGCACAACGCGACCCTGCCGCCGCTGCTCGGTGACAGCCTCCGGGTGCACTCCGGGCTGATCCTGGCACTGCTCGCGGCCGTCTTCGTCTGGTGGTTGCTCAGTCGCAGCACGCTGGGCTTCCGGCTCAAGGCGGTCGGCGCCAACCAGTTCGCGGCCCGCACGGCGGGCATGAGCGTCGAGCGGAGCTACCTGACGGTGATGCTGATCGCCGGTGCGCTCGCTGGTCTCGCCGGAGTCACCCAGATCCTCGGCACGAACACGCAGATCACCGGCGACATCGATGCCGGCATCGGCTTCGACGCGATCACGGTCGCGTTGCTCGGCCGGGCCAACCCGGGCGGGATGGTGCTGGCCGGTCTGCTGTTCGGGGCGCTGCACGCCGGCGGGACCCAGATGCAGTCCAGCACCGGTACGCCGATCGACCTGGTGCAGGTGATCCAGTCGCTGATCGTGCTGTTCATCGCCGCACCGGCCGTGATCCGGGCGATCTTCCGGCTCAGGACCTCCGGTGAAGGGGTCGGCCAGCAGCTTGCGAAGGGGTGGAACGGATGAGCGCCCCGATGAGTGCACCGGTGACCGACGAGGTCGTCGTCCTCGAGGTCGTCGAGCGGCCGCTGACCACCGGCCGACGGGTCGGCCTCGGCGTCGTGCTGGTGCTGCTCGGTGCGGTCAGCGTGAAGTACCTCGGTCTTGCGATCGACTCCGGGTCGAAGGCGCACCTCAAGCTCGGCCCGGCAACCGGGACCGCGCACGTGCCGGACATCGTGGTGCCTGGTCGCGGGATCGGCATCGCGTTGGGTGTCGTCGTACTGGCTCTTGGCGTCTACCAGATCGCCCGGGGCTTCAACCGCAGGCAGATGCCATGGGTCCTCGCCGTCGGGTTCCTGCTGTTCCTGGTCGCGTTCCTCTGCTGGGTCTCCGCACGCGGATCGGGCACCGAGCTCGATGTGCTCGGGCTGCTGCAGAACTCGGTCGCGCTGGCGGTGCCGCTGATCCTTGGCGCGCTCGCCGGCATCCTGTGCGAGCGCTCCGGCGTGATCAACGTGGCGATCGAGGGGCAGATGCTCGCGGGCGCCTGGGCGGGCGCGCTCTTCGGAAGCGTGGCGGGTGGTTTCATCGGGCTGGTCTCGGCCGGGATCGCCGGCGCGCTGATGGGGCTGATCCTGGCCCTGTTCGCGATCCGCTACCTGGTCAACCAGGTCGTCCTCGGGGTGGTGCTCAACGTGTTCGCGCTGGGCCTGACCGGGTTCTTCTACGACGCGTTCATGCAGCCGCACACGGCGGCGCTGAACACGCCGAGCGTGCTGGGTCCGATCAACATCCCGGTGTTGCACAGCATCCCGGTGCTCGGCCCGCTGCTGTTCGAGTCCAACATCGTCGTCTACCTGGCGTACGTGCTGATCGTCGTCGTCGATGTGGCGCTCTTCCGCACCCGCTGGGGCCTGCGCACCCGCGCCGTCGGCGAGCACCCGAAGGCGGCCGACACCGTCGGCATCAAGGTGCTCGCACTGCGCTATCGCAATGTGGTGATGGGCGGCGCGGTCGCGGGCCTGGGCGGCGCGTACTTCACCATCGGGTCCGTCGGCGGGTTCGGCAAGAACATCACCGCCGGCAACGGGTTCATCGCCCTTGCCGCGGTGATCTTCGGACGCTGGAGCCCGCGCGGGGCCGTCGGTGCGGCGCTGCTCTTCGGCTTCGCCTCGGCGCTGCAGACGATGCTGTCGATCAACGTGCCCGGCATCCCGTCGAACTTCCTGGCGATGCTGCCCTACGTCGCCACGATCTTCGCGGTCGCCGGCCTGGTCGGCCGGGTCAAGGCTCCGGCCGCCGACGGCGAACCGTACGTCAAGGGATGAGTGATTTGGCTTTCGACTGGGACGGCCTTCAGCGACAGGCTGTCGAGGTGAGCGCGCGCGCCTATGCGCCGTACTCCAGGTTCCGGGTCGGCGCCGCCGCCCTGGTCGACGACGGCCGGACCGTGGTCGGCTGCAACGTCGAGAATGCGGCGTACGGCGTGACGCTGTGTGCCGAGTGCGGGGTGGTGTCCTCGCTGCACGCCACCGGCGGCGGACGGCTGACGCACTTCGTCTGCGTCAACGGAGACGGCGACCTGATCATGCCCTGTGGCAGATGCCGGCAGCTGCTCTTCGAGAACGGCGGCAACGACTTGTTGCTGCTGACCCCCAACGGCGTACGCACGATGGCCGAGGTGCTGCCGGATGCGTTCGGGCCGGATGACCTGTCAGGAGTCTCGTAGTGGCTACCGTCCACGATGCCGTCGAGGTGATCATCGCCAAGCGTGATGGCGCCGAGCTCAGCGACAGCCAGATCGACTGGGTGGTCGACGCCTACACGAACGGCGTCGTTGCCGATGAGCAGATGGCGGCGCTCGCGATGGCCATCCTGCTCAACGGGATGAACCGCCGGGAGATCTCCCGGTGGACCAAGGCGATGATCGCGTCGGGGGAGCGGATGGACTTCTCGTCGCTCTCGCGGCCGACCTCGGACAAGCACTCGACCGGCGGGGTGGGCGACAAGATCACCCTGCCGCTCGCCCCACTGGTGGCTGCCTGCGGCGTCGCTGTGCCGCAGCTCTCCGGCCGGGGGCTCGGCCACACCGGTGGCACGCTCGACAAGCTCGAGTCGGTCCCCGGCTGGCAGGCTTCGCTGTCGAACGAGGCGATGCTGGCCCAGCTCGAGGACGTCGGCGCGGTGATCTGCGCGGCCGGGGCCGGGCTGGCACCGGCGGACAAGAAGCTCTACGCGCTGCGGGACGTGACAGGCACGGTCGAGGCGATCCCGCTGATCGCGTCGTCGATCATGTCGAAGAAGATCGCGGAGGGCACCGGGTCGCTGGTGCTCGACGTGAAGGTCGGCACAGGTGCGTTCATGAAGGACCTCGCCCGTGCCCGGGAGCTGGCGCGCACGATGGTCGCGCTGGGCACCGATGCCGGCGTACACACTGTCGCGCTGCTCACCGACATGTCCACGCCTCTCGGTCTGACGGCCGGCAACGCGCTCGAGGTGCGGGAGTCGGTCGAGGTGCTCGCCGGTGGCGGCCCGGCCGATGTGGTCGAGCTGACGCTGGCCCTGGCGCGCGAGATGCTCGGCGGCGCCGGCCGGTCGGACGTCGACCCGGCCGCGGTCCTCGCCTCCGGCAAGGCGATGGACGCCTGGAACCAGATGATCTCGGCCCAGGGCGGCGACCCGTCGGCGACGCTGCCGGTCGCGCGCGAGACCCACGTGGTCAATGCGCCCTCGTCAGGGGTGCTGACCCGGCTCGATGCGATGGCGGTCGGGCTCGCCGCCTGGCGGCTCGGCGCGGGTCGGGCGAAGCTCGGCGACGACGTACAGGCCGGAGCCGGAGTCGTCTGGCACGCCCGCCCGGGAGACCCGGTGACCGAAGGCCAGCCGCTGCTCACCCTGCACACCGACGAGCCCGCGCGGTTCGAGCGTGCCCTGGCGTCCCTCGACGGTGGCTACGACATAGCTCCCGCAGGCACTCCCTTCGCCGCCACCCCGCTCCTCCTCGACCGAATCTCCTGATCCGCCGACCCGTCAGAAGTTCACGCTCAGAACTCGCCGACCCGGCAGAAGTTCACGCAGGTCGTGTGAGCTTCTGCCGGGTCAGCGACTTTTGAGGATGAAGTTGCGCCGGGTCGGCGATCAGGCGAGTAGGAGTACGACGGTCTCGGCAACGCAGGCCGGCTTGGACTGGCCCTCGATCTCGATCACGTAGCCGATCGTGGCCTGCCGGCCGGCGGGGATGTCGGTGACCGCGTTGATGGAGACCTTGGCGCGGATCTTCGAGCCGACCAGGAGCGGGTTCGGGAACCGGACCTTGTTGACGCCGTAGTTCAGCTTGGCGCCGGGTGTCTCGAGGCCGAAGACCTGCGAGCCGAGCCACGGCACCAGCGAGAGGGTCAGGTAGCCGTGCGCGATCGTGCCGCCGAACGGGCCGGTCCTGGCCTTCTCGACATCGACGTGGATCCACTGGTGGTCCCCGGTCGCGTCGGCGAACGCGTTGACCCGTTCCTGGGTGATCTCGACCCAGTCGGTGGTGCCGATCTCGGTGCCGACGGCGGCCTCGAGCTGTTCGAAGGTGGTGAAGGTTTGCATGCGGCGCTCCTGGCTGCTCTCAATGCAAAGATGACGTCATGGGAGAACCTATCGCTGGCCTCGATTCTGACGTGATCCGGGCAGCTCCAAAGGTCCTGCTGCACGACCATCTCGACGGAGGCCTCCGCCCCGCCACGATTGTCGAGCTGGCTGCCGAGGTGGGCCACGAGCTGCCGGCGCCGGATGCCGAGTCGCTGGGTCGCTGGTTCGTCGAGTCGGCCGACTCGGGTTCCCTGGTCCGCTACCTCGAGACCTTCGACCACACCGTCGCAGTGATGCAGACGGCTACCGCGATCCAGCGGATCGCCCGCGAGTGCGTGGAGGACCTTGCCGCCGACGGAGTGGTGTACGCCGAGGTCCGGTACGCCCCCGAGCAGCACCTCTCCGAGGGACTCTCGCTCGATGAGGTCGTGCTGGCCGTGAAGGCTGGCTTCGAGGAGGCACAGACGGCGCTCGGCCACCGGATCGTGGTCCGCCAGCTCCTCACGGCGATGCGTCACCAGGCACGGTCTCGCGAGATCGCCGAGCTGGCCGTGAAGTACCGCGACGAGGGCGTGGTCGGCTTCGACATCGCCGGTGCCGAAGCGGGGTACCCGCCCACCAGGCATCTCGATGCGTTCGAGTACCTCCAGCGGGAGAACGCGCACTTCACGATCCATGCCGGCGAGGCGTTCGGTACGCCGTCGATCTGGCAGGCGATCCAGTGGTGCGGTGCCGACCGGCTCGGGCACGGCGTACGCATCATCGACGACATCACCTGCCACGACGACGGCACGGTCGAGCTCGGTCGGCTGGCGGCCTACGTCCGGGACAACCGGATCCCTCTCGAGCTCTGCCCGCACTCCAACCTGCAGACCGGTGCCGCATCCACGATTGCGGAGCACCCGATCGGACTGCTCACCAAGCTGCGCTTCCGGGTCACGGTCAACACCGACAACCGGCTGATGAGCGGTACGTCGATGAGCCGGGAGATGACCTCCCTGGTCGAGGCGTTCGGCTACGACCTGGCGGACCTGCGCTGGTTCACGATCAACGCGATGAAGTCGGCGTTCCTGCCGTTCGCCGAGCGGCTGGCGATCATCGACGAGGTGATCAAACCCGGCTACGCCGAGCTGATGGCCTGACACGTCAGTCGAACGCCGCGGCGGTCTCGCGCTCGGCCTCCAGGACGGCGGCCGGGTCGTAGTCCGCGCGGGCACCGGGCAGGTACCGGACGAACCGTAGGTCACCGTTGTAGCGGAACGAGCCGTGCCGCTGGGACAGCTCCCAGTGCACCGGACCGCCCCGGTTGACGCCGACGTCGATGCCGCTGAAGGGCGCCATCCCGACCAGCATCCACACCTCGGGCAGTTCGGCGACCGGTCGATCGTCGATCGTGACCTCGATGCGCCAGTGGAACTCCGGAAGGGCGGTCGCCCGCAGGCGCAGGGTGTGCAGACCGGGAGCGAGCACGCCGCCGTCGACCACGTGCAGCCGGCCGTACTCGTTGTAGCCGAGGAAGATCCGGCCCTCCTCGATGTAGAGCGTGTAGCCGCCGCCCTGGTCACCGTGCGACACGATCACGCCCTGGTCGCCGGCCCGGTAGTCGACCTCGGCCTCCACGTCGAAGGACCGCAGCGAGGTCAGCACGCTGGACCGGTAGCGCTCCAGCTTGGGCGTGCCGGGCAGCAGGGTCACGGCCTGCTCGAGCTCGCGCTCCGCGGGTCGCCGGATCGCGGTGAGCCCCCTGTCGTCGGGAAGTGGGAAGACGGTGTTCTCCCACGCGGCCCGCTCCCAGGCTGCGGCCAGCTCACGGAGCCGATCGGGCTCCTTGTCGGCCAGGTTGTGCAGCTCGTTGCGGTCGGTGGCGACCTCGTAGAGCTCCCACTCGGCGTCGTCGAAGGGCGTACCCGGAGCGTGCAGGGTGACGATCTTCCACCCGTCGCGGTAGAACCCGCGGCTGCCGCCGAACTCGGCGTACTGCTCGGGGTGCGTGCTTGCCGCCTCCCGCTCGCGCAGCACCGGGACGATGCTGAAGCCGTCGATCGACTTGGCCGGCTTCCCGTGGCGTACGCCGGGGTGCTCCGTGCCGGTCAGCTCCAGGATCGTGGGGAGTACGTCGGTGACGTACTGGTACTGCTCGCGGATGCCGTCGTCGCCGGCCGCCCGGAGGCGCGAGCCCCAGGACAGCACGAACGGCACGCGGACGCCGCCCGCGAACGTCTGACCCTTGTAGAACCGGAACGGCGTGTTCGACGCCATGCCCCATCCCCGCGGGTAGTGCACCATCGTCCGAGGACCGCCGATCAGGTCGATGTCACGGGCGACGTCGGCCTCCCAGTCCTTGGGCACTCCGGGGATGTGCACGAAGCGGCTGAAGTAGCTCCGGGTCCCCTCGGCGCCACCCTCAGCCGTGCCGCCGTTGTCGGAGGTGAACAACACGATCGTGTTGTCCAGCTCGCCAAGTGCCTCCACGGTGGCCAGGATCCGGCCCAGGCTCTGGTCGACGCTGTCGACCATCGCGGCGTACACCTCCATGTAGCGGGCGTAGAGCTCTCGCGTCTCCGCGTCGAGCGAGTCCCAGGCGGGTACGTCGAACCCGGGCTCGGCGTTCCGGGGAGGCAGCGGCGTGTCCGCGGGGATCACGCCGAGCTCGATCTGCCTTGCGTGCCGCGCCTTCCGGATCTCGTCCCAGCCCTGGTCATAGCGGCCGCGGTACTTGGCGATGTCGGCCGGCTTCGCGCCCAGGGGACCGTGCATGGCGTGGTGCGCGAAGTAGAGAAAGAACGGCTTGCGGGAGTCGTTGGCGCGCAGGCCCTTGATCATCCCGACGGCCTCGTCGGTGAGGTCGTCGGTCAGGTAGTAGTCCGACGGCAGCCCCTCGAGGTCCAGCGGGGTGTTGTCGCGCACCAGCCGGTTGGGGTGGAAGAAGCTGTTGCAGCCCTCAAGCGTGCCGTAGTACCTGTCGAACCCCCGCTGCAACGGCCACGTCGCCTTGTCCGCGGCGTCGTTCATCAAGGCGTCGCGGGTCAGGTGCCACTTGCCGATGCCGAACGTCGCGTAGCCCTGTCCGCGCAGGATCTCCGGCAGGGCGAGCACGTCGTCGTCCAGCTCCAGGCGCAGGTTGGGGAACCCGGGGTCGGAGTTCGCCACGCTGCCGAAGCCGGCCCGGTGCGGGTTCAGCCCGGTCAGCATCGCAGCTCGGGCCGGCGAGCAGACCGGCGTGGTGTGGTAGTTGCTCAGGGTCACCCCCTGCGCGGCGAGCCGGTCCAGCGTCGGCGTCTCGATCTCCGAACCGAACGGTCCGATGTCGCTGTAGCCCATGTCGTCGATCAGCACCACGATCACGTTCGGTGCCCCCTCGGGAGCGCGCCGCTCGCGGGGCCAGGCCCGCTCGGACTGGGAGCTGGTGCGGCCGATCCTGCCGGGGAAGCGCTCGTAGCCGCGGGCGTACGCCGGGATCTCCTGGTCGGTCATGATCCCGCCTTGGTCACCAGGTCGTTGAAGCTGTTGTCGAACTCGGACGACACGTCGAGCTTGGACCTGATCAGGCCGAGCTGGGTGTAGGCGTCGGCCTGCTCCTGCTGCTTGGCGATCACCGCGGCGTCGATGGGCAGGTACGCGACGTGCTGGCGGGCGAGCACGGCCTTGGCGACCGGCTCGGGCAGGCCGGAGACCTTGGTGTAGATCGGCAGCCACTGGTCGAGGTGGGTCTGACCCCAGATCTGTGCCTTGGCCAGCCGGACGATGAAGTCCTCGATGTCCGCCCGCTTGGCCTTGTTGTCCAGCGCTGCTTGGGCGGCAACGTCGATCGTGTATCCAGCGGTGATGCCGACGCCGTCACCGATCACCCGGGCACCCGCCGCGGTCAGCTGGGAGAGCTGGGGGTCGAGGGCCGCGATCGCGTCGACCTGGCCTTTCTGGAAGGCAGTCGCCGCGTCGGGTGGGGTGAGGTTGACGGGGGTGATGTCGGAGTAGCTCAGGCCGGCCTTCTCCAGCGCGCGCAGCACGGTGTACTGCAGGATCGTGCCTTGGAGGATGGCCACCTTCTTGCCCTTGAGGTCGGCCATCGACTGGGCCGGTGAGTCCTTCGGCACCAAGATGTTGACCATCGACTGGTCGGCCGGCGTCGTTGTCGAGACCGCGACGATCTTGGTCTTGGTGCCGGCGACCTGGCCGAAGATCGGCGGGGTGTCCGCCATCGAGGCGATGTCCACCGAACCGCTCGGGACCGCCTCGAGGAACGCAGGCCCGCCGGCCGGGTACAGGCTCCAGCTGATCTTGTACTTCATGCCCTTGTCCTCCCCCGAGGCCTTGAGCAGGGCTTCGTTGATCTTGGTCGCGCCAAGCTGGCCGACGTTGAGGACGCTCGCGTCCGACGAGCCGCCGCCGCTGGCTCCGCAGGCGGCCAGGGCGCCGATCGCGAGTAGCGCAGCACCCAGGAGGGCGATGTGGCGTACGACGCGGGATCGCCGTTGGCCGGGCATGGAAGTGGTGTTCATGTCACTGCTTTCTTAAAGGGGGATGGATGAACCCGAGATGAGGGTTGGCTAGTGGTCGTCGTCCTCGACGCCGAGCTCGGTGAGAAGCTGCGCACGCAGCTGGCGGAAGGTCGCGGCCTGCCGTCTGCCTTCTGCTGGAAGGTCGATCGGGAGGTCGAGCGAGAGCCGGCCGTCGGTGAGCACCAGGATCCGGTCGGCCAGCAAGATGGCCTCCTCGACATCGTGGGTGACCAGCAGCACGGCGGGTCGATGCCGGAGGAAGAGCCGGCGCAGCAGCCGATGCATCTTGATCCTGGTCAAGGCGTCCAGGGCGCCGAAGGGCTCGTCCATCAGCAGCAGCTCGGGCTCGCGGGCCAGTGCCCTCGCCAGCGCCGCCCGCTGTGCCTCTCCGCCGGAGAGCGTCTTGGGCCAGGCCTTCTCCTTGCCGGCCAGCCCGACCTCCGCGAGCAGTTCGAGGGCCAGCTTGTGCGCGCGCTGACCTCGGAGTCCCAGCGTCACGTTGGGCAGGATGCGCGCCCAGGGGAGCAGCCGAGCGTCCTGGAAGGCGACCGCGACGCGTTCGGGTACGTCGACCTGGCCGGCGTACTCGCTGTCGAGACCGGCAAGGATCCGCAGCAGGGTGCTCTTGCCCGAGCCGCTGCGGCCCAGGAGCGCGACGAACTCGCCGTTTCCGATGCTCAGGCTGACCTCCTCGAGCACGCCGCGGCCGTCGAAGGAGCGGTTCACCTTCGAGGCGCGGACGGCGTGCGTGGCGGGTTCGCGGACCCTCTCAGGCGTGCGGGTGCCGGTCGTCAGCGGGACTGAAGCGTCGAGCGCCATGTCAGCGCCCTCCTCTCGAAGAAGCGAACCAGGGTGTCCGAGATGAGTCCCAGCAGGGCGTAGACGATGAGTCCGACGACGATCACATCGGTCTGGCCGATGCTCCGCGCCTGCGTCATCAGGTAGCCGATGCCGCTGCTGGCGTTGATCTGCTCGCTGACGACCAGCACGAGCCAGGCGATCGCGACGGAGAAGCGCAGTCCGGTGAAGAAGCCGGGCAGGGCGCCGGGGAGGATCACCCGGCGGATCAGCCCGATCCGGCCGAGGCCGGAGGTCGCGGCGAGATCGATGTACTTGGCATCCACGCTGCGGATCGCCGTGTGCGTGTTGAGGTAGATCGGGAACATCACGCCGAGCGCGACCAGCACCACCTTGATCTCCTCGCCGATGCCGAACCACACGATCGCCAGCGGCACCAGCGCCAGGATCGGCATCGAGCGGAGCATCTGCAGGTTGGAGTCGAGCAATACCTCGCCGACGCGAGACAGCCCGGACAGCAGCGCGAGCAGCACGCCGACCGTCACGCCGATGACCAGCCCGACGGCCGCACGCTGCAGGGAGATCAGCAGATGTTCCTGCAGCTGGCCGTTCGCGATCAGGATGTGCGCGGCGCTCCAGGTCTGTCCCGGGGAGGGCAGCGTGGTGGAGTCGACCCAGCCGAGTCCGGACGCCGTGAACCACACGCCGAGCAGGAGCAGCGGGCCGAGCGCCTTGTCAACGAGGAAGCCGAGGCCTCGGGGGCGTCGACGCGCGCGATGCGGGGTCGCGAGCCGGTCGTCGACACCGACCCGGAGAGCCTCATCGGCAGGTGCAGCAAGACGGTCTAAGTCTCTTAGGCTACTAAGGTCTATCGGCATACAGCAGATTATGCATGCAACCGTACGGAACCGTGTGCAGGGGCCCGTTTTCGGACTCAGCCGGTAGTGACGGTGCGGATTGCTCGCTCGGCCTGCTCGGGGCTCGCGACCCGGCAGCCGAGGGCGACGGCGTGAGCGACGACCGCTCGCTGCTGGAGCATCAGGTGCAGGCCGCGGCGTACCAGCACCGGCGGCGGCTTCCGGTGCTCCCGGAGGTCGCGGGTCAGCCGCCGCCAGAACGTGACCACCGGGCGCTGCGTCACGCAGATCGCGTCGGCGAGCAGTCCACGCGCCCGGCACTCGGCGACGATCTCCTGGGCGAAGATCCCCTCGGCGATGAAGAAGTGCGCGCCGTCGAGACGCAGCGCGTGGTGTTCGGTGCGAGCGCTCCTGGCGATGTCGTAGCCGGGTACGTCGGCCTGTCCGTTCTCGCACAACGACGCGATCGCAGCGACGGCATCCACGGCGAGCCACGACTCCGGAGCATCCCAGTCGACGATGGGTGAACCACCTGCCAGATCGATGCACGGCAGGGTGGGGTCGTCGCCGTCCTTGTAGAAGTCGTCCAGCCGCAGGACAGGGAGTCCGCTCTTCTCGGCCAGCCTCGACTTGCCGGAACCTGACGGGCCCGCCAGGACCACCACTCGAGCAACCATCGGCTGCCTAGATGCCCATCGGGTGCCAGACCGTCTTCGTCTCGAGGAACGTCGTCATCCGGGTGAGGTCGGGAGTCGCGAGCAGGTCCTCGGGGCGGGGGCGGCGGACGCGCTTGAGGTTGTCGGCGGCGCTCGCCTCGAGGTCACGGGCCCGGTCCGGGTCGGTGATGCCGGTGAGGTCGATGCCGTTGACGTCCATGTGCGACGCGAGCCACGGCGCGATCTCGGCGGCCGACCCGGTCAGCAGGTTGACGACCCCGCCGGGCAGGTCTGACGTCGCCATCACCTCGGCGAGCGTGATCGCCGGCACGGGGTGGGCCTCGCTGGCCACCACCACGCAGGTGTTGCCGGTGGCGATCACCGGCGCGAGCACGCTGACCAGGCCGAGCAGCGGACCTTTCGGGGCGACGATCGCGATCACCCCGCTCGGCTCGGGTGCGGAGTGGTTGAAGTAGGGCCCGGCGACCGGGTTGGCGCCCCCGGTGACCTGGGCGATCTTGTCCGACCAGCCGGCGTACCAGACCCAGCGGTCGATCGCCGCGCTGACATAGGTCTTCGCCTTCGCCGCGGTCAGCCCCTCGGCCTGGCGCAGCTCCGCCTCGAACTGGTCGCGGCGGCCTTCCATCACCTCGGCGACGCGGTAGAGGATCTGGGCCCGGTTGTACGCCGTACGACCGGACCATCCGCCGAACGCCCCACGCGCCTTCTGCACCGCGTCGCGGGCGTCCTTACGCGAGGCCTGCGACATGTTCGCAAGGAACTTTCCCGAGCTGTCATTGACGATGAAGGTCCGGCCCGACTCCGAGCGCGGGAAGTCGCCGCCGATGTAGAGCTTGTAGGTCTTGCGTACGTCGATTCTGGTCTCGGTCATCTCAGACTCCGTCATCGCAGGTAGGCCTCAAGTCCGTGACGGCCACCCTCGCGGCCGTAGCCCGACTCCTTGTAGCCACCGAACGGGCTGGTCGGATCGAAGCGGTTGAACGTGTTGGCCCAGACGACTCCCGCGCGGAGCCGGCTGGCCATCCAGAGGATCCGCGAGCCCTTCTCGGTCCAGATCCCGGCGGACAGGCCGAACGGCGTGTTGTTGGCCTTCTCCACGGCCTCGGCAGGTGTGCGGAAGGTGATCACGGAGAGCACCGGTCCGAAGATCTCCTCGCGGGCGATCCGGTGCGCGGCGGTGACGCCGGTGAAGATCGTCGGTGGGAACCAGAACCCGTGCGCGGGCAGCTCGCACGGCGGCGACCATCGCTCCGCGCCCTCGAGCTCGCCGATCTCGGAGAGCTCGCGGATCTTGGCCAGCTGCTCGGCAGAGTTGATCGCGCCGATGTCGGTGTTCTTGTCGAGGGGGTCGCCGACCCGGAGGGTGGCCATCCGGCGCTTGAGCCGCTCGAGCACCTCGTCGGCGACGGACTCCTGCACGAGCAGTCGCGAGCCCGCACAGCAGACATGGCCCTGGTTGAAGAAGATGCCGTTGACGATGCCTTCGACGGCCTGGTCTACGGGGGAGTCCTCGAAGACGATGTTCGCGGCCTTGCCACCCAGCTCGAGGGTGACCTTCTTCTCGGTGCCGGCAATGGCCTTCGCGATGGCGCGGCCCACATCGGTGGAGCCGGTGAACGCCACCTTGTCGACGTCGGGGTGCGACACGATCGCCTGACCGGTCGGGCCCGCGCCGGTGACGATGTTGACCACGCCCGGCGGCAGGTCGGCCTGCTGGCAGACCTCGGCAAAGAGGAGGGCGGTCAGCGGGGTCGTCTCGGCGGGCTTGAGGACGACGGTGTTGCCGCACGCGAGCGCCGGGGCGATCTTCCACGCCAGCATCAGCAGCGGGAAGTTCCAGGGGATGATCTGGCCGGCGACGCCGAGCGGCTTGGGGTCGGGACCGAACCCGGAGAACTCGAGCTTGTCGGCCCAGCCGGCGTAGTAGAAGAAATGCGCTGCGACAGTGGGTACGTCGACGTCGCGTGACTCCTTGATCGGTTTGCCGTTGTCGATCGACTCGAGCACGGCGAACTCGCGGGCGCGCTCCTGGATGATCCGGGCGATCCGGTAGAGGTACTTGCCGCGTTCAGCACCCGACATCTTCGACCAGACCCGGGTATAGGCCCGGCGCGCGGCCCTGACCGCGGCGTCCACATCGGCGTCGTTCGCCTCCGCGATCTCGGCAAGAACCTCTTCGGTGCTGGGCGAGATCGTCTTGAACGAGTTGCCACCTGTGCTGTCGACGAACTCGCCATTGATGAACAGTCCGTAGGACGACTTGATGTCCACGATCGCCCGCGACTCCGGAGCCGGGGCATAGTCGAACCCCGCCTGCACGGTGGTCGAGCCGGTCTTTGCGGTGGTCGAGCCTGTCGAGACCACTTTCTTGGCCATAGCTCCTCAGTCCAGGGTGAAGTAGTCGGGGCCGGAGTAGCGGCCGGTCTTCATCTTCGTGCGCTGCATCAGCAGGTCGTTGAGCAAGGTCGAGGCGCCGAAGCGGAACCAGTCCGGGCTCAGCCAGTCAGGCCCGGCGACCTCGTTGACCATCACGAGGTACTTGATCGCGTCCTTCGACGTACGGATCCCGCCGGCCGGCTTCACGCCGACCATCTGCCCGGTCACGTCGCGGTAGTCACGGACGGCCTCGAGCATCACCAGTGTGACGGGCAGGGTCGCGGCTGGCTGCACCTTGCCGGTCGAGGTCTTGATGAAGTGTGCACCGGCCATCATCGCGAGCCAGGAAACCCGGCGGACGTTGTCATAGGTCTGCAGCTCGCCGGTCTCGAAGATCACCTTCAGGTGGGCGTCCCCACACGCAGCCCTGACGGCCACGATCTCCTCGAAGACCTCGAGGTAGCGGCCGGAGAGGAACGCGCCCCGGTCGATGACCATGTCGATCTCGTCGGCGCCGGCCTCGACCGCGTCCTGTACGTCGGCAAGCTTGATGTCCAGCGCGGCGCGGCCCGAGGGAAACGCGGTGGCCACGGCGGCGATGTTCACCCCACTGCTGCCCAGGGTCTCCCTGGCGAACCCGACCATGTCGGGATAGACGCAGACAGCGGCCGTGTGCGGACAGGTCTGGTCGGCAGGATCGGGTCGCATGGCCTTCGCGGACAGCGCGCGCACCTTGCCGGGCGTGTCCATTCCTTCGAGCGTGGTGAGGTCGACCATTCGGATCGCCAGGTCGATCGCATACTCCTTGGCGGAGGTCTTGATCGACCGGGTGCCCAGACCGGCGGCGCGTTGTTCGGCGCCCACCTGGTCGACTCCGGGCAGCCCGTGCAGGAAGCGGCGAAGTGCGGCGTCGGAGGATGTCGCATCCGCCAGCGAACTCAGCCCTGAGTTCATGATGGTCACGCCTTGCAGTCTAGGGACCGGGTCCGACCCGGGGCGAATCTTCTTTCACTGGCTAGGGTTGGCGGATGAGGAAACCCGGGCGGGCACTGCCGGTGCAGAGCTATGGGCCGACCAGCGGCACGATCAGTGGCGTTCTCGGCCTGGTGCTCGTTTCGGTCATCGGCGTGTCCGTGCTGATCGACGACCACGGAATCGGGGGAGTCCGAACGGCCCTGCTGATGGCGTTGGCGGGCGTACTCATCTGGGCCTTCCTGCTACGCCCCCGGATCATGATCAAGCCTCCCGCCGTGGTGCTTCGCAACGCGTTCATCGACCAGACGATCCCGCTGGACCAGGTCGAGCAGATCGTCATCCGTGCCTTCACCGTCCTTCGCGTCAACGGCAAGAGGTACGTCGGCGTGGCAGTCGGTCATCCCGTCCGCAAGCTCGGCCGCGGGGGCGGCAACGTCCAGGTGGGCAATGCCGGCCGGCGTGGCATCAGGATGAACAGCGGCATGGGCCCGGCGCCGACGACGAAGAGCCGCAACACCACGGTGAACATGCCGGACTTCGTGGAGGAGCGCCTCCGCGATGCCGTCGCGCACGAGAAGCTCGGAGCGCCGTCGGAGGGACACGTGGTGCGCAGCTGGGCCGTCCCGGAGCTGGCCGTGCTGGCCGTGCTGGCGGTGGCGTTCGTGGTGAGCATCCTCATCTGAGAAGGAAAGCGGCCCCTGGTGATCCAGGGGCCGCTTTCTTTGTGGTCTCGACGGTCAAACCGCCGACTGTCAGTGCCCGCTCAGTGCCAGACGACCTTGGTGTGCCGGTCCTTCTGGTGCGGCTTGATCCTCGAGATCCGGCGTACGGTGCCGGTCTGGTTGAGGATCACCCGCTTGTTGTCGGACGCCTTGAAGTTGAACATCGGGTTCAGGCTCCCGGCACGGGTCTCGAAGGACCCGTCACCGATCTTTGCCGTCTTCCAGTTCGACTCGATGAACTTCAGGACCGACGCCTGCTCGGTCTCGTGGTGGTCGATGAAGTTCGTCCGCGCGTACGGCGAGATGACCAACAGAGGCAACCGGGGACCGGGACCGCAGCGGTCGGCGTACCCGTTGGCGACCGGTGCGGTCGACGAGGTGCAGACCGTGTTGTTGGCCGGCGCGTCGTGCGAGGCGTTCGTGATCGTCGCGAACTGGTGGTCGTACCAGCCGTCCGAGTCGTCGTACGCGATCACCACGGCGGTACTGGACCACTCCGGCGAGCGCTGGAGCTCGTTGATCTCGCGGACGAGGAAGTGCTGCTCGTCGATCGGGTCGGAGTACCCCGCATGGCCGTCCTGGTACTCACCGGCCTTGAGGAAGCTCACGGCAGGCAGGTTGTTGGCCTGAAGCGCCTTGGTGAAGTCGGTGAGGGCGTACTGGTGGTTGGCCTGGTCGGTGTGCCCGATCTTCGCCACCGAGGTCGGCGGCAGGTGGTGCGGGTTCGACGTCGACTTGTAGTACTGGAACGGGTTGTGGTGCGGGCTGTAGTCGACCACCGAAGCACCGTTGATGTTGGTGTGCTTGGCGCCACAGACGGCGTACTTGTTCGTGGCGTCGGCGCTCTGGGTCGGCCTGAAACCGCCCTGGAACCAGCCCCAGGTGACGTTCTTCGCGTTGAGCAGGTCACCGATGTTCTTGCCGGTGCCGGCCGCGAGCGTGTTCGTCGCGGTGTGGTTGGTGTCCGAGCAGTCGTCGTACGCCGGGTCGGGGTCGTTGATGACGGTGCCGACGCCACTGGAGTTGGGCGATGCGAGGACGTAGGACCCGGGGGTCGCGACCTGCAGACCCGTTGTCGAGTCGATCTCCTTGAAGCCGTGCGTCTGGCCGCTGACCAGGTTCAACGCGCCCGGGGTGGACGGGCCGAACGTGCTGTCGTAGGAGTTGTCCGACATCGAGTACTGCTGCGCCCAGTTCCACAGACCGGTGGTCGTGTTGCCGTCGTAGTAGTCCATCGCGAGGCCGGGGGTTCCGAACAGCCCGGTGCAGGTGTCGACCGAGACGTTCTGGACGAACTTGTCCATCTTGCCGTTGTCGGTGGCCGCCTGCTCGGGACCGTAGGCGTGGTTCTGGTCGCAGGTCACCCCCTGCGCCTTCGAGAGCCGCGCCGGCTTGTAGAGGTTCGCGTTGCTGGTGAGCTTGCCTGAGGTGATCAGGTTGTTGTTCTTCGGCGTCCCCGGGGCGGCGTGGAACTTCGAGCCGTTCGTGTTCGCCGCCTTCGGGTAGGTGCCGAAGTAGTGGTCATAGGAGACGTTCTCGTCGAAGATCACGACGAGGTGCTTGATCGGGGTGGCTGTCGCCGACACGCTGGCGGGCTTCACCGGTGCAGCTGAAGACGTCGAGACACCTACTGCGACCAGGCTGGCGGCCGCAACGGCGGCTACAGCGATCGACGCCGCACGGCGGGGGGTACTGAGATTCACGGACTGTCCTTTCGGCAAGCATTTTGGTTGCGTTCGACAGGTTTCCCGATCTGGGTGAACGGACCGTGACGTCTGGCCGAAGGTTGGCCGTTCAACTGAGGAGCGATCGCCCGAACCAGTCCGAATTGTCCGTAACGCCGGGGAGTGCGTAGAAGAAACCGCCTCCCACCGGGGAGATGTAGTCGGTCAGCGGCTCACCCGCGAGCCGGTGCTGTACGGCGACGAACTGCCGGTCCAGATCCTGCTGGTAGCAGGCGAAGACCAGCCCCATGTCGAGGTTGCCGTTGCTGTCCACGCCGGCGTCGTAGTTGTAGCCGCGTCGGAGCAGCCGGCTCTCGTCGGTCTGCGGAGTGCGCGGGTTGGCCATCCGGATGTGGGCGTCGAGGGGAGTCGTCGACCCGAGCGGGTCGTTGCCGTACGCCGGCGTGTCGGTCTCGCGGTTCCCGGACAGGGGCGCACCGGTGTCGCGCCGACGGCCGATCATCCGCTCCTGCTCGGCGATCGTGACGCGGTCCCAGAACTCCACGAGCATCCGGATCACCCGGACGACCTGGTAGGAACCCCCGGCCGCCCAGGCCGGCTCGTCGGCGCCGGACCAGATCAGCTTGTCGGCCTCGCTCGGCTTCGGGTTCGCCGTGCCGTCCTTGAAGCCCATCAGGTTGCGCGGAGCGCCGCTCGGCCGTGGCGGCCCGGCGAACCCGTCCACCCGCCATCGCACCTGCATGCCCCCGCGGGTGTGCCGGGCCAGGTCGCGCAGGGCGTGGATGACGGTGTCGCGGTTGTCCGCACAGAGCTGCAGGACCAGGTCGCCGTCGCAGCGGGAGCGGTCGAGGTTGTCGTCGGGGAACGTCTCCATCGTGCGGAGCCGCGTCGGCCTGGCCTTGGTGATCCCGTGGCCCTCGAAGGCGCTCGCGCCCATGCCGAGGGTGATGCTCAACCCGTCGCCGGGCACGACCGGCCCCAGCACTCCCGAGTCCGACGGGGGCGCGGAGATGCCGAGGTCGGGCGGGCGGCCGCCGGTGGTGAGGATGCGGGCCCGGTCGGTGAGGGAGCGCATCAGGTCGATCACGTCCTGCTTGCCGGTCGTCGTCAGGTCGAAGGCGACGAAGGCGGCCGCAGCCTGGCGCGCGTTGAGGATGCCGGACTGGTGTTCGCCGTGGAAGGGGATGTCCTGGGTCGAGCTCGTCTCCTGGGTGGTCGAGCTCGGTCGAGACCCCGCGCTCGTCGCGCCGACGAGGGCGGCGCCACCGACGGCTGCGGCGGTTCCACGCAGCACGCTGCGTCGGTCGATGGTCACGAGATCCTCCTCGGTTCGAGGGCAGCAGCCACCGGTGCGAGCAGCTCGGTGAGCTCGCTGATGGCGGCGTCGATGTCTTCACGGGCCGTGCGGGGGAGCGCTGTCTCGCTGACCCAGACGCCGTTGTGGTGCTGGGCGTCGAGCAGATCCTCGGCCCGGCGTACGCCCTGGGTGATGGGGGTCCGGTCGATCCCGGCTGTCCGCAGCTGCGGAGCCAGCAGGGACAGCACTTCGGTCGTGCCGTCGAGGTTCGCCCGGACGGTGGCGAGGCCGGTGTGGCTGCCGAAGTCGTCCTGACCGGTCAGCGCGAACTGGAGCGCGTTCTCGGTGATCTCGTGCGCCCGGATGGTCACCGTCAGTGGGTCGATCTGCACGGTCCTGAACTGCTTGCGGAGCGCCACGATGTCCTGCTCGAGCTGGCCAGCCGGCGCGTTCAGGGTCGTGGCGGACGCTCCGTGCCAGAGGCCGTACTCGATCCGGTGGAAGCCGCTCCAGGAGGCGTCGTGCACGCCCCGGGGCAGTCCGTTCGGGAGGCCGTTGATCGCACCGTCGAGGTCGCCGAACGCGTCGTACGCCGCCCCGAGACGTTCGTAGGCGAGGTGCGCCACCAACCAGTCCTTCCGGGCGTTGCCGAGCTCACCGCGGGCAATGTCAGCAGAGAGCCTCTCCGTCTCGCGTGCCAGAGCGGGCAGCCGGCCCTTGACGTAGGACTCGTACTTCTTGGTCGGGCTGATCAGGTCTGCCTCGGTCTGTGGCACGACGCCTCGAGAGTCGCCAACGCCCTTGCCTGTAAGGGAGAACGCAGCACCGGTGATTGCCGCTTCGTCCTCCATCAGGCACCGGAGCTGGTAGTCACCGGCGGCAAGGCTGATGTCGAGCTCGCGGGTGGTGCCCGGACCGAACGGCTCGATGGCGGCGAAGAGTGCGCCGGTCTTCGCGGAGATCAGCTGCACCTCGCCCGCCCTGCTGTCGGTGTTCTTCAGCTCGATCTTCTGGGCACCGGCCCTGGTGGCCGTCCAGCCCTGACCGCAGGCACTCACGGAGACCTGGACGGGTCCGGCAGCGGCCGCTACTTTTGCCGGCGCAGCACTGCCGCAGGCCGACAACAGGGCCAGTGGCACCGCCAGGACGGCCACGGTTCGCAAGGTACGCACCGAAGGATGTTAGGTGGGCCTTAGTCCGAAACGTCCGTTTCGAGACGGCTGTTCACCGACGCTTCACCAACGGTTCCGCCTACAGTCCGGCGGCCTTCTGTACGTCGGCCCGAATGGCGTCGAGCCGTCCGACCGCGTTGATCCGCGCCGCGTCGACACCGTCCTCGGTGTCCTCGACGGGGATGACGACCTCAAGATAGGCCTTGACCTTCGGCTCGGTGCCGGAGGGGCGGACGATGACGCGCGCGCCGTCGGCCAGGTGGTAGCGGAGCCCGTCGGTCGGCGGCAGCTCGGCGGATCCGAGGGACAGATCCTCCACCCTCTCGACGGTCAGCCCGCCCATCGAGGATGGCGGAGCCTCGCGCAGCCGCTGCATGGTGGCGGGGATCTCCGCCAGGTCGCTGAAGCGCACCGACAGCTGATCGGTTGCGTGCAGGCCGTGCTCACGGGCGATGTCGTCCAACAGACTGCGGAGGTCTCGGTCTTCAGCCTTCGCTGCTGCTGCCATCTCGCAGATGAGCAGCAGTGCCGAGACGCCGTCCTTGTCCTTCACGTGCTCCGGGTCGACGCAGTAGCCGAGGGCTTCCTCGTAGCCGAATGCGAGGCCCGGGAGCCGGCCGATCCATTTGAAGCCGGTCAGGGTCTGGGTGTACGGCTGGCCGTGAGCCGCGGCCTGCTTTCCGAGCAGTGAGGACGAGACGATCGAGGCGGCGTACACACCCTGTTTGCCCTTGCTCAGCAGGTGATTCGCCAGCAACGCGCCGACCTCGTCGCCCCGCAGCATCTGCCAGCCTTGCGGCCCCGGGACGGCTACGGCGCAGCGGTCGGCGTCCGGGTCGTTCGCGACGACGATGTCCGCATCGACCTCCCGGGCGAGCGCCATCGCGAGATCCATCGCACCGGGCTCTTCGGGGTTCGGGAAGGCGACCGTCGGGAAGTCGGGGTCGGGCTGCTCCTGGGCGGTGGTCATGTGCGGCTCGGGGAAGCCTGTCAGCTTGAGGACCGCCTGGATCGACGTACCCCCGACGCCGTGGAGCGGGGTGTAGACGATGTTCAGGTCACGCGGGCCGTCCGGGATGAGGTTGGCGATCGTGGCCAGATAGCGGTCCAGGATCTCGTCGCCGAGCACCTCGCCGCCGTCGCCGCGCGGGATCGTGTCGAGCTCGCCGACAGCCGCAATGGCCGCCGAGATCTCGGTGTCCGACGGCGGGACGATCTGGCTGCCGTCGCCGAGGTAGACCTTGTAGCCGTTGTCCTGTGGGGGATTGTGGCTCGCGGTCACCATCACGCCGGCGACGCAGCCCAGGTCGCGGATCGCGTACGCCAGTAGGGGAGTCGGCAGCGGGCGCGGCAGCGTGAACGCCTTGAGCCCGGCACCGGTCATCACCTCGGCGGTGTCCCGCGCGAAGACATCGGAGTTGTGCCGGGCGTCGTAGCCGATCACGACGCTGGCGTCCGGATCCGTACCGTTGGCCTTGAGGTAGGCCGCCAGGCCGGCAGCCGCCCGGAGTACGACGACCCGGTTCATCCGGTTCGGCCCCGCTCCCAGTGCGCCACGAAGGCCCGCAGTGCCGAACTCGAGCGTGCCCCGGAAGCGGTCCGCCAGTTCGTCGGACTCGCCCGCACCGATCAGCCGTTCAAGCTCCGCGCGGGTCTGCGGGTCAGGGTCCTGGGCAGCCCACGCGCGGGCCTGGCTGATGAGGTCGCTCATGGTCGGCAGGCTATCCGGCCGTCGCTTCCGGTGGTCGAGCTTGTCGAGACCACTCACCTCGCCCACTGAGCCAGCCTGAGTAGCCACACCTTGGCCATTGACGAGCGCTTGCTCCGAGCGCGCAATGATGGGCTCAGACCACCGATCACGACCGAGGAGTGCTCAATGGATCTGGGAATCCACTTCGCCGACTACGGCCTTCCCGACGGGATGGCGATTGCGCCGGTGCTTGCGGAGACCGCGCGGGTGGCCGACGAGGGCGGCGTCGCGTTGTTCACGCTGATGGACCACTTCTTCCAGATGGAGCATCTCGGTGGTCCGTCGGAGCCGATGCTTGAGGGCTACGTCGGCCTCGGCTACCTCGCGGGCATCACCAGGCGGCTCCGTCTCGGGCTCCTCGTGACGGGTGTGACCTATCGGCACCCGGGCCTGCTTGCCAAGATGGTCACCACCCTGGACGTGCTCTCCGAGGGTCGGGCGCAGCTCGGCATCGGTGCGGCCTGGTACGAGCGCGAGCATCTTGGTCTCGGCGTACCGTTCCCGCCGCTGGCCGAACGCTTCGAGATGCTCGAGGAGACCCTCCAGATCTGTCGGCAGATGTGGAGCGATGACGACGGGGCATACGCCGGAAACCACTACCAGCTCGCCGAGACCTTCTGCGTCCCGGCGCCGGTTCAAGCAGGTGGGCCACCCGTGATGATCGGCGGAAGTGGTGAGCGCAAGACCCTGCGGCTGGTCGCGCAGTACGCCGACGCCTGCAACCTCTCGGGCACTCAGGAAGCCGACGACATCGCCCACAAGCTCAAGGTCCTCCAGCGTCATTGCGACGACCTCGGCCGCGACTACGCGGAGATCGAGAAGACCGTCCTGGACGGTGCGGAGCCGCTCGATGACATCGATGGGTTCCTCTCCCGGATGGAGCAGTACGCCGCTCTTGGCATCAGCCATGTCACCGTGAAGCCTCCGACAGCCGACCCGGTCGGCTGGACCAATGACATCGTCGACAAGGTTGTGCCCCGATTGCGCGAGATCTGAGCCCGAGTGAGCCCGACGACGTACCGCTTCACGCATTCGTGCACGGTTGCCGCCGAGCTGGATCTGGTGCACGACACCTTGGTCGACCTCGCGATGTATCCGACCTGGTGGCCGCAGGTGCGTGCCGTCGCGAGCCTGGATCCCGAGACGGCGCTGGTGGTCTGCAGGTCGGCGCTGCCCTACGACCTTGAGCTCGTCCTCGGAGCGGTCAGCACCGATCCCGGCCTGTTGGAGGTCAGCATCGACGGGCCGATCCACGGCTACGCCCGGTGGAAGCTCACCGCGGTCGATGGCGGCACCCGACTCGACTACGAGCAGACCGTGCAGACCAAGGGGAGGCTGCTCGCCCTTGCGTCGTACGCCGTGAAGCCGGTGCTGAGCTGGAACCACGCGGTGATGATGCGTGGCTGCGAGAAGGGCCTGAATACGCTGCTCGGCTGACGCGTAGCCGAACGTACCCAAGTCGATGCCGGTCGAGCGGCCACGGCGTGAACCGCCACCGACTCGCGGACTTGGGTACGTCCGGCTACCGGCTCAGCGGTCGATGCTTGCCATGTCGCCGTACCTCGCACCCGCAACCGCCTCGCGCGGGACGGCCCGGTCCAGTGCGCCCAGATCGTCGGCGGTGAGGCTGATCGCGGCGGCGGCGGCGTTCTCCTCGAGGTACTTGACCCGCTTCGTGCCGGGGATCGGGACGAGGTCGGTGCCCTGTGCGAGCACCCAGGCGAGTGCGAGCTGTCCGGGGGTGGCGCCCTTGCGGTCGGCGATCTCCTTGATCTTGGCGACGAGCGCGAGGTTGTTCTCGAGCGCTTCGCCCTGGAAGCGCGGGAAGTACGCCGTCCGGCGCGAGTCGGCGTCCGCCAGCGAGTCCTCACTCGTGATCGCGCCGGTGAGCAGGCCGCGACCGAGCGGGGAGTACGGCACCAGGCCGATGCCGAGCTCGCGGATGACGGGGAGGATCTCGTCCTCGATGTCACGGGTGAAGAGCGAGTACTCGGTCTGCAGGGCGGTGATCGGGTGGACCAGGTGCGCCCGTCGGATCGTGTCGGGAGCCGCCTCGGAGAGGCCGAGGAAGCGGACCTTGCCGGCCGCAACGAGCTCGGCCATCGCGCCGACCGTCTCCTCGATCGGAACGGTCTGGTCGACACGGTGCTGGTAGTAGAGGTCGATGTGGTCCACACCGAGCCGCTGCAGGGAGGCGTCGCAGGCCGACCGGACGTACTCCGGCTTGCCGTTCACGCCGACGCGGGTGCCGTCCGGCAGCCGTTCGTTGCCGAACTTGGTGGCCAGCTGAATGTCGTCGCGGCTGTGCCCACTCGCGGCGAGGGCCTTCCCGACGAGCTGCTCGTTGGTGAAGGGGCCGTACATGTCAGCCGTGTCCAGGAAGGTGACGCCGAGGTCGAGCGCGCGGTTGATGGTCGCGATGCCGTCGGCCTCGTCGCCGGTGCCGTAGAACTCGGACATGCCCATGCAGCCGAGGCCGAGCGTGGAAACAGTGAGGGGGGCGGTGGTCCCGAGGGTGCGGGTGCCGATGTTTTCAGTCATGACACCACTCAATCGCTTCGAGTGCGCTCTAAGTCAAGACGCTTGCTGGGCGTTTTCGAGCAAGTCGGTGTAGATGCCGATCTTGCGGTCGATCGCCCCCAGATGGTTCTGCACCTCGGCGAGCTGGGCCAGCACGTGCAGCCGGTGGTCGCGCAGCAGTTCGAGTCGCGCCAGCTCGGAACCGTCTCCCTCTCGGACGAGCGCGGCATAGCGGCGTACGTCGGAAACGGGCATGCCTGTCCCACGCAGACAGGTGATCAGCCCGATCCAGTCAAGGTCGCGGTCGTTGTAGCGCCGGTGTCCGGTCGCCGACCGGTCGATCTCACGGAGCATCAGGCCGTCGCGCTCGTAGTAGCGCAAGGTGTGCGTGGTGAGGCCAGTCTGCTCGGCGGCTTCGGCGATCGTCAGGCTCATCGGCTCAGTCTCCCCCTTCGAGCGCGCTCGAAGTCAACCGGGTCCGCTCACCCAGCGATCGTTGCCCTGCGCGTCACGGCTGGAACGCCGGCCGTTCGAACTTCGGCGTGGCAAAGGGGCCACCGACGGCAGCGGCCTCCGCAATGTCCTCGTCTGTCTCGGGCGTCGCCTCGATCTCGGTGGCCCAGTCCTCGGCGTCGTCCTGAGGGTGGTAGCCCAGGGCGCGTCCGGGGGCGAGGTCCCACCAGCCGCGGGTGTTGTTGGAGATGCCGTAGAGCACGGCAAGACCGGGAGACGGTGCAGTCAGGGCTGCGTGGAACATCCGCACGCAGTCGTCATGGGACAACCAGCTGGCGAGGTTGCGACGGCTGGTCGGCCTCTCGAGGAACGAGCCGATCCTGGTGCAGACCGCGTCGATGCCGTGCCGGTCGACGTACATGCCGAGCAGCGCCTCGGCAGCCACCTTGCCGACGCCATAGAACGTGTCCGGGCGGGGTGGGGTGTCGACACCCAGCCGGTGGTCGAGCGTGTCGAAGCCGGCGCGGGGCGTGCGGCCGACGGCATGGTTGCTGCTGGCGTAGACGATTCGGCGTACGTCGCACCGGATCATCGCCTCGAGCAGGGCGGCAGTCGTGATCACGTGCGACGTCAAGGCATCGGGCAACGCCGACTCGGTCGGGATGCCAGCCAGGTGCACGATTGCTTCGGGTCGGGTCGACGCGACTGCAGCGTGAACTTCTGCCGGGTCGGCGGAGTCGGCGATCAGGTCGGAGCCGGGCAGGATGTCGAGGCCGATGACGTCGTGGCCGAGCGAGGTGAGTCCGGCGCTGACCACTCGCCCGATGGAACCGGCTGCGCCGGTGATGAGGACGCGCATCAGATCTGCGGCACGATCGCACCGAGCAGCTCGCCCATCCGCGAGGCTGCGGCCGTGCCTGCGGCGAGGACCTCCTCGTGGTTCAGCGGCTCACCGGTGATGCCGGCCGCCAGGTTGGTGACCAGGGAGATACCGAGAACCTCCATGCCTGCTTCGCGTGCGGCGATCGCCTCGAGCGTGGTCGACATGCCGACGAGGCTGCCGCCGATCGCGCGCACCATGCCGATCTCGGCCGGGGTCTCGTAGTGCGGCCCGGGAAACTGGACGTAGACACCTTCGTCGAGCAACGGGTCGACCGAGTGGCACAGCCGCCGGAGCCGGGCGCTGTAGAGGTCGGTCAGGTCGACGAAGTTCGCGCCCTCGATCGGTGAGGTCGCCGTCAGGTTGATGTGGTCGCTGATCAGCACCGGGGTGCCGGGCACCCAGGCCTCGTTGAGCCCACCGCACCCGTTGGTCAGCACGATGGTCCGGCAGCCGGCAGCCGCCGCAGTTCGTACGCCGTGCACCACCGCACCGACGCCGAGACCCTCGTAGAAGTGTGTGCGCCCGAGGAAGACGAGCAGGTTCTTCCCACCGGCCCGGACCGAGCGGACCCTGCCGGCGTGGCCTTCGACGGCCGGTGGCGCGAAGCCCGGCAGGTCTGTCGTGCTGAGCTCGGCCGTCGCCTCGCCCAGCGCGTCGACGGCGGGCAACCAGCCCGAGCCCATCACCAGGGCGATGTCGTGGCGTTCGACGCCGGTCTTCTCGGCAAGGACGCGGGCCGCTTCGGCTGCCGCTTCAGTCGCTGTCATCACTGTCGTCACTGTCGTCACTTGGGCGACTCTAACCGCCGAAGACCGACCGGCAGTCCCGGCCGCGAAGAGCAGCCACGTAGTCGGCAGGGGCATCGGCAGCCTCCGCCGCGTCCGCGAGTACGCCGAGATACCTGGCCGACGGCAACCCGCCCTCATAGGCGTCGAGCACATGGACCCAGGCGACCACCTCGTCGGTGAGCGTCGCGACCCGGACCTTGACCTTGCGATAGAGGCCGGTGTCCGCGGAGTCCCAGCCGTCGAGCGACGTGACGTCCTCGTGCGCCACGTCGTAGACCGCGACGAAGACCTGCTCGAAGGGGTCCTGCACGATCGTGGCCAGCGCGCCGTCCCAGCCGTGGTCCTCGCCGCCGAAGGTCAGCCGCCAGCCCTCGAGCCAGCCGGTCGAGCGCAGCGGGGAGTGCGGGCAGCGCTCGCTCATCCGGATCGGGTCCAGATTCGTCCCGTAGGCGGCATAGAGCGTCACCTGATCAGGGTAGTGCTCCGGCACTCCGGACGACGTCCGACACAGGCGCGATCCACACATGGGTCATCCGGATGGGAGACTGACGCCTGTGAATCATGTGGTGATCATCGGTGGCGGGCCTGGTGGCTATGAGTCGGCCCTGGTGGCCGCGCAGCTGGGCGCAGAGGTGACGGTCCTCGACACCGACGGGGTCGGCGGTTCGGCCGTTCTCACCGACTGCGTGCCGAGCAAGACCCTGATCGCAACGGCCGAGCTGATGACCGAGGTGGCCGGCAGCAACGAGCTCGGCGTGGACATCGGTGGTGACGGTGTACGCGTCGATCTCGACCAGGTGAACAAGCGTGTCAAGGCACTCGCGATCGCCCAGTCGGCGGACATCGCCGATCGGCTCGCGCGCGAGGGCATCAAGGTGCTCAAAGGTCGCGGCCGCCTCGACGGCCCCAGCCGGGTGGTCGCCGAGCTGGCGGACGGTGGCACTCGGACGCTGGACGCCGACGCCGTGCTCATCGCCACCGGCGCCTCGCCGCGGACCCTGTCCAGTGCCCAGCCCGACGGCGAGCGGATCCTCACCTGGGAGCAGGTCTACGACCTGACGGAGACCCCGTCGAAGCTGATCGTGGTCGGCTCCGGGGTCACGGGTGCGGAGTTCGCCAGCGCCTATCTGGCGCTCGGCATCGAGGTCGTGCTGGTCTCCTCTCGCGACCGGGTGCTGCCCGGTGAGGACGCCGACGCCGCGCATGTCCTCGAGGAGGTCTCCACCCGTCGCGGGATGACGGTGATGTCGAAGTCGCGGATGGAGTCGGTGACGCGCAACGGCGACACCGTGACGTGCACGCTGACCGACGGCCGGACCGTGACCGGGTCGCACTGCCTGCTCGCGCTCGGCTCGATCCCGAACACTGCGGACGTGGGGCTCGAGGAGTCCGGCGTGAAGCTGGATGGCAGCGGCTTCGTGGTCGTCGACCGGGTGAGTCGTACGTCGGCCCGTGGGGTCTACTCCGCGGGCGACTGCACCGGCGTGCTGATGCTGGCCTCGGTCGCCGCAATGCAGGGCCGGATCGCAATGTGGCACTTCCTGGGTGACGCGGTGACACCGCTCGACCTCAAGATGGTCTCCTCCAACGTCTTCACCGCCCCCGAGATCGCCACCGTCGGCTGGTCGCAGAATGCCGTCGACGCCGGCGAGATCGTTGCCGAGGTGGTCCGCCTCGAGCTCTCCGGCAACCCCCGCGCGAAGATGCAGGGCGTCCGCGACGGGTTCGTGAAGCTGTTCTGCCGGCCCGGCACCGGGATCATCGTCGGGGGAGTGGTCGTGGGACCCCGGGCGAGCGAGCTGATCCACCCGGTCTCGATCGCGGTGCACGAGTCGCTCACCGCCGACCAGCTGGCCCACGCGTTCACGGTCTATCCGTCGATGAGCGGGTCCGTCGCCGAAGCCGCGCGGCGAATGCATCACCCGAACAACTGAGGTCGATGAGCGAGCGCAGCCGGATCATTTCTAATTACATTGTTGTAGTTATTGGCTGGTGATTGATTCACGTATTCCCATTGTGGACAAATACGGATTTCGCAGGGCCATAATGTCGATGTCGTCCCATCAACAACTTCGGCCCCAGGAATCACTCATGCCCCGTCGTGCCGGCCTGCTGGCCAGGCTCATCGTCGTCCCCACGGTCATCGCGGCCGGTGTGCTGGTCGCCCCGCAGAGCGAGGCCCGTGCCACCGACCAGTCCTACTGGGTGCCGGTCGACTCGACCCTGACCGTGGTCGGTCACGGCTTCGGGCACGGTCACGGGATGTCGCAGTACGGCGCCGAAGGGGCTGCGCACCAGGGCCTGACCGCTGCCCAGATCCTGGCGTTCTACTACCCGGGCACGACGATGGCGACCGGAGCGGGCTCGGTGCGGGTGCTGATCTCGGGCGACGCCGACAACGACGTCGTCGTATTGCCGGCCACCGGGCTACTGGTCCGCGATGTCGGCACCGGCAAGGCCTACCCGCTGCCCGCCCTTGCCGGGGTCAAGCAGTGGCGGCTCAGCCTGGTCAAGGGCAAGGAACAGCTCAGCTACCTCAAGAGCGCCTGGACGGCCTATGCGCCGGGCGGGCTCACCGCACTGGTCGGGGACGGCCAGTTCGAGGCGCCCCAACCGCTGACGCTCGTGACGGGGTCGGGCAACCGGGCCTACCGGGGCGCACTGCGGCTGGCCTCGCCGGGCGCCGGAGCGAGCACGAGGGCGACCGTCAACGTGCTCTCGATGGACAACTACATCAAGGGCGTGGTGCCCCGGGAGATGCCGGCGTCCTGGCTGCCCGCCGCGGTCCAGGCGCAGGCCATCGCCGCCCGGACCTACGCGGTCTGGTCGCGCAACCAGAACCCGAACCGCTACTACCAGCTCTGCGACACCACCTCGTGTCAGGTGTACGGCGGGCTCGGCGCCGAGGACCCACGCAGCAACGCCGCCGTCGATGCGACGCAGGGCAAGATCCTGACGTGGCAGGGCAGTGCGGTCTTCGCGCAGTTCTCCTCCAGCAGTGGTGGCTTCACCTCGGCCGGGAACGTGCCCTACCTGGTCGCCAAGGCCGATCCCTACGACGACTTCAGCGGCAACCCGGTCCACGACTGGACGATCAGGGTCAGCTCGCACGTGCTCGAGAAGGCCTATCCCGCGATCGGTCGGCTGCGGCGGATCCGGGTCACGTCACGCGTCGACGGCGGTGACTGGAGCGGGCGCGTCGGAACCGTCGTGCTCGACGGGACCAAGGCCGACCGGACCGTCAGCGGTGACACGATGCGGTCGCTGCTGGGGCTGCGGTCGACGTACTTCACCATCAGCCCGACCCGGATCATGGCTCGGTGGGCGGCCATCGGCGGCTCGGCATCGGTGGTCGGGTCGCCGCTCGCGCGCGAATACGCCCGCAAGGGTGGAGTCGCGCAGAACTTCAGCAAGGGCCGGATCTTCTACCGGACCGGCGCAGCGAGCGCGTTCGAGATGTACGGCCCGATGCTCACGGCGTACGTCGCAGCCGGTGGATCGGGCGGCCGCCTGGGCATGCCGATGAGCCCTCCGAAGGCCGAGCCCGGCGGCACCTGGGCGACCTTCCAGCACGGGGTCATCCACTACGTCGCCGCAACGAGGAAAGCGGTCGTCACCTATCGGTGAGACCGCCTCCGACAGACCGGTGGTCGAGTTGTCGAGACCTACTGCGTGGCGCCGGCCAGCTCGCTGTAGTCGAGCACGTCCTTGGCCGCGGGAGCAGTGGGGGCGGCCTCGTTCTTGTAGCTGAAGGTCAGCTTGCTCGAGTTGCCGGTCGCGTCGTCGATCTCCATCGGGCGGGCGTTGGCCTTGTCGACGTACAGGATGCCGCTGGAGCTCTTCAGTGCGAGACAGGGGACGCCGGCGATCGTCTTTGCCTTGTCCTTGGTGATGCTGCCGTTGGGGTCGAGCAGACCCGTGTCCAGGCCCGAGCGGTGGGCGAGGCTGAACATGTCCTTGAAGCTGGCGTCCGTCGGGTCGACCTTGATCCAGCGGCCGTTCACCACCGCGATGACCGCGGTGGCCTGCTTGGCGGAGAACTGCGACTTCCAGAACTCGTCACTGGCCTTGAACCAGGCGCCGTCCCCGACCGTGAGCAGGGTGATCTCGGCGTTGCCGAGCTTGACGGTGCCGCTCGCGTCGTTGCCGACGTAGGACAGGTCGATTCCGACGCTGTTGCCGCCGTCGCTGCCGGCGCCTGAGATCTGCACGTCCTCCTTGCCGCCGATCGCTGCCTTCGACTTGGCCAGCAGCTTGGTTGCCGACAGATTCGAGAGGTCGGCCTTCGAGCTGCCGCCGCAGCCGCTGAGCGCGAGCGCGGCAACGAGCATCAGGGCTACTGCGACGGGACGTAGACGAGTCATCGGAGAGCTCCTCCTGCTGGACGGTTCCGACCCGAGCCGGAGAACTGGCACGACACTATCGGCCGTCGGCGGATTGTGATCTCTCGACCAGACCACCTGGCGTCCTCAGTCCAGGACGAGCACGAGGTCTCCGCCTTCGACGGAGCGGGGCGCGGTGACGGCGAGCCGGGCCACGGTGCCGGCGCGTGGGGCGGTGATCGAGGCCTCCATCTTCATCGCTTCGATGGTGGCGACGACGGCGCCCGTCTCGACCTGGTCGCCCTCGGCCACCTGCGGGGTGACGACGCCGTCGAACGGCGCGGCGACGTGACCGGTGTTGTCCGGGTCGGCCTTCTCGGCGGCCGCGACATCGGCATCGACGGAGAGGTCGCGGACGGTGACGGGACGCAGTTGGCCGTTCATGGTGATCATCGCGGTGCGGTAGCCGCGCTCGTCGGGCTCGCCGATCGCTTGCAGTCCGATGATCAGCAGCTTGGCCTCGTCGAGCTCGACCACGTGCTCCTCGCCGGGCCGGAGCCCGTAGAGGTACTCCATCGTGGGCAGCACCGAGAGGTCGCCGTACGTCGCTCGGGAGTCGCGGAAGGCCTTGGTCGGCCCGGGGAAGAGGAGATCGTTCAACGTCGCCTGGCGGCTGGTGCCGGCCAGACCCTCGGCCTGCTCCGGGGTCAGCTCGCCGACGGGCGCCTTCCACCTGCGGCCGTCGAGGGCCTTGGTCCGGAAGGGCTCGGGCCATCCGCCGGGTGGGTCGCCGAGCTCTCCGGAGAGGAAGCCGATGACCGAGTCGGGGATGTCGAACTTCGACGGATCGTCGGCGAACTCCTTCGGATCGGCGCCGACCGCGACGAGGTGCAGGGCCAGATCGCCGACCACCTTGGACGACGGGGTCACCTTCACGATGTTGCCGAGGATGTCGTTGGCCGCGGCGTACATGTCCTCGATCTGCTCGAACTTCTCCCCTAGCCCGAGGGCGATCGCCTGCTGGCGCAGGTTGGAGAGCTGGCCGCCGGGAATCTCGTGGACGTACACGCGACCGGTCGGGGAGGGCAGGCCGGACTCGAACGGCGCGTAGACCCGGCGGGTGGCCTCCCAGTAGGGCTCGAGGGCGCAGACGGCTTCCAGGGAGAGTCCGGTCTCGCGGTCGGAGTGGTCCGTGGTGGCGACCAGCGCGGACAGGGGTGGCTGCGATGTCGTGCCCGCCATCGACGCGCAGGCCGCATCGACCGCGTCGACGCCGGCGTCGATGGCGGCAAGGTACGTCGCCAGCTGACCGCCCGGAGTGTCGTGGGTGTGCAGGTGCACCGGCAGGTCGAACTCGTTGCGCAGCGCGGTCACCAGCGTCCGCGCGGCCGGTGCCCGGAGCAGCCCGGCCATGTCCTTGATCGCGATGATGTGCGCGCCGGCATCGACGATCTGCTCGGCGAGCCGCAGGTAGTAGTCGAGCGTGTAGAGCTTCTCGCCGGGGTTCGACAGGTCGCCGGTGTAGCAGAGCGCGACCTCGGCGATGGTCGTCCCGGTGCTCCGGACTGCCGCGATCGCCGGACGCATCTGCTCGACGTCGTTGAGGGCATCGAAGATCCGGAAGATGTCGATGCCGGTTGCTGCGGCTTCCTCGACGAAGGCATTGGTGACCTCGGTCGGGTACGGCGTGTAGCCGACGGTGTTGCGGCCGCGGAGCAGCATCTGCAGGCAGATGTTCGGAATCGCCTGTCGCAGCTGGGCAAGCCGCTCCCAGGGGTCCTCGTTGAGGAACCGGAGCGCCACGTCGTACGTCGCACCGCCCCACGCCTCGACGCTGAGCAGCTCCGGCGTGGTCCGGGCGACGTGACCGGCGACGAGAAGCAGGTCGCGGGTGCGGACCCGGGTGGCGAGCAGCGACTGGTGGGCGTCGCGGAAGGTGGTGTCGGTGACCCCGACGTTGGTCTGGGCGCGCAGCAGCCGGGCGAACTCCTCGGGACCGGCGCGCAGCAACAGCTGACGCGACCCGTCCGGTGCGGCCGTCGTCAGGTCGATGGCCGGCAACTTGGTCGCAGGGTCGATGGAGACGGGTGCCTCACCGTTCGGCTGGTTGACGGTCGTCTCGGCGAGCCAGGTCAGCAGCCTGCTGCCGCGGTCACGGCCCGGCTTGGCGTTGAGGAGGTGCGGGTGGTCCTCGATGAACGACGTGGTGACGTTCCCGGCCGCGAAGTCCGGATCTGCCAGCACTGCCTCGAGAAACGCGATGTTCGTGGCCACACCGCGGATCCGGAACTCCTGCAACGCCCGACGGGCTTTCTGCACGGCCTTCTCGAAGGTGATGCCGCGACAGGTCAGCTTCGCGAGCATCGAGTCGAAGTGCGCGGAGACCTCCGCCCCGTTGTACGTCGTACCGCCATCGAGCCGGACACCCGCGCCGCCCGGCGAGCGGTACGTCGCGATCCGGCCGGTGTCGGGCCGGAACCCGTTGGCCGGGTCCTCGGTCGTGATCCGGCACTGCAAGGCAGAGCCCCGCAACGTGATGGTGTCCTGCGCGAGGCCGAGATCGGCCAGCGTCTCGCCGGCAGCGATCCGCATCTGCGACTGGACCAGGTCGACGTCGGTGACCTCTTCGGTCACGGTGTGCTCGACCTGGATGCGCGGGTTCATCTCGATGAAGACGTACTCACCGGCCGGGTTCAACAAGAACTCGACCGTGCCCGCGTTGCGGTAGTTGATCGACTTCGCGAACTTCACCGCGTCCGCACACATCCGGTCCCGCAGCTCCGGGTCGAGGTTCGGCGCCGGCGCGATCTCGACAACCTTCTGGTGGCGTCGCTGGACCGAGCAGTCGCGCTCGAAGAGGTGGATCACGTTGCCGTGCCCATCGGCCAGGATCTGTACCTCGATGTGCCGCGGGTCGACCACCGCCTCCTCGATGAAGATCTCCCGGTCACCGAACGCGGCCTCGGCCTCGCGCATGCAGGTCTCGATCGCGTCCCGCAGCACGTTCTGCTGGTCGAGCCCGGTCGAGACCTCGTCCACCCGCCGCATGCCTCGTCCGCCACCACCGGCAACCGCCTTGACGAACAACGGGTAGCGCAACGAGTCCGCGGACGAGACCAGCTCGTCGACGTCCGTGGTCGGCGGCACCGAGTTCAGCACCGGCACCCCGGCCGCCTTCGCCGCGGCGATCGCCCGGGCCTTGTTGCCGGTCAGCTCCAGGACCTCGGCAGTCGGCCCGATGAACGTGATGCCCGCGTTGGCGCACGCCTCGGCAAGCGTCGGGTTCTCCGACAGGAACCCGTAGCCCGGGTAGACCGCGTCCGCGCCGGCACGTACGGCGGTCTCGACGATCGCGTCGGCGTCGAGATAGGCCCGCACCGGGTGCCCGCGCTCGCCGATCTCGTAGGCCTCGTCGGCCTTCATCCGGTGCGACGACCAGCGGTCCTCATAGGGAAAGACAGCGACCGTACGGGCGCCGATCTCCATCGCGGCACGGAAGGCCCGGATGGCGATCTCGCCACGGTTGGCAACCAGGATCTTGGCGAACATGCCGCCGACCCTACTGGTCCGCGGCGCCGGGAACGAAGGGCCGAATGGTCAGCTGAGGGCTTCCGCGGCGCGCGGGTCGGGGTGCTGGGTGATGATCAGCCGGGCCAGCATCTTCAGGGTCCGGTCGTCCCGCGCGGGATCGGGCAGCACCAGCGCCAGACCCGCCTCGGCATCGAAGTAGTTGACCGCGATGCCCAGGATGCTGAGGAAGTCGTCCTTCGAGGAGAACAGCTCACCGGCGAAACCCGAGGCCGCCTTCGCCTGCCGCCGGCTCAGCTCCTCCAGCGCTGGTCCGAGCTCCACGCGCAGCTCCTCGTCGGTCCGGGCTGCGCCGATCAGCTCCTGCCAGACCAGGTTCGACCTCCCCCGGGCGACCGCACGGACCTGCTTCAGCGCCTCGAGCAGGGAGGCGGGAGTTGCCTCGATCTCGGTGAACCGGACGGCGAACTCCGAGATCTGGTTCTCCGAGATCCGCAGCGCGGTCGCGACCAGGATTGCCTTGCGGGTGGGGAAGTGCCGGAACAGCGCGCCCTGGCTCAGGCGGGCTCTCGAACAGATCTCCTGGACCGTCGTTCCCGCGTAGCCGAGCTCATGGACGGCGTCGGCGGCGGCGTCGAGGAGCCGGGTGATGGTCTCGGCCCGGCGTTGTTGCTGGGTACGTCGGGCAGGGGCGGAGTTGCCTTGAGGGGAGGCGCTCATCGGCCCATCATGGCAGCCGCGGACCCGCCGGAAATGTCGGCAATTGTCGTAGGAATTGTTTTTAGAGAGCGTCTGCTCGCCAAATATTGACGACGTCACCGGGCCTCTGTCATGGTTGCCGTGAGTCGCCAGCGGCAGTGAGGGCTGCCATCTCTCGATTGGCGACTGCGCCGCATCCGGATTCGTCCGGAAACTGGTAGGGAGACGACGAGGCCGTCCCGAGTTCAACTCGGGGCGGCCTCGACGGTTTCTCCGGCAATCGCACCGCGTTCTCCGGGTGATCGAGCTGGTCTTCCGGTGATCGAGCTTGTCGAGATTCAGTCCTTGATCTCGCAGATGACCTCGCCGTTGCCGACGGTCGCGCCGACCTCGGCGCTCAGGCCGGTGACGGTGCCGGCCTTGTGCGCCTTGAGGGGCTGCTCCATCTTCATCGCCTCGAGCACCACGATCACGTCACCCTCGGCAACGGTCGCGCCCTCCTCGACGGCCACCTTGACGATGGTCCCCTGCATCGGGCTCGCCACGGCATCGCCTGAGGCAGCCGCGCCGGCCTTCTTGCCGGCGGCACGCTTCGGCTTCTTGCCGCCGGTCGAGCCTGTCGAGGCCACCCCGCCGATACCCGCCATACCGGCAGGAAGGACGACCTCGATGCGCTTGCCACCGACCTCGACGGTCAGCTTCTGCCGCTCGCCGGGCTCCTCGGCTTCGGCATTCTCACCGCCGTACGGGGTGATCTGGTTGTCGAAGTCGGTCTCGATCCACGAGGTGTAGATGTGGAAGGTCTCGCCGTCTCCGATGTACGCCGGGTCGTCCACGACCGCCGCGTGGAACGGGATCACGGTCGGCATCCCGTCGACGTCGAACTCGGCGAGCGCACGCCGCGACCGTTCGAGTGCCTGGGTGCGGTCACGGCCGGTGACGATCAGCTTGGCGACGAGCGAGTCGAAGTTGCCGGGGATCGTCTCCCCGGCGACGTAGCCGCCGTCCACGCGGACACCCGGGCCCGAAGGCGGGTTCCAGACGGTCAGGGTCCCGGGGGCCGGCATGAAGTTGCGGCCGCCGTCCTCGGCGTTGATCCGGAACTCGATCGAGTGGCCACGGATCTCCGGGTCGTCGTAACCGAGCTCCTCGCCGGCGGCGATGCGGAACATCTCGCGGACCAGGTCGATGCCGGTGACCTCCTCGGAGACCGGGTGCTCGACCTGGAGGCGGGTGTTGACCTCCAGGAAGGAGATGACACCGTCCTGGCCGACCAGGAACTCGCAGGTGCCGGCGCCGACGTATCCGGCTTCCTTGAGGATCGCCTTGGAGGAGGTGTAGAGCGTGTCCATCTGCTCGTCGGTCAGGAAGGGCGCGGGCGCCTCCTCGACGAGCTTCTGGTGCCGGCGCTGCAGCGAGCAGTCGCGGGTCGAGACGACGACGACGTTGCCGTGCTGGTCGGCGAGGCACTGGGTCTCGACGTGGCGAGGCTTGTCGAGGTAGCGCTCGACGAAGCACTCGCCGCGACCGAAGGCCGTGACGGCCTCACGGACGGCGGACTCGTAGAGCTCGGCGACCTCTTCGAGGTTGCGGGCGACCTTGAGACCGCGACCGCCGCCACCGAAGGCAGCCTTGATGGCGATGGGGAGGCCGTTGGCCTTGGCGAACTCGACGACCTCGTCGGCGTCCTTGACCGGGTCCTTGGTGCCGGCGACCAGCGGCGCACCGACCCTCTGGGCGATGTGGCGGGCCTGCACCTTGTCGCCGAGGGCGTCGATCGCGGCCGGGGGAGGGCCGATCCAGATCAGCCCGGCGTCGATCACGGCCTGGGCGAAGCCGGCGTTCTCGGCGAGGAAGCCGTAGCCGGGGTGCACGGAGTCAGCACCGGAGTTTGCGGCAACCTTGAGGATCTTGGCGATGTCGAGGTAGGTCTCGGCGGGCGTTGCCCCGCCCAGCGAGTAGGCCTCGTCGGCCAGGCGGACGAACTGGGCGTCGCGATCGGGATCGGCGTACACGGCGACACTGCCGATGCCGGCGTCCTTGCAGGCGCGGATGACACGTACCGCGATCTCACCGCGGTTCGCGATGAGCACCTTCTGCAATGGCTTGATCTCGGGCACGAGTCGCTCCTGATTAGTCCTGATGTCCGGCTCGCGAGTCTATTGCCAGCCGTGGGTGAGCGCTGAGCGGGTGTCAGGAACCGGATCGGTGGACCATCAGGGCCGATAGACCATCAGGAAGACGATCACCGCGAAGATCAGGCCGACGACGCCGCCCGCCGCGGCCACCCGTCCGGTGAGCGACGAGACCGCCTCACCCTTGCCGATGGTGGCGGTGGCCTTCTCGAGCGAGGGGACGACGACGGCGAGGGTGAGCGCGACCGCGACCACCCACAGCAGGACCGAAAGCCAGATCCAGAGGTCGGCGAAGTCGGCGACCGGCTTGTCACTGTGGCTGCTGGGTGACTTCATCGACATCAGCCCGAAGCCGAGGATCACCACGACGAGCGAGACGTAGGCGTAGATCTTCGCCGTACGTGCCGAGGACGCGGTCGCTCCCGCATCTGCAGTGCGGAGACCTCGGGAAGCGGTGGTCGTGGCCTGCACGAGTGGTCCAACGGCAAAGATCGCGGTCAGGACGTGAAGTGCGAGAAGGAGTTTGAACACGTCGAGAGAGTACTTGAGGCTGTTAGGTTAACAACCATTAACCTCCGGTATAACATGGGCTCATGAGCTATGAGCTGGCCCCGGAGCACGAGCAGTTCCGACGTACCGTCCGCGACTTCGCCGAGAAGGAGGTCGCCCCGCACGCGGCACAGTGGGACAAGGACCATCATTTTCCGGTCGACCTGGTGCAGAAGATGGGCGACCTCGGCTGGTTCGGGCTGACCGCGCCCGAGGAGTACGGCGGGGCCGGGCTGACCGGTGAGGAGGGCGGTTTCACCAGTCTCTGCATCGCGATCGAGGAGCTCGGCCGCGTCGACCAGTCCATCGGCATCACGCTCGAGGCGGCCGTCGGGCTCGGCATCAACCCGTTGCTGACCTACGGCACGGACGAGCAGAAGCAGACCTGGCTGCCCGACCTGGTGGCCGGCAGGACGCTCGCCGGCTTCGGCCTGACCGAGCCCGGCGGCGGATCCGACGCCGGCGCGACCAGGACCCGGGCCGAGCTGCGCGACGGCGAGTGGATCGTCAACGGCAGCAAGCAGTTCATCACCAACTCGGGCTCCGAGATCACCTCTGTCGTGAACGTGACCGCCAGGACCGGCAGCTTGACCACCGGCAGCTCGACCACCGGCAAGGAGAAGCCGGAGATCTCGACGATCATCATTCCGGCCGGCACGCCCGGCTTCATCGCGGAGAAGCCGTACGACAAGCTCGGCTGGCATGCCTCGGACACGCATCCGTTGTCCTTCGAGGACGTGCACGTCCCGGAGGCCAACCTGCTCGGCCAGCGAGGCCGGGGATATGCCCAGTTCCTGGCCACGCTCGACGATGGCCGGGTGGCGATCGCTGCCCTCGCCGTCGGCTGCATCCAGGCCTGCCTCGACATGTCGTTGCAGTACGCGAACGATCGCGAGACCTTCGGCGTACCCATCGGCCGCAAGCAGGGGGTCGCCTTCCAGATCGCCGACCTCGAGGTGATGTTGCACGCGTCGCGGCTGCTGACCTACCGGGCGGCCGCGATGAAGGATGCGATGGCGGCAGCGGGCTCCGGTCCGTCGATGGCTGCGTTCAAGCAGGCCGCCTCGATCGCCAAGCTCTACACCAGTGAGGCGGCCGTGACCGCGACCCGCATCGCCACCCAGGTCTTCGGCGGCTACGGCTTCATGGAGGAATACCCCGTCGCGCGGTTCTATCGCGACGCCAAGATTCTCGAGATCGGTGAAGGCACGTCGGAAGTCCAGCGGATGCTGATCGCGCGGGGGCTCGGCCTTCCGGTCGAGTAGGCCGCTAGCCTCGCTGCATGGGACGACTGCGACGCCTGACCGGCGAGGTCGCTCGGTTCTTCGTGGTCAACGTGGTCGCGACGACCGTGGCGTTGGTGATCTTCAATGGTTTGACCCATGGTGTGAAGGGCTGGTTCGGCGGCCCGATGCACGAGCACCCGATCACGACGTACCTGATCGCGAACACCGTCGGCATGATCGTCAGCTACTTCGGTTCCCGCAGCTATGCGTTCCGGCACCGGCATGCCAATGGGCCCGGCGGTGGCGTCTTCGGCTACGCGGCGATCAACTTCGCGTCCTTCGTCATCCCGATCTCGTTGCTGTGGATCTCCCGCAACGTGCTGGACCAGGACAGCGCGCTTGCCGACAACATCTCGGCCAACGTGCTCGGCACGATCTTCGGTGCGACCTTCAGGTTCTGGGCGTTCCGGACGTTCGTCTTCACCAGTGACCAGAACGCCTCACCGTTCCGCCGCCTCCTCGGACTGGAGGGCAGGCACTCAGCTGCTCCAGAACTCGGTCCAGACGAAGCCCAGCTCATCGAACATCAGCCTGAGCAGGGGGATGCTGAGGCCGACGACGTTGTGAGGGTCGCCCGTCACGCCGGAGACAAAGGCGCCGCCCCGCCCGTCGATGGTGAAGGCCCCCGCCACAGCAAGGGGCTCTCCGGAGGCGACGTAGGCCTCGATCTCGTCGTCACTGATGTCGGCGAAACGGACCTGGGTCGCGGCTGACCGCGCGAGCCAGACCTCGCGATGGGTGTCGATCACGCAGTGCCCGGTGTGCAGGATGCCGCTGTTGCCGCGCATCAGCCTCCAGCGCGCGACTGCGTCAGCCTCGTCCTCGGGCTTGCCGTAGACCTCGCCCTCGAGCTCCAGCACCGAGTCGCAACCGATCACCAGCGCGCGAGGAGCGTTCGCAGCGACGGCGACCGCTTTCAGCTGGGCGAGCCTGAGCACCAGAGCCGGCGCGTCCTCGGCGTCGACCTTCGACTCGTCCACGCCGCTCACGACGACCTCGGGCTTCAGGCCGGCGTCCTGCAGGAGCTTGAGTCGGGCCGGGGACGCTGAGGCGAGGATCAGGCGTGGGAGGGGTGTAGGCACGAGCGCCACCCTAATGTGCGAATCGTGGGGGAGCGGACGCGCTGAGGCGCGCTGTGGCGCCCACGAGCCGGGTCAGCGAGGCATCGCGCTGGCACGCCAGCCAGCCGGACCGGCGTGGTGCACCGGCCGTAGCTTGCGGTGGTTCGCCGACCACTCGGACACTGGTGGCTTCCTCGGCTCCGGCGTGCCGCTCCCGACCGCTGCGAACACGGCCGTGAGGATGGCGATCTCTTCTGGAGTGGGGTTGCCTCTCACGACTCGCAGGACCGGTTGCGTGGTCGACTCGGCCGACCCTTCGGGCCCACTCACAGCGGGATGTTCCCGTGCTTCTTCGGGGGCAGCGTCGCCCGCTTCGAAGCGAGCAGCCGCAATGACCGGACGATCTCCGCGCGGGTCTCGTGAGGCGTGATGACGGCGTCGATGTAACCGCGCTCGGCAGCGATGTACGGGTTCGCCAGGGTGGTCTCGTAGTCCTCGACGAACTGCGCGCGCTTGGTCTCGGCCTCGTCGGCGTCAGAGACCGCGGCAAGCTCCTTGCGGTACAAGATGTTGACCGCGCCCTGGGCGCCCATCACGGCGATCTGCCCGGTCGGCCACGAGACGTTGATGTCCGCGCCGAGGTGCTTGGAGCCCATCACGTCGTACGCGCCGCCGTAGGCCTTGCGGGTGATCACGGTGATCAGCGGGACCGTCGCCTCGGCGTAGGCGTAGATCAGCTTGGCGCCGCGGCGGATGATGCCGTTCCACTCCTGGTCGGTGCCCGGCAGGAAGCCCGGCACGTCGACGAAGGTCAGCACCGGGATGTTGAACGCGTCGCAGGTGCGCACGAAGCGGGCGGCCTTCTCGGAGGCGTTGATGTCCAGGCAGCCCGCGAGCTGCATCGGCTGGTTGGCCACGACGCCGACCGACTTGCCCTCGACGCGGCCGAAGCCGATCACGATGTTGGGTGCGTAGAGCGGCTGTACCTCGAGGAAGTCCTGGTCGTCGAGGACGGACTCGATGACCGTCTTCATGTCGTAGGGCTGGTTGGGGGAGTTCGGGATCAGCTGATCCAGCGCGGCGTCGAGGTCAGTCAGCTCGAGGTCGGCCACCTCGTCGTACGACGGAGCCGGGTCGAGGTTGTTCTGCGGAAGGAAGGAGAGCAGCGCCTTGGTGTAGGCCAGCGCGTCATCCTCGTCGGTGCCCATGTAGTGGGCGTTGCCGGACTTGGTGTTGTGAGTCCGGGCGCCGCCGAGCTCTTCCATCGTGACGTCCTCGCCGGTGACCGTCTTGATGACGTCGGGTCCGGTGATGAACATGTTGGAGGTGCCGTCGACCATGATCGTGAAGTCGGTGACGGCCGGGGAGTACACGTGGCCGCCGGCGCACGAGCCCATGATCAGGCTGATCTGCGGGATGACGCCGGAAGCGTGCACGTTGCGCTTGAAGATCTCGCCGTAGAGGCCGAGCGAGACGACGCCCTCCTGGATCCGGGCACCGGCGCCTTCGTTGATGCCGATGATCGGGCAGCCCGTCTTCATGGCGAGGTCCATCACCTTGGTGATCTTCTCGCCGTACACCTCGCCGAGCGAGCCACCGTAGACGGTGAAGTCCTGGCTGAACACGCACACCTGGCGGCCGTCGACGGTGCCGTAGCCGGTGACGACGCCATCGCCGTAGGGGCGGTTCTTCTGCAGCCCGAACGCTATCGACCGGTGCCGTGCGAGCTCGTCGATCTCGACGAAGGATCCGGCGTCGAAGAGCTTCTCGATGCGTTCGCGCGCCGTCATCTTGCCCTTGGCGTGCTGCTTTTCGACCGCCTTCGCCGAGCCGGCGTGGACGGCCTCGTCGATGCGGCGCTCGAAGTCAGCGAGCTTGCCTGCGGTGGTGTGGAGGTCGAGGTCCGTCGGGACTTCGGTACCTTCGCCGGGTACTGCGCTCACGCTGGTTCTCCTCAAAGCTCAGGGTCGTGCGTCAATCTAGTGCCTATGACGTCCATCGAACCGGCCCGGTCACCCCTCGAAGCGTCCGCCCTGGCGACCGCCGCCGGACGTGCCTGGTCGGTTTCGCTGCTCGGATCGGCTGCCTCGACCAACGCGGTCGCTGCCGAGTCGCCCGTTGCCGGATCGATCGTCGTCGCCGATCACCAGACCGCCGGTCGTGGCCGGCTCGACCGCGAGTGGGTGACACCCGCCGGTTCGGGGTTGACGTTCTCGGCGGTCGTGCAGCCCGGCGTCGCAGACCGGCACTGGCCGTTGCTGCCACTGCTCGCGGGAGTCGCCGTCGCGTCCGGCGTACGCCGGGCCGCCGGCATCGACGTGGCACTGAAGTGGCCGAACGACGTCCTGCTGTCCGAGCGGAAGCTCTGCGGCATCCTCGTCGAACGCATCACCGGTCCTGTGGGACCGCTCGCGGTGATCGGGATCGGGATCAACGTGGACCTGACGGAGGCGGAGCTCCCGGTGCCGACGGCGACCTCGCTCGCGATCGAGGGGGTTGCGGTCACCCGCACGGAGCTGTTCGGCACCGTCCTCGCGTCCCTGACAGTCCTGCTCGATGCGTTCGTGTCGTCGCCGGAGTCGGTGCTGGTGGCTTATCGCCCGTTGTGCACGACGGTCGGACGCACCGTCGACGTGCATCTTCCTGACGGGAGCGTGCTCACCGGCGACGCCGTCAGGATCGACGACCAGGGCAGGCTCGTGGTGCACGGACCGACGGGGGACCGGTCCGTCGGAGCCGGAGACGTGGTGCACGTTCGGCCCACCTCGAGGTGAGCGACATGCCATGATTCGAGCGTGGCCAAACTCCTCAACGATGGCGAACACGTCATCTTCAGCACTCGTACCCACGTCAAGGTGCTGTTGCTGCCCGCGCTCGTCCTGATCCTGGTGGCCGCCGTCGCTGGCTATCTGAGCAGCCTGCCGGACGGTGACCACAAGGGCACCATGCTGATCGTGATCTGGGTGGTGGCCGGACTGGCGATCCTCTGGTTCACGGTGTGGCCGTTCCTGAACTGGCTGGTGGCGACGTACACGGTCACGAACCGGCGGCTGATCACCCGCGAAGGAGTGATCACCCGCGAGGGTCACGACATCCCACTGAACCGGATCAGCGACGTCAGGACCGAGCGCGGCCTCCTCGACCGGATGCTCGGCTGCGGAACGCTGGTGATCGCCGACGCGAGCACCAAGGGCGAGGTCTCACTGCACGACATCCCCAAGGTCGAGGCGATGCAGCTGAAGCTCTCCGACCAGCTCTTCCACGGCTCTGGCGGTTCAGCCGGACAGGCTGATGACGACGGGACGTGAGCCCGCCGAGATCAGGGACGCCTTCGAGCTGGTGATTCTGGGCGAGCAGCCCCAACTCACGAGCAAGGAGGTCGCCCGGGCCGCGGGTGTCTCCGACGAGGTCGCCGGCCGGCTCTGGCGAGCCCTCGGGTTCCCTGACGCCGGTGGCGAGAAAGCCTTCACCAAGGGCGACACACGGGCGCTGGCCCGCATCGGCCTGGCTGTCGAGAAGGGTCGGCTCGACCTGGACACGATCGTCCGGATGACCCGGGCAGTCGGTCAGCTGATCTCCCGTCTCGCCGACTGGGAGGTCGCCACCTTCACCGCTGCCATGGAGGACGGGGATCGAAGTCCGGAGGGTTCGGCCGAGCGACTGGCTGCGTCGCTGCAGCTGGTCGAGGAGATCGGCCCGCACTTCGAGGAGCTGCTGGTCTACGCCTGGCGCCGGCACCTGGCTGCCGCGGTCGGCCGGATCGAGCTGCCGGGTGCCGATGACGACGTCAGCCTGGCGACGGTCGGCTTTGCCGACCTGGTCAGCTTCACCGCGCTGACCAACGAGCTCGACGACGACCAGATCGGCGACCTCGTCGAGGTCTTCGAGGGCCGTTGCCAAGACGTCGTGGCCGACCACCGCGGCCGGGTGATCAAGACACTCGGCGACTCGGTGCTGTTCGTCGCGGACAGTCCGGCCGAGGGCATCGACATGGCCCTCGACATCATCGCCGTGATCGGAGGGGATTCCCGCCTGCCCGACGTACGCCTCGGGCTGGCCACCGGGCCGGTGGTCCTGCGGCTGGGCGACGTGTACGGCCCCGCGGTCAACCTGGCGTCCCGCCTCACTGGTGTTGCCCGCCGCAACAGGGTGATCATCGACGACCGCACTGCCGGCCTGCTGCCGACCGACGAGTTCGAGACCCGGGTGCTGCCGGCCCGGCCGTTGCGCGGGTTCGGGGACGTGGAGCCGGTCTCCGTACGCCGGACCCGGTCACGACACGACTTCTGACGACTTCTGACGGCTCAGCCGAGGCCGTCGAAGTACTCCTGCCGGACCTTCTTGGGAACGCACATCGCCCAGGCGTCGGTGACGAGCTCGGTCATCTCCTCGTCGTCGATCGCGGCGAGGCGGACGTGCACCCACTGGTAGCGCATGTCGCCCGGGCTCGGCAGCGAGAACTTCTCGGGCTCGGACTCCACGAGGGCGGCACGCTCCTCCTTGGGAAAGCCGAACCCCATGATCGTCTCGTCGGCCGAGAATGCCGCGAACACGATGCTGCCGACCCGGAACTTCACCCGGCCGCGGACCAGGTGTTCGGCTGCCCGAGGGAAGGTCAGCGCGAGTCGGCGTACGGCGTCAGCGGTGGTCACTGTGCCATCCTGCGACAGAGCACCGACAACGACGGGCCAGCTGCT
The DNA here is from genome assembly GCA_025965195.1 of Marmoricola sp. Classification (GTDB taxonomy): domain Bacteria; phylum Actinomycetota; class Actinomycetes; order Propionibacteriales; family Nocardioidaceae; genus Marmoricola. Next base: position 72,237 of record JAOPXK010000110.1, read on the forward strand.
CGATAGGGTTCGCTCGTGCCTGAGAACCTCGCTCCAGTCGTTGCCGTGATCGGCGGCGGCCAGCTTGCCCGGATGATGGCGGAGCCCGCTGCCGCGATGGGGATCCCGTTGCGGCTGCTTGCCGAGGCCGAAGGCGTTTCCGCGGCGCAGGTGATCCCCGACCAGCTCGTCGGGGACTACACCGATCTCGACACCCTTCAGAAGGTGACGCAGGGCTGTGCGGTGGTCACGTTCGACCACGAGCACGTGCCGACCGACCACCTCCATGCCCTCGAGAAGGACCTCCCCGTCCGACCCGGACCGGCCGCCCTCGTGCACGCCCAGGACAAGGGCGTGATGCGTGCCCGGCTGGCCGAGCTCGACATTCCGTGTCCCCGCAACGCGCTGGTCGAGACCACGGCCGACGTCATTGCCTTCGGCTTTCCCTGCGTGCTGAAGACCACCCGTGGCGGGTACGACGGCAAGGGGGTCTGGTTCGCCAGGACCGAAGCCGACGCCGCCGAGGCCTTCGAGACTGCGGCCAGCACAGGCGTGCAGATCCTCGCCGAGGAGCTCGTCGACTTCCGCCGTGAGCTCTCCGCGCTGGTTGCCCGCTCACCCTCGGGACAGGTCGCAGCGTGGCCGGTGGTGGCCTCGACCCAGCAGGACGGCGTGTGCCGCGAGGTGATCGCGCCGGCTCCGGACCTCCAACCAGGGCTGGCGATTGAGGCCCAGCAGATCGCCATGACGCTCGCCGCCGAGCTCGACGTGACCGGCGTGCTCGCGGTGGAGCTGTTCGAGACGAACGACGGCCGGGTGCTCGTCAACGAGCTGGCGATGCGGCCACACAACACCGGCCACTGGACCCAGGACGGCTCGATCACCAGCCAGTTCGAGAACCACCTGCGCGCCGTACTCGACCTGCCGCTCGGTTCACCCGATGCCCGTGCGCGCTGGACCGTGATGGTCAACATCCTGGGCGGGCCGGGGCAGACCGGCCGTCTGTACGACGGCTACCCGCACGCTCTGGCCCGCGACCCGCGACTGCGCGTGCACCTGTACGGCAAGGGAATGCGGCCCGGCCGAAAGGTCGGACACGTCAATGCCTTCGGCGATGACCTCGATGACTGTCTCGAACGTGCGCGCCATGCTGCGGCCTGGTTCCGTGGCGACCTAGGTGAGGAAAGCGAATGACTGTTGGCATCGTGATGGGCTCCGACTCCGACTGGCCGGTGATGCAGCTGGCCGCCGAGGCGCTCGACGAGTTCGGCATCGCGCACGAGGCCGACGTGGTCTCGGCGCACCGGATGCCCGAGGAGATGATCGAGTACGGCCGCGCGGCTGCCGGTCGCGGTCTCAAGGTGATCATTGCCGGAGCCGGTGGCGCGGCCCATCTGCCCGGGATGCTGGCCTCGGTGACCCCGCTGCCGGTGATCGGCGTACCCGTCCCGCTGAAGTACCTCGACGGGATGGACTCACTGCTCACGATCGTGCAGATGCCGGCCGGTGTGCCCGTCGCAACGATGGCCATCGGTGGCGCCCGCAACGCCGGGCTGTTCGCGGTCCGGATCCTGGCAGCGAGTGACCCGGAGCTGCAGCAGAGGATGCTGGCCTTCCAGGCCGATCTCAAGACGTCGGCCCAGGAGAAGGGCAAGGCCGTGCGCGGCGGCGACGCCAAGAGGCTCGGCTTCTAGATGTGGGCGGCCAGGCCGACTTGTCGAGACGGTTCCAGGTGAGCGCGCTCGCTGACCGTTCAGCCAATTCCGTCGCGATCGACCTCCTCCCGGAGCTCCCCGCCTGAGACTGTGGCCATGCTCCTCCATGCCACGATCGTTCCGCCGCGCTCAGCCCTCGACGCGGTAGCCCACGCCATCCGATCGGTTGAGAGGCCCGTCGCGCCCTACGTACCAGCCAAAGGGATGTTCGGGCGCCTAGGGGGCCGAGGGATCCGAACGAACGCGCCTGCGGTCGTGCGACCTGGCGCGGTCGAAGTGATCCCGAGCGAGCTGGTTCTGCTGGCTATCGCCGGGTTCCGCAACGTGACCTCTGCCGACGCGGTGCGGCTGACCGCGGCACTCAACGAGGCGGCACAGGGGTGGGTCAGTCCGACCGTGCAGTTTGCGGGTGGCGGTGTGGAGGCACCCGGTACGTCATCCGGTGACCGGTCGCTTCGGACCGACATCGTTGGCGAGGTGGATGGGCTGAGGGCGGTCGCCCAGGGCGTCACCCAGTGCGTCGAGCGGCTGGGCTTCTTCGTGGACCGGCGCCGGTTTCGGTCCTCGCTGGTGGTGGCGACCATCGCCGAGGGAACACCGCAGTCGTATGTCGAGGCTGTTGTCGCAGCTCTGGACGACTTCCGTGGAGACGCCTGGACCGTGGGTTCCGTCTCGCTGATGAGGCTGTCGTTCGAGCTGGTCCCACCCGGGTCGACGACGATGGATACGATCCGGATCGGGCCGCGCGTGGCGCTCTGACTCAGACCCGGGTGATCGCGTTGGCAACCGCGACGAGCTGGTCTGCGAACATCACCCGGGTTTTCGCTGTGATCGCGCATCCGTCAGGTTGTCAGCTCGCCAGCCCGTGCTCGTGGGCGAACACCACGATCTGCACCCGATCGCGCAGGTCGAGCTTGCGCAGGATGCTGCCGACGTGGGTTTTCACGGTCGACTCGCTGACGAAGAGCTGCTGCCCGATCTCGATGTTGCTCAGGCCCCTCGCAACAGCTGCCAGGATCTCGCGTTCCTTCTCCGTCAGCACGGAGTAGCCGGACGGTAGCGCTCGCCGGCTGCGGAACTCGCCCTCGAGCAGCGTGGTCAGGTCGGTCGGCGCAAGCACCGCGTTACCGGCGTGGACCGTGCGAATGGCGTCGCGAAGCAGTGCCGGCGTGCTGTCCTTCAGCAGGAACCCGCTGGCGCCGTACCTGATCGCGGTGGCGGCCCGGTCGTCCAGGTTGAAGGTGGTCAAGACGACCACCCGGACGGGCTTCTCGCGCCGGGAGACCCGGGCGGTGGAGAAGATCTCGCGGGTGGCCTCGACGCCGTCGAGCTCGGGCATCCGGATGTCCATGAGCACGACGTCGGGATGCAGCTCGTCGACCAGGGTGACGGCCTCACGACCGTTCGCGGCCTCGCCGACGACCTCGAGGTCCGGCTGCGCGTCGAGGATCACTGACAGGCCGGCGCGGAACAGCTTCTGGTCGTCGACGATCAGCACCCGGATGCTCACGGGCGGCCCGCGGGTCGCAACGGCACCCACGCCGTGACGGTGAACGACGCTGCATCGGGTCCTCCGCGACGACGTACGTCGATCCGGCCGCCCACCGACTCGAGTCGACGGCGCATGCCTTCGAGCCCCAGGCCCTGCTGGCCGGCATCGGCCTGCGGAGCAGCTTCGGCAGTGATCACGTTGCGTACCTCGATCCTCAGCTCGCCGTCCCAGTGCCGTTCCACGGAGACCGGCTCCCCGCGCACTCCGTGCTTGAGGGCATTGGTCAGCATCTCCTGCAACACCCTGAAGGCGACCGCATCCAGCTCGGGTGGGAGCGGCTGGGGAGTTCCGACGACGGTCGAGGCGACGTCGTTGCCGGCCGCGCGGACGCCCTCGATCAGGCTGTCGAGTCCGCCGTTCGCGGTCGTCTCGGCTTGTGGGGTCGTTGCCAGGACCTGCCGGACGTCCTGCAACGACTGCCGTGCGGAGGTGGCGATGTTGGCCATCGTCTGCCTGATCCGCGCGGGGTCGTCGGCCGGGAGGTACTGCGCCGACTCGGCCTGGGCGAGGATCACCGCCAGCGAGTGCCCGACCACGTCGTGCACGTCGTTGGCGAGGGTCGCCTGCTGCGCGCGGAGGTCGGCGATCTCCTGGGCCTGCAGCTGACCGGCCTGCGCGCGGGCAGCCTCGGTCTCCGCGACGCGCTGCTCGAACTGTGACTGCCGGGTGGTCTCGCGGCTGCGCAGCAGCAGGCCGAGCAGCCACGGCAGCGTCAGGAACGTCACTCCCGTCAGCGCGACGACGAAGAACAGCACCCAGCGGGGCATCAGGTACATCGAGGACGAGGCGACCGACCTGAACCCAGCCAGGTCGGCGAGGTTGCCGGGCATCAGGTAGGCGATGGCGATGACCGCGCCGACCGGGATCGAGAGTCCGCTCACCCACAGGACCACCGTGCTCCCGAAGCGGGCGGTGCCGAAGGAGACGATCGCAGCCGCCAGCTCGGCGAACATCATCCCGATCCCGGAGGCGACCTGGATCCCGCACGCGATCCAGACCAGCGAGAGAGCGACGCCCGGCGACCGGCGGAACAGGGCTGCCGCTGCCGCCATGCCGATCGTGACCAGCAGCTGGACGAAGTCCACCCGGTCCCAGCGGAAGTAGCTGAGCGCCTGGATCAGGCCGATGACCGCGACCCCACCGCCGACAACGGCGTCGGGGACCACGTTGCGTTCGGTCGTCATCGGGCGATCACCGGGCAATGTAATCACGGGTAATCACGGGCAATCACGGGCGAGCACCGGCAAGCACGGGCAGGACCCGCAGGCACGCGCAGCCCCGCAATGGCGTCGTGATCGCTCACCCGAGCGCTCCGTTGACCAGGTCGGTGAGCAGCGCGGCGTACGGCAGGCCGACGGCGGCGAACATCCTCGGGACCTGCGACTGCGCGGTCATTCCGGGCATCGTGTTCACCTCGTTGAGGACGACGCCCTTTTCGGTCACGAAGAAGTCGAAGCGAGCCACGCCCGCGCAGCCCAGGCCGTCGAAGAGCGCCAGCGCGGCGGCCTCGATCTCCTTGCGCTCGACCTCGGCCAGGGCGGCGGGCACGTGGAACACCGCACTGCCGTCGTACTTGTGCTCGGTGTCGAACAGGCCGTGGTCGACGACGATCTCCAGCGGCGGGCTGACGAACCGGGAGCCGTTGGGCCGCTGGAGTACGGCGATGTCGACCTCGCGGCCCACCAGCCGCTCCTCGACGAGAACCCGGTCGTCGAGGGCAAGGGCAGCCGCGAGCGCCGGCTCCAGCCGGTCAGCGGAGGTGACGAGCGAGACGCCATGGCTCGAGCCCGCCGAGACCGGCTTGACGACCACCGGGGCGACGTAGGAGATAGAGGGTGCGGTCGCCCGAGTGACCAGAACCCCTTGTGCCGTTGGGATTCCGAGGGCGCTGGCAACCAGTTTGGTCGCCCACTTGTCCATCGCCAGTGCGCCGGCCCGAACGCCCGAGCCGACGTACCGGGCGCCGGCCAGGTCGCAGAGGGCAGCGATCGTGCCGTCCTCGCCACGCGGGCCGTGCAGCAGGGGGAGGACCACGTCGCACGCAGCCATTACGCGCAGTGCGCCCGCGAGGCTCGTCGCCGGGGTGGTGCCGAGCGGCTCGGAGCGGAGCAGCCAGATGCCGTCGGCACCGATCGTCAGCGCGACGACGATGCAGGACTTCTCGAGGGCCGCCCGGGCCGAGGCCGCGGATGCCAGCGAGACGGCGTGCTCGCAGTTCTGTCCACCACCGATGACGGCGACCTTGGTCCTCATACGTAGCTCCTGGTGATCCGGGGGCCAAGGCCCGCGACGACTTCGTGCTCGATCGTGCTGGCCCACTGGGCCCATTCGGTGACGGTCGGCTCGCCGTGGTCGCCCGGGCCGAAGACGACCGCGACGTCGCCGGCACTGACCGGGGCCGGGCCGGCATCGACGACGATCTGGTCCATCGAGATCCGCCCGACGACGGGGCGCCTCTGGCCGGCGAGGAGCACCGATGCGCCGGACACCGCGCGCGGGATGCCGTCGGCGTACCCGAGGGGAAGCAGGGCGAGCGTGGTCGGCCGAGTGGTGGTGAAGGTGTGGCCGTAGCCGACCTGCGTCCCGGCCTCCACGGACCGGACGCTGACGACCGGCGCGGTCAGCGTCATCGGTTGCCTCAGGTCGGCCGACCGGGACAGGTCGATGCCGACCAGCCCTGCGCCGACCCGGCAGAGGTCGTAGTGCGTGCGAGGGTCGAGCAGCGTTGCCGAGGTCGCAGCGAGGTGTCGCTGCTGCGGGTCCAGTCCGACGGCCTGGGCGATGTGCAGTCCGCGCGCGAAGGTGGCCCGGCCGCGGTCGTTGCAGGGGTCCCACGCGTCGTCGGCGCAGCCGAGATGGCCCATCACGCCGACGACCTGGACCAGTCCGCGGCGCTCGGCTCGCTGGACTGCCTTGCAGAGCCGTGGCCAGTCGCTCAGGGCGGCACCGTCCCTCGCCATCCCGGTGTCGAGATGCAGGTGGATCCGGGCAGCAGTGCCGGTGAGACCGGCAGCGAGGGCGATCCGGTCGAGGTGCTCGATGCCCGGGACGGCCAGGTCGACTCCACGCCGGACCGCCGTCGCGAAGTCGGTGTCGACCGGATTCAGCCAGCTCAGCAGTGGCGCCGAGAGCCCGAGGTCCCGCAGCGACAGGGCCTCCTGGAGCGAGGTGACCCCGAGCGAGCTGGCGCCGTTCGCGAGGGCGGTGCGTGCGACCGCAGCTGCGCCGTGACCGAAGCCGTCTGCCTTGACGACGGCCATCAGGTCACCTGTCGCACGGGTCGCGAACAGCCTGGTGTTGGCCGCGATCGCGGCCAGGTCGACGGTGAGGTGGGGACCGCGCGCGACGTCTCGCGACCCGGCAGTGAGCACGCCGACGGGGGCGGCGCTCATGCTGCCGCCTCGACCGGGACCGGACCATAGAGCGCAGCGGCGGCGCCCGTCAGATGCGCCCAGTAGCGGTCGCCGAAGCTCCAGTGCCACCACTCGGTCGGGTAGTTGACCAACCCGACGCCCCGCAGGACCCGTGCGAGGAGGACCCGGTTGGCCCGGGCCTCGCGGTCGACCACGGCGTCGAAGAAGCACGCTCCCTCGCTCTCCTCGGGCGTGGCGTCCAGCGGCGTGCCCATCCAGAGCTCCGCACCACGGTCGTCGAGGATCGTCAGGTCGAGTGCGGCTCCGGCGACGTGTGGCGCGACCTCCAGCGGCGCGACGTACCTGCTGGTCAGGCGGTGGAGGTCGTCGTGGCCGAGGTCGGGGTTCGCGGTGCGTACCAGGGCCGCGTAGGAGAGCACGATGGCGCGCTGCGCGTCCGGCGTACGGAAACCCTCGGCGACCTTGAAGTGCAGTCCGGACGGGAGCGAGCACTGGGCGTCGAACAGCCGGGCGGCGACCGAGGCCCGCACCTGGTTGCCCGGGCCGGTCGGGCCGAAACGGGCGCCCAGCGGGACGAGGCGCTCGCCGTTCTCGGCAAGCGGGATCCGGGACACGCGCGGGTCGGCAATCAGGGTGATCGGCATACCGCTGACGCTAGGAACCACAGGGGGTGTGCCGCCTCAGCCTGAGGTACCGGACAGCTACCCGTCCGGGCAGGCCTTCAGCCCTCGCCGGTGACCCGGCCGCGCAGGCCCTTGACCTGACCACGCTGTTTCTTGCCCTCCAGCCGGCGTCTCTGCGAGCCGCGGGTCGGCTTGGTCGGGCGACGAGGCGGTGGCGGGGGAGCGAGGGCCTCCCTGATCCGGTCGGAGAGCCGGGCGCGGGCGGCGACCCGGTTGCGATGCTGTGATCGATATTCCGAGGCGGCAATGGTCACCATCGAGCCGAGCCGGTCCAGGGCCCGGGCCTTCTGGTCCTCGCCGAACGCAGTGGACGCTGCGACGTCGAAGGTCAGCTCGACGCGGCTGTCGGTGGTGTTCACGGACTGCCCGCCCGGGCCGGAGGACTTGGAGAACTGCTCGACGATCTCGTACGCCGGAATGGTCAGGCCACCAGGGATTCCGGGCCCGGAGGGTACGACGAGATCGCTGCCCGGCTCGCTCACGCGCGCCGCTTGCGCCACTCGATGGCCGGGCAGGTGTTCATCACCATCGGCACACCGGCGGCCGTGGTGCGTTCGTAGGCAGCGTCGTCGATCACGCCGAGCTGGAACCAGACCGCCTTCGCGCCGACCGCCACGGCCTGGTCGGCGAACTCGCCGGCCGACTCGGAGCGCCGGAAGACATCGACCACGTCGATCGGGAAGGGCACGTCGGCCAGCGTTGCGTAGCCCTGTTCGCCGAGTACGGTCGGAGCCGAAGGATGGATCGGCACGATCCGTTTGCCCTTGTCCTGCAGGAGCGAGGCGATCTCGTACGCCGTGCGCGTCGGGTCACCGGACAAGCCCACGACCGCCCAGGTCTTGCACTCGTCGAGCATGAAGCTCACGTCGTCGGGGTCCTGCCAGTCGGCCATGTGACCAGCCTAATGACCGGATCAGCCCGGATCGACGGCCTTGTCCTCGAGGGCGACGTTGCGTGCGCTCGTGGATCGACCGAGGCGACGTACCTCCTCGTCCATCTTCGGCAGCAGCCGAGGCGTGTGCTTGAGCGTCTCGCGGGCTCCGAGCGGGGACGTGATCAGGTTGCGGGCCGCAGCAATCGCGCCGACCCAGCCCGGCACGTAGACGTGCCGCTGCCGCCCGGCGAGTGCCTTGACGAACGCCTTCGCGCAGGCATCCACCGAGGTGGTCCTGCTCAGCGGCCCGGGCAGGGAGTCGAGCATCTCCTTGAAGGCCGGGAGGTCGGCCTTCGCGTCCTGCACGAGCGGGGTGTCGATCCAGGACATGTGGGCCGAGCCGACCATCACACCCTGATGGGCGACCTCGAGCCGCAACGCGTTCGCGAAGTGCTCGACGCCGGCCTTGCTCGCGTTGTACGCCGCCAGACCCGGTGCCGGTGCGAAGGCGGCGAGCGAGGAGACCACCAGGATGTAGCCGTTGCGCTCGATCACCGAGGGCAGCGCCGCCCGGACGGTGTGGAAGACCCCGATCACGTTGATGTCCATCACGCGCTTGAACGCCAACGGATCGACGCCGAGGACCGAGCCGTAGCTGGCGATCCCGGCATTCGCGATCACGAAGTCGATGCCTCCGAAGCGGTCGATCCCGGTCGCCACCGCGGCCTCCATGGCGGCGAGGTCACAGACGTCGCACGGGATCGCCACGACGTTCTCCGCGCCGAGCTCGGCAGCGAGTGCTTCGAGCGGCGCTTCGTCGAGGTCGGTGAGGACCAGCTTCACGTTGCGACGCACGAGGAGCCGGGCGGTCTCGGCCCCGATGCCACGGGCGGCTCCGGTGATGAGCGCGACCTTGCCGTCAATTGAGTCCATGGGGTTCCTGCCTCAGTCGGTCCGCTGGAGATACGTCACATCCCGAGCCTTGGGCGACAGTCTGCCAACAGCGCCCCGAAACCTCATCAACCACTGGTCCGAGCTGCGTCTAGCCTGACGGGGTGAGCCCCGAGGAGATCGCGCAGCAGGCCGCAGCTGCGATGTGGGCGGGTGACCGGGCCAGCCGGGCGCTTGGCATGCAGCTGGTCGAGGTCGGTCCCGGCACGGCGACGCTGCGGCTCACGATCCGGGCCGACATGGTCAACGGCCACGACATCGGCCACGGCGGCATCACCTTCACGCTGGCCGACTCGGCCTTCGCGTTCGCTTGCAACTCCCGCAACCGCCGCACGGTGGCAGCTGCTGCCGAGGTCAGGTTCCGGGCGCCGACCCGGCTGGGCGACGTACTCACTGCGACCGCGACCGAGCGAAGCCGTGACGGCCGCGACGGGGTGTACGACGTCACGGTGCGGGTCGCCGACACGCTGGTCGCCGAGTTCGTCGGCCGGAGCCGGGAGATCGGCGGGGTGCTCTTCGAGGAGGAAGCCCCGTGAGCGACGACATCCTCGCCCTTGCGTCTCAACCTCAGAAGATGTCGGGAGCCTCGGACGCCTTGCCGGTGAACTTCGGGGCACGCTTCTCCAGAAAGGCGGCGACGCCCTCCTTGCCATCGCCCATCGAGGAGTGGAACATCGCCAGCGAGTCGGCCTCGTGCGCGTCTCGTGGATGTGGCACCGAGGAGTTCCGGTAGACCAGCCGCTTGGCCAGGGCCAGCGCCACCGGGGACCGGCCCACCACGAACGACCGGGCCAGGTCGTACGCCGCCGGCAGCAGGTCGTCCGGCTGATGGACCGAACGGACCAGCCGGCCGGCGAGGGCCGCCTCGGCATCGAGGATGTCGGCTGCATAGATCCATTCGAGCGCCTGCTGCACCCCGACGATCCTGGGAAGGAACCACGTCGACGCGGCCTCGGGCACGATGCCGAGCCGGCCGAAGACGAAGCCGATCTTCGCCTTCGAGGACGCAAGCCGGATGTCCATCGCGCAGGTCATCGTCGCCCCGATGCCGACCGCCGGACCGTTGATCGCAGCGATCACCGGCTTCGGGCAGGCGTGGATCGCGAGCGTGACCTTGCCGCCGGTGTCACGGACCCCGTCCTGGTACGGCGGTTCGAAGAGGTCGTCCGCCGGAGTCGGGGACAACGACTCGTCGAGCCCGAAGACGTTCCCGCCGGCCGACAGGTCCATGCCGGCACAGAACGCCCGGCCTGCTCCGGTGACCACGACCGCCTTCACCGCATCATCGAGCGCCTCGGTCAGGAAGACCTGTTCGAGCTCGCGCGCCATCGTCACGTTGAACGCGTTGAGCGCGTCCGGCCGGTTCAGCAGCAGGGTCGCGATGCCGTCCTCGTCGACGGTCCAGGTGAGAGTTGTGTAGGTCGGCACAGTGATCGGGTCACTCATCCGGGCAGTCCTGTCGTCGTGCAGAGGTGCTTCGGGAGGTCCCCGGTGCGATCTTCCTTGATGTACTTCAGCAGCTCGAGCGCACGGGTGTGGTCCCAGTGCACGGCGAGGTCGCTGATCGGCATCGAACAGGTCAGCCCGCTCTTGCCGTTCACCTTCGACATCGCCATCCCGAAGCGAGCCATCGCGATCAGGCTGGTGCCCTTGCTGACCTTCAGCGACGACGTCGCGGCGTGCACCACGCCGACGTAGCGGAACGGGTTCAGGATGGTCCACGGCGACTTGATCTTCGAGCCGGTCGCGTTGATCACCTCACGCTGGTGCTGGGCGCGGGTGAGGTCGCCGAGCGCGAAGCTGTGCCGGTCCCGGGAGTACGCGAGCGCGGTGATGCCGTCGGCCGTCTGACAGCCCTTCTTCACGTGCAGCCCGGAGTCCTTGTCGTCGAGCCGGCGTTTCGGGCAGATCGTGATCCCGCCGACCGCGTCGACGGAGTTCACGAACCCGCCGAAGCCGATCTCCACGTAGTCGTCGATGCGAACGCCGGTGTCCTGCTCGATCGTCTTGACGAGGAGCTTCGGACCGCCGTACGCGAACGCAGCGTTGATCTTGGTGGTGCCGTGACCCGGGATCGGGACGAGCGAGTCCCGCGGGATCGACAGCAACAGGCTCGGGCCGGATCCCGTGTGCAGCAACAAGATGGTGTCGGTGCGGCCGCCAGGCGCGTCGGCGGCGCTGCCAGTGGTGAGCTGGCGACGTTGCTTCGCGGTGAGGCCTGCGCGGCTGTCCGACCCGACCAGCAGGTACGTCGTGCCGGGTTGTTCGGCCGGCCGTGAACCAGACGGGAACGCAGCGACCTTGTCGACCTTGCTCCACGACACGATCGGCACGATGACCAGGAACGCCACCCACAGCAGCAGGACGAGCAGGATGATCCGCACGACCGGAGGCCTGCGCCGCCGACCCGACCCGGGGGTGGGCGCGATCAGCGGAGGCGGACGGTTGGGCGGCGCGGGCTGTGCTGCGGACCGCGCCTTCGTCGGCCCCGCTTCCGGCCGTGGAGTCGTCGGAATCATCCGGGTGGGCTCGGGATCGTCGGCAGCCGGGCCGTCCTTCGATCCGTAGAGCCAGCCGAATTCGGGGCCGTCAGGGGGGCGGTCAGACATGGCGCAGACGCTACCGTGCAGTCCATGACAACCGACGGATCCGGCCAGCGCCTCGCCTCGCTTCCTCCGTCCTACGGTCAGGTGTCGCTGTCGCTGCTGGCGAACCAGACCCATGTCAACCTGCTCGGCAACGTCCACGGTGGCGAGGTGATGCGCCTCGTCGACAGCACCGCCGGCGCCGCCGCGAGCCGGCACGGTGGCGGTCCCGCTGTCACGGCGGCGATGGACGAGATGGCCTTCCTCCAGCCGGTGCATGTCGGTGACATCCTCCGGGCCACCGCCCAGGTCAACTGGGCGGGCCGTACGTCGATGGAGGTGGGTGTCCGCGTCGAGAGCGAACCGTGGAACCAGGCCGGGACGGAGCCGGTGCACGTTGCCTCGGCGTACCTCGTGTTCGTGGCAATCGATGCCGGCGGGCGCCCGCGCGAGATCCCCGGTCTCGTCGCGACCGCACCGGAGGAGGTCCGCAGGATGCGTGAGGCGGAGATTCGGCGGGCACACCGGCTCGCCCGGAAGGCGGAGATCGACGAGGGGCGCGGCGCGTCGCCACGCCTGTGACGCGTGTGACTGGTGATACTGGACGACACACGAGAACACCCGACGACACCGCGATGACACACGTGGGTTCACCTCCCACGGAGCAGTAAGCCAACTTCCCCTGGCCGAACTGAGAGGGCGCTTCGATGCCGCCAGTCACTTCCCCACTGACGCGCATCCGTTTCCGCCGAGCGGTCACGTTGATGCTGATGACGCTCGTGATCCCCGGCTCGGCGCAGCTGGTCGCCGGCCGCAAGGAGATCGGCCGGATCGCCATCCGGATCTGGCTGTCCCTGATCATCACGCTGGTCTTCGTGATGCTGATCGGACTGGTCGCGCACTCCTTCGTGTTCTGGCTGCTGACCAACGGCTTCATGCTCGGCCTGATCCGGTTCGCCCTGATGGGCATGGCCGTCGGCTGGGCGTACCTCTTCGTGGATGCCTGGCGGCTCGGCGACCCCCTCGCCCTGCACCGCCAGCAGCGGCTTGCGATGGTCGGCATCAACGGGGTGCTCTGCTTCTCCGTCGTCGGCTCGCTGCTCTTCGTGTCCCACGTGGTCGGGGTTCAGAAGGACTTCATTGCCACGATGTTCGGCTCGACCAAGGTGACCAGCGCGCACGACGGTCGTTACAACGTCCTGCTGCTCGGTGGGGACTCCGGCTCGGACAGATGGGGCCTCCGGCCCGACAGCCTCACCGTGGCGAGCATCGACGAGGACACCGGCAAGACGATCCTGTTCGGCCTTCCGCGCAACATGACGAACTTCCCGTTCGCCAAGGGCTCGATCATGCACGAGCAGTTCCCCAAGGGCTACAACTGCGGCGCCGCCTGCGAGCTGAACTCGCTGGCCACCTGGGCGGCCGACCACAAGCCGCTGTTCAAGGGTGTCGCGAACCCCGGGGTCGAGGCGACCCAGGAGGCTGTCGAAGGCATCACTGGGCTGAAGATCAACTACTACGCGATGATCAACCTGCAGGGGTTCCGCAACCTGGTGACCGCCGTCGGTGGGCTCACCCTCAACGTCCGCGAACCGATCCCGATCGGCCGGATCGGCGACATCACCGGCTATGTGAAGCCCGGCATCCGCAAGCTGAACGGCTTCGAGACGCTCTGGTACGCCCGGTCCCGTGCGGCCGCCGACGACTACTCCCGGATGGCGCGGCAGAAGTGCGTGATGAACGCGATGCTGCAGCAGCTCAGCCCACAGACCGTGATCCTGCACTTCGAGAAGATCGCCAAGGCCACCACCGGGCTGATCTCGACCAACCTGCCGGCGTCCGAGCTCGACCACTTCGCCGAGCTTGCGCTGAAGGCACGTGGCCAGGCGGTCCGCACGGTCTCGTTCGTGCCGCCGATCATCAACACCGGCCACCCCGACATCGGCAAGATCAAGGGGATGGTCACCTCGGCGCTGAAGGACAAGCCGGCGACGAAGGGCACCTCGACCAAGAAGACGAAGGGCTTCACTCGCGGGACCGCGACCACCACCGGCGCCTCGAAGGGCAACATCCACACCGGCTACAACGCCAACGATTCCTCGGACCTGACGGACGCCTGCTGACTGCCACAGACAGGGGCCATGGATAGGGTCACGCTCGTGAGTCGCCGGGTCGTCGCAGTCGTCGTGACCTGGAACCGTCGCGTCCTGCTCGAGCGGATCGTCACGGCGATCAACGCCGGCGTCCGGTTGCCCGATGAGCTGATCGTCGTCGACAACGCATCGACCGACGGCTCGGTCGACATGGTCAAGTCGCTGGAGGGAAGGGTTCCGCTGACCGTCCTGGCGCTGCCCACCAACACCGGGGGAGCTGGTGGCTTCCACGCCGGCCTGGAGGCTGCGATCAACGCCGGTGCCGACCTGGTCTGGCTGATGGACGACGACGGCACGCCGCCGCCGGACTGCCTCGAGCGGCTGATGGCCTACGACGGCCGCTTCGACTTCTGGGGCCCCGCGGTCGTGTCCGAGCAGGACCGGACCCGGCTGTGCTTCCCGATCCGGATCCCCGGGTCCGCGACGGTCGTGCACGAGCTCGCCGACCTGGAACAGGCTGCGGCACGGGTGTCCGCTGAGAGCGACGTGCTTCCCGACGTGGTGATCCCGTTCAACGGCGTACTGGTCACGCGTGAGCTGGTCGAGAGGATCGGCCTGGTCCGCGAGGACTTCTTCATCTGGGGCGATGACGTCGAGTACCTCTGGCGGGCGCGCAACGCAGGTGCCCGGGTCGCCACGATCGTGCCGGCGCACTTCCTGCATCCGGCGACCGACGACCTCGGCACGCCGATGGCGTTCGGCCGGACGACGTACAACCACTCGCCGAGCGACCTCAAGCACTACTGCCTGGTCCGCAACAACATCACCAACCTTCGTGACTACCGTGGCAGAGCCGGCGTCGCGGCCTTCGTGGCCAAGACGATCTGGTTCTACTCCTTCACCCGGCCGAGCCTGGCCAGACTCCGGCTCAGCGCCGATGCAGCCCGGGCGGCCCGCCGCAGGGACTTCACCGGACACCAGAGGTTCCTGGCATGACGTCGGTCGCCGTCGTGATCGTGACCTTCAACCGGGCAGAGCTGCTCAGCCGGTGCCTCGACGGGCTGGCGGCGCTCGAGCGCCGGCCCGACGCGGTCTACGTGGTCAACAACGCCAGCTCGGACGACACCCGGGCGGTGCTGGACGCACGCGACGACCTTCCCCTGCACGCGATCCATACCGCGGACAACCTCGGGGGCGCGGGTGGCTTCCACCTCGGCGTCAAGACGGCGTACGACGCCGGCCACGACCGGATCTGGCTGATGGACGACGACGTCGCGCCGGCGCCCGACTGCCTCACCGTGCTGATGGCGCACGACGGACCGTGCCTGATGGCGGTGCGCGAGGACCTCCGCGGCCGGCTCTGCGAGAAGGCAGCCGTCCGGTTCGACCTGACCAATCCGTTCGTCGTACGCCCGAAGCGGGCGACGGTGGATGCGACGTACGCGACCCGCGCAGACCTGCCGGCCGAGCTCCCGATCGAGAACGTCGCCTTCGAGGGCTTCATGGTCGAGCGGCGGGTGATCGACGAGATCGGGCTGCCCGATCCGCGGTTCTTCATCTTCTACGACGACGTCGACTTCGCGGTCCGCGCCCGCCTCGCCGGTTTCGCGATTGTCGCCGTCCGTGATGCAGTGCTCGTCCGACAGCTTGATTTCGACCAGCAGCACGACATGAAGTCCTGGAAGGGGTACTACATGTACCGCAACCTCTTCCTGGTGATTTTTCGGTACGGCGACAATGTGCTGGTCCGCCTCAAGCCGTTCCTGATCACGCTCGCTGTGCTCCTCCTCGGGCCGCTCCGAGGTGGAAAGGCCGAGATGAGCAATGTTGTCCGGGCTCTGAGGGACGCCCGGACTATGGCGAGCGCCTCACCCATGCAGCCCGGTTCGAGCGATCCGCCAAGATAGACTTCCGCGGTTGTCCAACAAGGAGTTCTTACGCGTGAACCATCACGTCGAGCCGGCGAGCAAGCGAGCCGACAGTCGAGACCATGACCTCGTCATCGTCGGATCGGGCTTCTTCGGCCTCACGATCGCCGAACGGTGTGCCAACGAGCTCGGCCTCAAGGTGCTGGTGCTCGAGCGCCGGCACCATCTCGGCGGCAACGCCTACAGCGAGGCTGAGCCCACCACCGGCATCGAGGTGCACGTCTACGGCGCTCACCTCTTCCACACCTCCAACGAGAAGGTCTGGGAGTACGTCAACCGGTTCACCACCTTCACCGGCTACCAGCACAAGGTCTTCGCGAAGTACCAGGGACAGGTCTACTCGTTCCCGATGAACCTGGGGCTGATCAACCAGTTCTTCGGCAAGAGCCACACCCCCGACGAGGCGCGTGCCCTCATCGCCGAGCAGGCCAGCGAGATCGCCACGGCCGACGCGACAAACCTCGAGGAGAAGGCGATCAGCCTGATCGGGCGGCCGCTCTACGAGGCGTTCGTCAAGGGCTACACCGCCAAGCAGTGGCAGACGGACCCCAAGGAGCTGAGTCCGGACATCATCACCAGGCTTCCGGTCCGCTACAACTTCGACAACCGCTACTTCGCCGACAAGTACGAAGGCCTCCCGACCGACGGCTACACCGCGTGGCTGACGAAGATGGCCGACCATCCCAATATCGAGGTCCGGTTGAACACGGACTTCTTCGACCCGGCGAACGGGACCCGTGACGAGTTCACCGGCAAGGTCCCGATCGTCTACACCGGTCCGGTCGACGAGTACTTCGGCAACTCCGAGGGCCGGCTCTCCTGGCGCACCGTGGACCTCGAGCCGGAGGTCAAGGACGTCGATGACTTCCAGGGCACCTCGGTGATGAACTACAACGACCAGGAAGTGCCGTTCACCCGGATCCACGAGTTCAAGCACTTCCACCCCGAGCGCACCTACCTGCCGGGCAAGACCGTGATCGTCCACGAGTACTCCCGTGCGGCGACCGAGGACGACGAGCCCTACTACCCGATCAACACCGCCGAGGACCGCGCGAAGCTGCTGAAGTACCGCGACCTCGCGGCCAAGGAGCCGATGGTGCTCTTCGGCGGCCGGCTGGGCACCTACAAGTACCTCGACATGCACATGGCGATCGGATCAGCACTGACGATGTTCGAGAACAAACTCAAGCCGCACTTCGCAGGCGGCGCCGAGCTGAAGTCCGGAGGCGTCGACGGTGAGTGACCCGCGCGAGCAGTCCAGCAAGACGGTGGCGAGAGTCCTGCAGCGGCTGGTGCTGCCGATCGACGGCGACACCGAGGTGCTGCCGCTGTACGTCGATGCCGACCACGCGGTGCTCGACGCCGACAAGTACGAGATCGGCGGCAACCGCAACGCCAAGGAGGTCAATGCCGCCAACCTGAGGCAGTCGATCTCCAGCGGTGCCAGCATCCACCCCGACCAGATCATCGGGCGCCGCTCGGTGCGCATCAAGGCCGAGGACCGGCTCTCGTTCGGCACCTACTTCAATGCGTTCCCTGCCAGCTACTGGCGGCGCTGGAGCATCGTGACGGACGTGACCCTGACGGTGACGCTGTCGGGACGCGGTGCCGGCATCACGATCTTCAAGTCGATGGCCAACGGCCGGTCGCAACGCGTCGACAGCGCGATGGTCGAGTCCGGCCACAGCATCTTCACGTTCGAGCTCTCCCTGAAGCCGTTCGTCGATGGCGGCTGGTACTGGTACGACATCGTCGCCGGTGACGAGGATGCGGTCGTCGAGGGCGCCGAGTGGACCGCCCAGGTGCCGGAGGACCGTGCGGCCCCCGGCAATGTCACTGTGGGTATCACCACCATGAACCGTCCCGACTTCTGTGCCGACCTGATCGTCCAGATGGGTGCCGATGAGGACCTGCGCCCCTACCTCGACGAGGTCTTCGTCGCCGAGCAGGGCACCCAGAAGGTCACCGACTCACCGATCTTCGCCAAGGCGAAGTCACTCCTCGGCGACCAGCTCAGGGTCGTCGAGCAGGGCAACCTGGGTGGTTCCGGTGGCTACGCCCGGGGCCAGCTCGAGGCGGTACGCCGGGGCACCTCGAAGTACTTCATGTGCATGGACGACGACGTGGTCTGCGAGCCCGAGGGCATCATCCGGGCAGTCACGTTCGGCGACCTGGCTCGACGCCCGACAATCGTCGGTGGCCACATGTTCAGCCTCTACGCGAAGTCCCGGCTGCACAGCTACGGCGAGATCATCCAGCCCTACCGGTTCTGGTGGCAGTCACCCGAGCACGTGCACAACGACTGGGACTTCGGTGCCCGCAACCTCCGCTCCACGCGCTGGCTGCACAAGCGCACGGACGTCGACTTCAACGGCTGGTTCATGTGCCTGATCCCGCTGCAGACCCTGCGCGACGTCGGCCTGTCGCTGCCGTTGTTCATCAAGTGGGACGACTCGGAGTTCGGGCTGCGGGCCAAGGCCGCCGGCTACCCGACGGTGACCTTCCCCGGCGCTGCGGTGTGGCATGTGCCGTGGACGGACAAGAACGATGCGCTCGACTGGCAGTCCTACTTCCACCAGCGCAACCGGTTCGTCGCGGCGCTGCTGCACTCGCCGTACGAACACGGCGGCCGGATGGTGCGCGAGAGCCTGAACCATCAGATCGCGCACCTGGTCTCGATGCAGTACTCCACCGTCGAGCTGCGCCACCTGGCCCTCGAGGACGTGCTGCGTGGGCCTGACGACCTGCACGGTGAGCTGGCTTCGAAGCTTCCCGAGGTCCGCGAGTTCGTGAAGTCGTTCACCGACGCCCGGTTGCAGGTGGACCCCGACTCGTTCCCGGCCGTACGTCGCCACAAGCCGCCCCGCAAGGGCAAGGACGGCTCCGAGGTGCCGAGCCGCATCTCGCAGCTGATCACAGCTGGGATGGCCCCGCTCCGGCAGCTCCGGCCGGCTCGCGAGCTGTCCCGGGCGCACCCGGAGGCAGAGGTGCCGGCAATGGACGCCAAGTGGTACCGGCTGGCGAGGTACGACTCCGCCATCGTCTCGATGCCCGACGGCACCTCGGCCGCGCTCTACCAGCGTGACCCCGAGCTCTTCCGCGACCTGATGAAGCGGACCATCGAGATCCACCAGCGTTTCCACCGCGAGTGGCCCCGGCTCGCTGCGCTCTATCGCGAGCGGCTCGGCGACATCACCTCTCCGGAGACCTGGGAACAGACCTTCGGAGTCAAGGTCGACGGCACGGTCGACCGGGCCGGCTCCATCGAGTCGGTGGACCTCCCATGAGAGCGGTGAACAAGAAGCGCCCCGTCACCGACGAGCGCGGACGTCGCAAGAACGCAGCGTCGCGGGCCCGGAAGCTGGCCGAGAAGAAGGCGGACTCGATGCCCGCCGTGGCGCCCCTCGACGGACCGCGACTGGTGCGCCACGTACCCGGGCCGCTGGTCGATCCCGCGCCCTCCGGCGGGATCAGGGAGGTTCTCTCCCAGCGTTACCTGCTGAAGCTCATCGTCGGGCGCGAGCTCGCCCAGATGTACGCCGCGTCGCTGCTCGGACTGCTCTGGTCCTATGTGCAGCCGGCGGTCCGGTTCGGCACCTACTACCTCGTCTTCGCGGTGATCCTCGACGCGCACCGGTCGGTGCCGGACTTCGCGGTGCACATGTTCACCGGTCAGGTCTTCGTGCACCTGTTCAGCGAGACCTGGTCGGGCGGCACCCGCTCGATCTGGCAGAACCGCTCGCTGGTGCTGAAGATGCGGATGCCCCGGGAGATCTTCCCGGTGGCTGCCTTCGTGGTCGCGCTCTATCACACGTTCCCGCAGATCCTGTTGCTGGTGTTCTGGTGCTTCATGACCGGCTGGCATCCCGGACTGTCCTCGCTCGCGGCGGGCGCGCTCGGGGTCGCCATCCTGGTCACGTTCGGGCTCGCGCTGTCGCTCTTCTTTGCGGCGTTCAACGTGTTCTTCCGGGACTTCCAGAACATCGTCGCGACGATCCTGTCCTTCCTTCACTTCATGGTTCCGATGATGTACGCGTTCTCGCTGGTCTACAACCTGAAGGCCAGCCAGGCGTGGATGTACAACATCTATGTCGGCAACCCGCTGGCCGAGGGCGTGATCCTGATGCAGAAGTGCTTCTGGTTCTCCTCGCTGAGCCCGTCCGAACACCATGGGAACACCGTCTCCCAGGCTGGGGGGCCGCGCACGATCGCGTTCCCGCCCGACATGTGGGAGCGCGGCGTGATCATGCTGTTGATCTGTTTCGTCCTGCTGTACGCCGGCCAGAAGTACTTCGCGCGTGTCGAGGGCAGATTCCCGGAGCGTTTGTGATGGCTGACTCGATCGTCGTGGACCACGTGTCCAAGCAGTTCACCATGCAGTACCAGCGCACCCTCAAGCAGATGGCCGTTGCCGCTGCCCGCCGGCTGCCCATGCAGGAGAAGTTCCAGGCCGTCAACGACGTGTCCTTCACCGTGCAGCAGGGGGAGGCCATCGGGCTGATGGGGCTGAACGGCTCGGGCAAGAGCACCCTGCTCAAGCTGATCAACGGTGTGATGCGCCCCGACCAGGGCACCATCCGGACCCGTGGCCGGATCGCGGGCCTGATCGCGACCGGAGCCGGCTTCCACCCCCAGCTCAGTGGTCGGGAGAACCTTTTCCTCAACGGCGCGATCCTGGGCATGAGCGAACCCGAGATCAAAAGGAAGTTCGACGCAATTGTCGACTTCGCGGATATCGGCAAGTTCCTCGACACCCCGGTATCGCACTATTCCTCCGGGATGTACGCGCGCCTCGGATTCTCGATCGCGGTGCACGTCGATGCCGACATCTTTCTGGCAGACGAGGTGCTCGCGGTCGGCGACCGCCCGTTCAAGGTCAAGTGCCTGGCGAAGATGCAGGAGATTCGCCAGCAGGGCAGCACGATCTTCTACGTCAGCCACGCGACGGCATCGGTGAAGGCCATGTGCGACCGGCTGCTGGTCCTGGAGTCGGGCCACCTCAACTTCGACGGCGACGTCGACGAGGGTGTCCGCTACCTGCACTACGAGGACGACGACGAGACCGACGAGGGCGGCCTGGACGGCGAGTTCGGCGCCGAGATCTGAAGTCGCGGGCCTGACTCAGTACGGCGTGGTGCGGGCCACCGCGAGCGCGCGGCGCAGCGAGAACGGCTTCGCCTGGTTGTAGAGCCAGGGCCGGCCGAACCACAGGTAGGCGTCGACCTCGCCCGGGTCCGAGACGTGGGTCGTCGGCGGGATGCCCAAGGTGTCGCAATGCCGCTGCGTCCTGGACTGGCAGACCTGGGCGTTCTCGTAGTTCCCGTGCGGGTGGGCTGCGTGGTACTGCTTGAAGGTGAAGGGTCGGCCGTTGTCGGCGGTGTCGATGACGAAGTGCTTCCCCGGGATCCCGGCCTTCTTGAGGCCAGCGACGACCGCGTGGCCGAACGTGACCTGGGCGGAGGTGGCGGCGTAGTGCGTCGCGCCGAGGGCGAACCCGCGCACGCTGCTGACCCCGGCCGACCGCAGCATGGCGACGGCTGCGCTCACCTTCAGCCAGTCCGCATCACTGGCGTCGAGGTAGACCGATGCGCGGGGAAGGGCGCCGAACACCTGAGCGGCGTACTTCGCCAGCGCCAGCCGGACCGCGGGATGCCAGCCCTTGAGTGACACCGCGAGATCCGGTTCGAGGACGATGGCGACCCGGGCAGAGCCGATGCCCGCGGCGGCCGCGTCGACCCACCTCCGGTAGGCCGTCTGGTCACTCTGCGTCAGCGGCTGCGCCTTCGCCTTCTCGCCGTTGGGCCAGAGCCGGAAGAGCGCGAACTGAACCAGGGCGTCCGGGTTCCCGTCCTGGGAGTTCGCGATGTAGCGACTGATCGTGTCGCCGATCCGGCTGGTGGCAACCCCCGAGGCGAACCACTGGACCTTGCTTCGCAGGGCGATCTTTGCGAGCAGGTCCTTGTTCGTTCCGGTGGCCGACTCCCAGGCGGCGTACGTCGGGTCAGCCGGTCCGGTGTAGTGGCCCCAGGGGGCGCCGAGCTGCGGTGTCGCCACCGCTGCGGCGGACCGGGACGGCTCGGAGCCTGCTGCCTGGCTCTGGCCGCCCGGGGTGAGGACGGTGCACAGGGCGAGCAGCGGGATGACGCCCAGTCTGAAAGCCAGCGCTCGGACGCGATGACCTGAGGCTGGTGGGGTCGGGGAAGGCATGCCCGAGAGCGTAGGCCGCGACACCCAGCAAGGCGAACGTAATGCGTTAAAGTCAGGGCCGCATTTGCCTCGGGATTAGGGGCTGCATTTAATAACACCATTGTAATTAGCCTAATTACAGGTTTGTAATTAGACCAAACTGCTTGGCGGCCTCTGTTACTGATGTGACACTTGGTACTCGTGTGACTTACTTCCTCTCACATGGAGTGCTATTCAATGCAGCTAAACCGGGCTCGATACGTCACCATCTGCCAGCAGTTTCTGGTCACCGCCGCGGTGCTCGCGGTCGGACTGTCCGCTGCCGGTGTGATGACGCTTGAGATCGTCGCGCCCGGTTCGGAGTCGGCTGTGGCGGGCGGGGACCTGCTTCCCGCCGTACGCGTCCAGGAGGCGTACGTCGCCACCAAGCCGATCAGCCCCAAGCTGCGTCAGGTCTCGGTCAGCACCGTGGACAAGACCGCTGAGCGGACCCTGCCCGCCACCAAGCAGGCGCCGAATGACGAACAGCTGAACCCGAAGCTCGCGGCCCGCCGCGCGCCCAAGAAGCTCGCGATCCTCACCAAGCCGGAGCCGGTCACCGGGTTCGCGACAGTCGGGGTCACCTGGCAGCCGGGCATCAACCTGGCAGAGAGCGCGATCTCGATCCAGGTCCGCAGCCTGCGCCATGGCAAGTGGTCGGAGTGGACCACCGCGAACTACCACGACGACCACGGCCCGGACGCCGACACCTCCGAGGGCGCGCACACCCGCCCCGGCACGGACGCCCTCGTCGTGGGCTACGCCGACAAGGTCCAGATGCGCGCCGAGACCCGTGACGGCACCGCGCCGGCCGGCATGCGGCTCGTGCTGATCGACCCGGGTGCAGGGCAGGTCAAGAAGGAGCTGCCCGCGATCGACACCTCCAAGCTGCCTGCCTCGGATGTGGACGCGCACGGCGCGCCCATCGAGGACACCAGCAACCTCAGCTCGCCGGCGGCCGAAGAGGAAGCGGCCGCCGGCGGGAGCAGCAACGCCGCTGCTCTCACCTCATCTGCAGCGACAGCTGGATCCACGGATGTTGCCCTTGCGGCGATGAAGGTGGCGCCGAAGCCGCAGATCTTCTCGCGGGCCCAGTGGGGTGCGAACGAGAAGATCCGCGACCAGAGCCCGCCGTCGTACGGCACCATCAAGACCGGTTTCGTGCACCACACGGTGAATGCGAACAACTACACCGAGGCCCAGGTGCCGGCGCTGATTCGCGGCATCTACGCGTACCACGTGGAGGGCCGCGGCTGGCGCGACATCGGCTACAACTTCCTCGTCGACCGGTTCGGGCGGATCTGGGAAGGCCGCTACGGCGGCGTCGACCGCGCGGTCATCGGCGCACACACGCTCGGCTACAACGAGGTGTCGTTCGCGATGTCCTCGATCGGGAACTTCGACATCGCCAAGCCGCCGCAGGCGATCATCGACGCCTATGCGCGCCTCTTCGCCTGGAAGCTGTCGCTCTACGACATCCGCGCGGACGCCAAGCACATCTGGGTCAAGAACCGCTACCTCAACGCGATCAACGGGCACCGCGACGTCGAGGCCACCGCCTGTCCGGGCAAGTACCTCTACGCCAAGATCCCGGAGATCATCTCCGAGGCGGAGGCGATCCAGACCGCGGCGCAGCACGGGACGACGCCGCCGCCGACACCCCCGCCGACGACACCCCCGCCGACGACGCCCCCACCGGCCACCGGCGTGGCAGCGCACTACGGGCCGGCGGTTGCCCAGCCGAGCGGGATCACCTTCTCGGGACCGCCGAACCTGACCGGGGACGCCTACCCCGACCTGGCCCTGCAGAACACCTCGACCGGCAAGATCTCGCTGCTGCCCACGGGCGGACAGATGGGCTACCTCGCGCCGGTCACCAGCAAGGGTCCGTGGAAGTCGGACGGCAAGGTCTTCGCTGTCGGTGACGTCACCGGCGACGGCAAGGGTGATGTGATCGCCCAGGACGCGTCGTCCACGGTGGCCAGGGTGTACCGCGGGGACGGCCAGGGGCATGTCAGCGCGACCGGCATCGACCCGACCGAGATGCTGCACGGGATGGACTTCGCCGTCGGCGCGGGCGACCTCAACAAGGACGGGCACCCGGACATCGTCGCGAGGCTGCGGTCCACCAAGGCGCTCTACCTCATCCCGGGCAAGGGCCACGGCAAGTTCGGCGCACGTCAGCTGATGAGCAAGAGCTGGCCGTACGCCCTGACCACGGTGGCCGGCGACCTCAACAAGGACGGCAGGCCGGACCTGATCGCGGTGTCGGCCAAGCGTGACCTCTACCTGATCAAGGGTCTTGGCGGCGCCAGGCTTGCGGCGCCGGTGAAGCTGGCGCACCTCAACCAGACCTTCGACTCCCTGGACGCGATGGGTGACATCACCGGCGACGGAGTGGCCGACGTGCTGATGCGCGCCGCCACCGACGGCCGGACGATCCTGAGGCCCGGGACCGGTACGGGCAACCTCGGTCACTACATCGGCCCGTTCTCCCAGTTCAAGGGACTCGCGAAGCTGAGCTCCGGGCAGCTCGCCGGCAACTCGATGTCCGACATGGTCGGTGTGAACAGCGCCGGCGCACTGGTCGTCGTACCTCACAACGGCAAGGCCAACCTGCGCGCGATCGTGCCCACCAACATCACCGCGAAGGGCGTCAGCCAGATCTTCGACGTCGGTGACTGGAACGGTGACGGCAAGGGTGACCTGATCACCCGCGAGAACGGCGGCGACCGGATGGTGCTGCGGCTCGGGCAGGGCAACGGGATGTTCGCTGCCGGTGTCTCGATGGGCGACGGCTGGAAGAGCATCACCCAGCTCGCGGCCGTCGGGGACGTCACCGGTGACAAGCACCCGGACCTGGTCGGCCGGGCCGGCAACGGCGTGATGCTGCTCTTCGCCGGCAACGGCGCCAAGGGCTTCAAGCCGACGGTGCGCTATGCCAACAAGACCCGCACCTACAACCAGATCGGCACCGGGATCTGGATGTCGAACCAGCTCCCGAACACCGTCTTCGGCTCCAGCGACGGCTCGTTCGTGCCGTTTGCGGGCACGAGCGCGAGCGGTGCCCTGGCCAAGAAGGGTGTCAGTGGTTCCTACGACTGGGCGATCGGTGTCGGTGACATCGATGGCAACGGCACCGCGGACCTGCTCGTCCGGGAGAAGTCGACCGGCTATCTCTGGCTGCTGCCGGGGCTGACCGGCGGTTCGGGCTTCG
Organism: Marmoricola sp.; assembly: GCA_025965195.1. Taxonomy (GTDB): domain Bacteria; phylum Actinomycetota; class Actinomycetes; order Propionibacteriales; family Nocardioidaceae; genus Marmoricola. The sequence continues at coordinate 97,413 of JAOPXK010000110.1, forward strand.
CGCCGCGGGTGTACGTCGGCGAGGGGTTCAAGTCCTATCAGCTGGCCGGCTGACCGGCCCTACGTTCTGAGGTGGCCCGTTCGCTGTCATGGCGGGCGGGCCATTTCGTATGCTCCGGGTTCCGCACGAGGACGACGGACCCGTCGGCCAGCAACGGTCCGAAAAAGCTGCCGCCGAGATCGTCCAGCGGGTTCACGTCGGTGAGCAGGCGGGTGCCGGCGTCCAGACCGGCGGCCCGCTCGAGCAGGTCGCGCTGGGAGTGCTCACCATCGGGGCCGCGCCAGGCGATGTCGCCCGCATCGATCGGTGCGACGGGGGAGAAGACATCGCTCTGACCGGGCCAGAGCAGTCCGTAGTCGAGCACCGGTGCCGCCACCGGCTCCGGAAACCGCACGCCGAACGGCAGCAGCGCGGTTGCCAGCACCGGCACCCCGCGGTCCAGATGAGGCGCAACGTCCGGTCCGCAGACCACGAGCGCAGCGTCTGCTGTCGGATCGGTGCTGACCACCAGCCCCGCTGACCAGGCGGCGCCGAGGAAGATCGGCACCAGCCAGTGGGTCGGCAGGTCGACGAGCAGTACCTCGCCGGGGTCGAGCATCAGCTCGTCGGTCAGCAGGTTCGCGGTCTTCGAGACCCAGTTCGCGTAGGTCATCACCGACAGCTCGACGCGCTCGCCGGTCGCGTCGTCGTACGCCGTGATCAGGGGTTGCGCCGGCGTCGCCCGCAGCCGGGCGGACAGCAGGTCGGGGAAGGTGGTGCGTCCAGCGAGAGTGGTCACTCGCACGAATCTAGGTGATGGCAGGATGCCTCCCCATGGAGACCCCCGAGGCGATGACGCAGTTCTGGGCCGTTGTCCCGGCCGGTGGAGCCGGCACCCGGCTGTGGCCGTTGTCGCGGGCCTCGTCGCCGAAGTTCCTGCATGACCTGACCGGCAGTGGCCGGACCCTGATCCAGGCCACGATCGACCGGCTGGCTCCGCTGGTGGACGATCGCGTGCTCGTCATCACCGGTGCCGCCCACGAGGACGCCGTACGCCGACAGCTGCCTGCTCTCGACCGGGACCGGGTCATCGCCGAGCCGTCGCCACGCGACTCGATGGCCGCGATCGGGCTCGCCGCGGCCCTGCTCGAACGGGACGACCCCGATGCCGTCCTGGGATCCTTCGCGGCCGACCACGTGATCAGCGACCAGGCGGCGTTCGAGGCCGGCGTGCGCGAGGCCGTCTCGGTGGCGCAGACCGGCGTACTCGTCACGATCGGGATCGAGCCGACCTTCGCCGCGACGGGGTTCGGCTACATCCGGGCCGGCGTCGCGCTCGCGGGCTTCGAGACGGCCTGCACGGTCAAGGAGTTCGTCGAGAAGCCGGACGCCGAGCGAGCGGCTGGCTACGTCGCGTCGGGGGAGTACCGCTGGAACGGCGGGATGTTCGTGGTGCGCGCCTCGGTGCTGCTCGACCTGCTCGCGGAGAACCATCCCGATCTCGCAGCCGGGCTGCGGGCGATCGCGGCCGACCCGGCCAGGCTCGGTGAGCTCTGGCCGGACCTGGAGAAGATCGCGATCGACCACGCCGTCGCCGAGCCTGCCGCGGTGGCGGGTCGGGTGGCCGTCGTACCGGGTCGGTTCGGCTGGGACGACATCGGTGACTACGCCTCGCTCGGCAGCATCGTCGACGCCGCACCGGACGGGATCCGGGTGCTCGGCGAGGATGCACTGGTGATCCGCAAGGACGCGAGCGGTCTCGTCATCCCTGCTGCCGGCCGCACGATTGCCGTTGTGGGGCTGGAGAACATCGTTGTGGTCGACACCGGCGATGCGCTGCTGGTCACGACCTACGAGCACGCGCAGGACGTCAAGGCTGTCGTCGATGCGCTCAAGCAGAGCGGTCGCGCCGACCTCACCTAGCAGCCGATGTCCGAGATCAGAACAGACCGACTTCGGGTGACTCCGAGTTCGGCCACTTCTTGACGAAGGACGACACGACGGCACCGCTGGTCGTGCCGCAGTACTCCCAGTTGCCACGCTGCTTGGACTCGTCGCTGGTGTTGGACGCGTCGGCGCTCCATCGCGTCAGCGAGATGTGCTTGCCCGAGGGGAAGGCAGCGCCGTCGGTGGCCGTCCAGGGCGCGGCGATGAACCTGACGTCCTTGTACTTGGTTGCGATCGCCTGGATGTTCTTCATCTCTGCCTTGTCCTTCGCAGCGGTGTCGTCGTACCAGAGGATCGTGTAGCCGTGCTCGAGGTTGTGCACGAGCTCGGCGACCTCGGGACGGTCGTCTGCGGTGTAGAACTTGCGCGCGAAGGCGGCCGGTGCCGGCCGGTGCGGGCCGAATGACGGCGGCGCATCCTTGTAGACGATCGGCGTCGGCGCGGAGATGTGGTTCTGGTTGTGGTCGGTGACGGTGGTCTTGATCGGGTCACAACTTGCCGCGGACTCCGACACGCCGATGTTCTCGAGGTCGAGCTTGTTCAGCGCAGCTTCCGCCCGCTGGTTCTTGATGTACGGGACCAGCGCGGCCGAGAGCAGGCCGAGCACCAGGATGACGCAGAAGCCGAGAATCAGGACGCTGCGCTGGCGTTCCTTGCGCTGCTGCTGCCTGCGCATCTCCTCGACCATCGCACGGCGGTCGTTGTTCTTCTGGTTCTTCTTGGCCACGGGGCTGCTCTCTCGCTGGCTTCAGGTGCGGACGACGGGGACAACGGGGCGAAGTCTACGGATTTGCCGGCCGGCTGGTGGTAATCGGCAGAAGGGCCGACGGTCGGTCCGCCGTACGACGCCAGCCGTGGGCGAACGCGACCAGGTCGACGCGCGGGTCCTCGGACTCGACGGCGACCCCGGCGACCCCGGCCGCACCGGCTTCCGCGGCTAACCCGCAGGACCGGAGAGCGGTCGCGAGCTCCTCGGCCGTCGCTGCCGAGCCGAAGCAGTCGCTGTCGCGTCCGGCCACCGCTGCGACCACCGCCTCCCTGCTGCCCAGGGCGAACATGTCCATCGACCGTGGCCGCAGTGCTGCACGGGCACCACTGCCGTGGTCACCGGGTGCGAGCACCCGGTCGGCCAGCCCACGCACGATCGCGACGGGACGACCGGAGAGCTTGCCCTTGACCAGGTCGGCAGCACCTGCGAGCTCGTCACCGATCGCCGGCTCGGTGACGGCCAGCGGGTTTCCATAGCCGTCGACCGCGCCGGCAAGGCTCTCCAGGACGTCGATCCCGGCGGCCCCGATCGTGATGTCGGTCTGGCCGTTGCGCCAGGCCCGACCGGCTGTGTCTGTGATCAGCACCGCGACGTTGCTGCCCGCCGCGGCAACGGCTTCGCGGATCCTGCGCGCGGATGCGTCCGGGTCGCGGGGGAGCAGGACGAGCTGCCCCGGCGTGACGTTCGACGCGTCGATCCCGGCGGCGGCCATCACCAGGCCCAGATGGTTCTCGACGATCGAGGTCGGCCCTCGGCGTGCCACCACCCGGACGGTCTCGCCGGCGATCGCGTCGTCGCGATCGCCGGTGACGACGAGCCCTTCGGCCTTGCTGACCACCTTGCTGGTGACCATCACGATGTCGCCGTCGCCGAGGTCCAGGCCGGCGATGAGCGCGCCCAGGTCGGTGTCGGCGGTGATCTCGCCGATCCCGTCGACCGCGATGATCTCGAGTCTGCTCATGGCTGCGTCACCGCCCCGGCAGGACCAGATCGATCGCGGCCTGTGCCATGTCGGCCGTGGCATCGTGGTCGGTCATCATCAGAGGTACGGCCCGGGCCGGGATGCCGGCCTTCTCGATGCGGTCGACCGATGGTGCGTCAACCGAGTCGACCAGCCAGCCGTCGAGGATGCCGTCACCGTTGCCGCCCCCAGGTCTGCGGCTGCCGTAGTGCTCGGCGACTCCGGCTGCGGAGACCTCGACACCGATGATGCCGAGCAGCTGCCGGGCCATCCCGTGGACGTGGTCGTCACCGACGATCCCCGAGACGCCGACGACCGGTGCGGTCGTCGTACGAAGTGCATCGCGAATGCCCGGCACGGCCAGGATCGTGCCGACCGAGACCACCGGGTTCGACGGAGGCAGCACGACGAGGTCGGTGTCGGAGATCGCCTCGATCACGCCGGGCGCAGGGGCGGAGCGGTCGGCGCCGATCGCGACAACAGCGGACGCGGACACGCTGGCCTGGTGGCGGATCCAGTACTCCTGGAAGTGGACCGCGCGTTGCTCGCCGTCGGCCGGATCGTCAATGACCACATGGGTTTCGACACGGTCGTCGCTCATCGGCAGCAGCCGGACGCGGGCGCCCCAGATCGGGCTCAGCCAGCGGCGGCAGAGCGCATCGGTGACCTTCGACAACGAGAAACCGGCGTCGAGCATCTGGGTGCGCACCAGATGCGTCGCGAGGTCGCGGTCGCCCAGGCCGAACCAGGTCGGCTCGACGCCGTACGCCGCGAGCTCCTCCTTCGCGTGCCAGGTCTCGTCGGTGCGGCCCCAGCCGCGGTCGGTGTCGATGCCGCTGCCGAGCGTGTACATCACGGTGTCGAGATCGGGGCAGACCTTGAGCCCGTGCACCCAGATGTCGTCACCGGTGTTGGCGATCACGGTGACGGTCGTGGCACTGGAGGTTCGCTCGACCAGCCGCAGCAGCCCCTGGATGAAACGCGCTCCACCGACGCCTCCGGAGAGCACGGTGATCCGCGCGGGCAGTGGTCCGGGCGTGGATTTGGGGGCACCTGCTGTCATGGGCGACAGTCTGTCCCACGTCTGGTGGCGCGTCGCCCGAGGGATCCCCCGACGAGCAGTCGGGAGCAGTCGAGCGGGCCCTAGCACGCTTTCGGCGGTGCGTCAGCAGGATGGCTCATAGCAGATCCGGGCTTGACTTCATGGGTACGACAGGCATGTAATCACACCAGTGTGGTTTTCAACTCCGACTCACCATTGTGAGCCAGGGAGACGAAGATCACGCAACGTTCACAGGGGTTCACAGGGGTTCACAGGTTTCCAACCTGCTTACACATCGCGGCCCGTAAGGGTCGCAGGGTCGAAGGGGCGAGAACATGCGAGAGCTGTATCTGCTCGAGAGTGACGTCGATGAAGCCGGTTGGCAGGAGCGTGCACTCTGCGCCCAGACCGACCCCGAGGCGTTCTTTCCGGAGAAGGGCGGGTCGACCCGCGAAGCCAAACGGGTCTGCCTGACCTGTGACGTGCGCGGGGAGTGCCTCGAGTACGCCTTGATGAACGATGAGCGCTTCGGCATCTGGGGCGGTCTGTCCGAGCGCGAGCGCCGGAAGCTGAAGAAGCGCGCCGTCTCCTGAGTCCCGATGAGGGGCCAGTGAGTTGTATGCCACTGCGTCCGGGTTTCTGACTCTTCGACACCGCTGGCTAAGGTGATCGGTCGTGAGGGTCACCGCGCTGCTGGTCAGCCACAACGGCGCCCGCTGGCTCCCCAAGGTGCTCGCGGGGCTCGAGGCGTCGACCGCTCTGCCGCAGGACATCATTGCGATCGACACCGGCTCCGGTGACGACAGCGTCAAGATCGTCGAGCAGGCCCTGGGCAAGGTGCACCGGCTCGACGCCGGCACGTCGTACGCCGCTGCGGTCCGGGCCGGTCTCGAACTGGCCGGACCAGCAGAGCCGGACGAGTGGATCTGGCTCCTGCACGACGACTCGAGCCCCGATCCCACCTGCTTCGCGGTGTTGCGCGAGGAAGCCGAGAACGCCGAGCCCGAGGTGGCGGTCCTCGGCCCCAAGCTCCGTGAATGGCCCTCGCTGAAGCGGCTGCTCGAGCTCGGCGTCACGATCACCGGGACCGGGAGGCGCGAGACCGGTCTCGAACGCGGCGAGTACGACCAGGGCCAGCACGACGACGTCCGCGACGTGCTCGCGGTCAACACCGCCGGAATGCTGGTCCGCCGGTCCGTCCTCGAGCGGATCGGCTTCGACGAGCTGCTCCCCATCTTCGGCAACGATATCGACTTCGGCTGGCGAGCTGCCAACGCCGGCCACCGGACCCGGATCATCCCGCAGGCACTGATGTTCCACGCCGAGGCCGCGCACCGGGGCCTGCGTCAGTCCCGGCTGGTCTCGCGCCCGCGTCGTGATGAGCGGGCCGCAGCCATCTACACGTTGCTGGTCAACCAGCCGGCCCGGTCGATGCCCTACCGGATCGTCCGGCTGTTCTTCGGCGGGATGCTGCGTGCCTTCGGCTTCCTGCTGGTCCGTGCACTCGGTGAGGCTCGCGACGAGGTTGCCGCGATCGTCCGCGTCTACCTGCGCCCGGACCGGATCATCGCCGGGCGACGCGCCCGCCGGGGCACCCAGACCGTGCCCAAGTCGCAGGTCAAACCGCTGCTGGCGCCGATCTGGCTGCCGTACAGACACGGCCTCGACGTGGTCATCGATCTGGCAAGTGCGGTCGCCGACTCGAGTCGTGATGCCGCCGCTCGTCGTACCAACGGCACCCGGGCGACGGCTGGTGCGACGCTCGACGACGACGAGGACCTGCCCGAGGACACCGGTCTGCTGGCCCGGCTGTTTCGTAGTCCGCGGGCGTGGACCTTCCTGCTGGTCGTGGTGCTCGCGCTGGTTGCCGGTCGCGACTCACTGCACGGCGGGCCACTCCATGGCGGCGCGCTGCTCCCCGCCCCGCCTTCGGTCGGTCACTGGTGGAGCACCTACTTCTCCTCGACGCACCTGCTGGGCACCGGCACCGACGCGACCGCTCCGGCGTACCTCCTGCCGCTCGCGGTCTTCGGCACGATCCTGCTCGGCAAGGCGAGCTGGCTGATCACGCTGCTCTTCGTGCTGGCCGTCCCGTTGACCATGTGGTCGGCGTTGCGGTTCCTGCGCAAGGTGGTCGACAACCCGTGGGCCCAGCTCTGGGGCGCGTTGGCCTATGCGCTCGTACCGGTCCTGTCGGGTTCGGTCGGCCAGGGCCGCCTCGGCACCGTGGCCGGCGCGCTGGTGCTGCCCTGGGTCGCGCGCTCGGCGCTCGGGCTCAACACAGGAGACATGGACAGGCGCTGGCGCGCTGCATGGCGTACGGCGATCGGGGTGGCCGTGCTCTCCGCGTTCGCACCGACCGCCGGGCTGCTGACCCTCGTGCTCGTCGGCATTGCCATCATCGCGCTTCCGGCGATGCGGATCCGTTCGGGCTTCCAGCCGCTGCTGGTGGTCGCGCTCGTCCCGTTGCTGCTCCTGCTGCCGTGGCTGGCCGGAACGCTGATGCACCCGGCAGCCTGGTTCATCGAAGCCGGCCGCCCGGGCGCGGTGCCGGTGAACCCGACGATCTGGCAGCTGGTCCTCGGTCGTGGCTCCGGTCCGGGCTCGGCTCCGGGCTGGCTGAGCATCGGTCTGCCCGTCATCGGGGTCGCCGCACTGATCCGGCCGGACAGCCGCTCCCGTGTCGTCAAGGTGTGGCTGGTGATCGCCGTTGCCGCGGTCCTGCTCGCGTGCGTCTCGCTGATGACGGTGTCGCTGCCCGGCGTCTCGTCGGATTTCCGGCCGTGGCCCGGCTTCCTGCTCGTGCTGATTCAGGGCGGCTTCATCCTGGCCGCGGTGATCGCGTCCGACGGCGTCGGCAAGCTCCTCTCGACGGCCAGCTTCAGCTGGCGTCAGCCGGTCGGCGTGGTCGCGTTCGTTGCCGCCCTGGTCGCTCCCGTGCTCGGGGCCGGCTGGTGGGTTGCCCATGGCACCGACGACCTGGTCAACCGGCACTCGGTCAGCGACGTTCCGGCGTACATGACGGAGCTGGCGACCGGACGCAACACCGGCGCCGTCCTGGTGCTGACCGGTGGCGCCCGGCACGGCATCGAGTACCACGTGCTTCGCGACGGACCCTTGCGCATCGGCGACGACGCGATCCGGGCGCTGACCAGGCCCGACCCCAAGGTCACTGCCCTCGTCGAGCGGCTGCTCTCGTCCGCGCGACCAGATGATGCGGCCCGCCTTGCGTCGTACGGCGTTGCCTATGTCTACGCGCCTGCCCCGGTCAGTGGATCGGTGTCTGCCGGCCTCGACGCCTCGAACGGTTTCGCCGGCGCGAGTGCACCTGACCCGAACACCCGTGCCTGGCGGCTCGACGCTCCGCCCACCCTCGCGTCGGTGGACCAGAGCGGCAACCCGGTGCGTGGTGTCCTGCTCGCCATCCAGGTGCTCGCGATCCTGGCCTGCATCGTGCTGGCGGCTCCCGGAAGGAAGCTGTCATGACCCGCGCCGGAGGACGCCGGATCCTGCGCCCGACCGCGCCCGTGGTCACCAGCAACGGCCGGATCCGGCTCAATCCGGGCTGGCTCGCGGCCGTTCTCGTGCTGATCACGGCCGGAGCGCTGGCGGTCGCTGGTTCGACGTCGCGACCGACGGGACAGACCGGCCGGACGACCGAACAGGTGGCACTGAGCGAACGGCAGCTCACGTGTACCGGAGGCATCAAGGGCGCCAGCTCGATGTCGGGCGTTGCCGACGTCCGCGGGGTGGGCACCGGCGTGCTGACGCGCAACGCCACACCGGCAGTGCCCGTGATCGGCAACGTGACCACCGGGTCGCTGGCCACCAACCCGCTGGTCCTGATTGCCGACAAGAACGTGGCCGCCGGCGTCTTCGCCAGCCAGATCGCTCGCAACGCCAGGTGGCTGGCGTTCGAACCGTGCCCGGAGCCGAGGGCCTCGTGGTGGTTCGTCGGCGCCGGGGGCAGCGGCTCGCACGACACCGTGCTGACCATCGGCAACCCCCGTGCCGGCAACGCGATCTTCGACATCAACGTGCTCGGTCCGCAAGGCCCCGTGACCGCTCCGGGTCTCAAGGGCCTCTCGCTCTCCAGCGGCGCTACCCGCTCGTTCGACCTGGGCAAGGTTGCTCCGTCGGCCGGCGAGCTCGCTGTCAGCATCACGTCGTCTCGCGGCCTGGTCTCCGTCTCGGCCGCCGACAGCTGGTCGAGGGCGTTGGTCGACAAGCCGGTCAACGAGTGGGTCGCGCCCCAGCCGGATGCGGCGAAGCAGGTCGACCTCACCGGCATTCCCGCGAAACCCGGCCAGGCCACCTTGCTCCTCGCGAACACTGGCACGACCGATGCGCTCGCCAAGGTCGAGGTCGTGGGATCGACGGGCACCTTCACACCCAAGGCGGTACCGACGGTCAGCCTCTCCCCGGGCGCGGTCGTGTCCGTCCCGATCACCTCGCTGTTCGACGGCAAGCCGAGTGCGCTGCGCGTCACCTCGCCGGTTCCGATCGTCGCGACCGTGCGCAGCGTCGTGAACGGAGACGACAGCTATGCCACCACGGCCAGCGCCCTCGCGGGCTCATCGGTAGCGGCAGTTCCTGCCGGCGTACACGCTGAGCTGCGGCTGTCCTCCCTCGGCAAGCTGGGCGCTGTCACGGTCCGGACCTTCGACGCCAAGGGCAGGGAAGTCGGCAGCAGCAGGGAGATCGCCATCCCGGCCGAGTCGGCTGTCGGCGTGACGCTGTCGCCGAAGGCGCGCTACGTGGAGGTCACCGCCACGGCGCCGCAGACCATCGGCTCCCTGCTGATCAGCAACAGCTCCGGAATCGGCGAGTCGGTGCTCAGCCCGGCCGCCCGTGCCCTCCGCCTCCCGGTCGTCCATCCCGGCGCCTAACCGTTGACTTGCGCCTCCGTCACCGTTGAGTTGGGCCGGAATTACTGTCGAGTTGCGCCTCGGTTACGAACCCCTTGTGACGGACACACAAGTGAACGGTGACTGAGACCCAACTCAACGGTTCGGTGGGTCGGGTGGGGTGGGATGGGTCAGTCGCCGGTCTCGTAGTCGGGGTGTACGTCGTCGGGGGTGACCCCCAGGAAGTCGGCGAGCTGTTCGACCACGACGGTGAGCACGAGGGCCTCGAGGTCGGCGCGGGTGTCGGCCCGGTGTTCGATGGGCCTGCGGAAGAGGACCAGCCGCGGTGGCGACGTCGCGGTCTCGTCGACGAAGGACGCCAGCGGCACGGTCTCGGCAGCCCAGCTGTCGGGAAGCAGTGGAATCTCCTCGACGGCGAGTTCCATCCGGGAGAGCTGGTCGGGCCAGCGGTCCTCGATGTCACCGACGACCGAGACGGCGATCAGGTCGAACCGCTCCGCTTCGGTCCGGTACGCCGGCACCCGGTTCGGTGCCAGTGGACCGGGCTGGAACGCCGGGCCTCGCATGCCGCGCCCGCGCCGGTCACGGTGACGTTTGCCCGGCGGGGGCCGATCGGCTGGAGGAGGGGGAGGAGGGGTCGGAGTCGCCACGACCGCGAGCCTAATCGGGTAGCCGCGAATCAGGGGGTACCGTCACGTCCGTGAGTCTGCTTCGCCGATGTTCGCGCACCGCCTGCGGGCGTCCGGCTGCGACCACGCTCACCTATGTGTACGCCGACCAGACTGCGGTGCTCGGCCCGCTCGCGACGTACGCCGAACCACACGCCTACGACCTCTGCGAAACCCACAGCGAACGACTCAGCGCGCCACGGGGCTGGGAGGTTGTCCGGCTGGTCCACGACGACCCGCACGGGCCGACCGGAGACGACTTGCTGGCGCTCGCCGACGCCGTCCGCGAAGCCGCCCGGCCGGTGCCGCCGCCCGCGCCCGGACCTGCTGGGCTGGCCGGTGAGACCGGCCGCGAGACCGGTCGTCGTGGCCACCTGCGGGTGCTCCGCTCCGAGGACTGACCGGCGCTCGATAGGGTCGGGTCATGCCCACCACCGATGCCGCAAACTTGAATGCGATCTTCAAGGCGTACGACGTCCGGGGCACCGTTCCCGACCAGATCGACACCGTGCTCGCCGAGCGGATCGGCAACGCCTTCGTCGCCGTGACCGGCACCGACAAGGTCGTCGTCGGCCATGACATGCGCCCGTCCTCGCCCGACATGTCCCGTGCCTTCGCCGAAGGTGCTGCGACGGCCGGCGCCGACGTGACGCTGATCGGACTTGCCTCGACCGACGAGCTGTACTTCGCTTCGGGGCACCTCGGCCAGGCCGGTGCCATGTTCACCGCGAGCCACAATCCCGCGCAGTACAACGGGATCAAGATGTGTCGCGCGATGGCGACGCCGATCGGTGTCGAGACCGGCCTGGCCGACATCCGCGACCGGGTCGCTTCCGGCGAGACGCTGACCGGCTCCGCGAAGGGCACGATCAGCGAGCAGGACCTGCTCACCGAGTACGCGTTGTACCTCCTCGAGCTGGCGCCGGTCCGCGGCCGGCATCTCAAGATCGTGGTCGACGCCGGCAACGGGATGGGTGGGCTGACGAGTCCCGCCGTACTCAGCCAGATCGATGCGGAGGTCGTCGAGCTCTACTTCGAGCTCGACGGCACCTTCCCCAACCACGAGGCCAACCCGATCGAGCCGGCGAACCTCGTCGACCTGCAGCAGAAGGTCAAGGAGACCAATGCCGACATCGGGTTGGCCTTCGACGGCGACGCCGACCGTTGCTTCCTCGTCGACGAGCGCGGCGAGCTGGTCAACCCGAGCGTGCTCACCGGCCTGATCGCGGCGCGCGAGCTCGCGCGCGAGCCCGGATCGAGCATCATCCACAACCTGATCACCAGCCGCAGCGTGCCGGAGATCGTCACCGAGCTCGGTGGCAAGCCGGTCCGTACCCGCGTCGGGCACTCCTACATCAAGGCAAAGATGGCCGAGACCGACGCGATCTTCGGCGGCGAGCACTCGGGCCACTTCTACTTCCGGGACTTCTGGCGTGCCGACTCCGGCATGCTCGCCGCCCTGCACGCACTGGCCGCCCTGGCCGAGAC
>JAOPXK010000141.1 GCA_025965195.1 Marmoricola sp.
CGACCACCAGGACGCTGAGCAGGTCGCAGGTGATCGCGACGCGGCGCGCACCGAGCCGATCCATCAGCGGTCCCGACAGTGCTTGCAGGACCACCAGCGGCGCCATCTCCGCGAACGCGACCACGCCGGTGCGGGTGGCCGAGCCGGTGGAGGTGAGCACGAACCACGGGATCGCGATCATCGAGACCCGGGTGCCGGTCACCGAGACCGCCTGCGCGGTGAGGTAGCCCCAGAAGGGGTGCCGGCTCACGTCTCCTCCTCCTCGAGGCCGATCACCCCGGGCCGGACGAAGGCGTTCAGGTTCAGCACGTACGGCGCGGCCCCGGGGTCGTCGTCCGCGTCCTCGCCGAAGCCGTCGATCAGCTCGTGCACCGCCAGGACGAGCTCCTGGGCACGCTGCGCGGTGAGCCGGAGCGACCAGTCACTGAGGTCCCCGGCGTCGCGCCAGGCGGCCGGGAGCAGGCGCCGCTCCTCCAGGGAGCGCTGCATCCGCTCGTCGTGGAACATCACCACCGACTGCAGGTAGGCGTCGTAGGTGTCGTGCTCCTCGGGTGTCGTCATGTCGGCCGAATCGGTGTGGGTGCTCTGATGAGCCGCACGCCACCACCGGTCACGCGCGTTGCCGCGCTCGGTGTCCTCGACGACGAAGCCGTGCTTCTCGAGCTGGCGCAGGTGGTACGACGTCGCACCGCTGTTGAGCCCGAGGCGGACCGCCAGGGTCGTCGCGGTGGCGGGCCCGTCGCTGCGCAGCAGGCCGAGCATCCGCAGCCGGCCGGGGTGACTCAGCGCCTTCAGGCCCTCGGGCGTGGGGCGCACGAATGAACGTTCCATGCGCTCCACCGTAGATCACAAACAAACGTTTGCAAAGACACCTTTGCAATTAGTTGACCTGACGGTCGCGACCTTCCCAGTACTGCGCCCGCAGCTTGAATTTCTGCAGCTTGCCGGTGGCGGTCCGGGCGAGCACCTCGCGGAACTCGATGCTCGAGGGCGCCTTGTAGCGGGCGACCTTCGACTTCACGTAGTCGATCAGCTCCTGCTCGGTCAGCGTCGACCCCTCGGCCTTCACCACCAGGGCCTTGATGGTCTCGCCCCACTTGTCGTCCGGGACGCCGATGACCGCGACCTCGGCGACGTCGGGGTGGGAGAAGATCGCGTCCTCGACCTCGATCGAGGAGACGTTCTCGCCGCCGGTGATGATGACGTCCTTCTTGCGGTCGGAGATCGAGAGGTAACCCTCGTCGTCGATGACTCCCCCGTCACCGGTGTGGAACCAGCCGCCCTCGAGGGCGGTAGCGGTCTCCTCCGGCTGCTCCCAGTAGCCCTCCAGGACGACGTTCGAACGTGCCAGCACCTCGCCGTCGGTGTCGAGCTTGAGCGTGACCCCCAGCGCCGGGTTGCCGGCACGGACCAGCTTGGCCGCCCGCTCCTCACCCGTGAGGTGGTCCCACTCGGCGCGGGTGCGGTTCACCGTCAGCACCGGCGAGGTCTCGGTCAGGCCGTAGATCTGCATGAACTCCCAGCCGAGCTCGGCCTCGACCCGGGCGACCGTCTTGGTCGGCGGCGGCGCCCCGGCGACGATGATCCGCACGGTGTCGCGCCCGGGAATCGGCCCGTCCCAGGTCTGCGCCGCGTCGAGCACCGCGGCCACGACGGCCGGTGCCGCGCACATCACGGTGACGCCGTACTTCTCGATCCGGCGGAGGATCTCGGCGCCGTCGACCTTGCGCAGGATCACGTGCGGTACGCCGAGCCCGGTCATCGCGAACGGCATCCCCCAGCCGTTCGCGTGGAACTGCGGAAGCGTGTGCAGGTAGACGTCGCGATCGGTGACCCCGGCGTGCAGGGCGAAGGTGACCGCGTTGGTCCAGATGTTGCGATGCGTGATCTGGACGCCCTTGGGGCGCGCAGTCGTGCCGGAGGTGTAGTTGATCGTCGCGGTGGCGTTCTCCTCGTGCTCCCAGGCACGCGGCTCGACGTCCGGCAGGTAGAGATCGTCATCGTCCCCGAGCACGAACTTGAACTCGGCCTTCACGTCCGCCAGGTCCTCGGCGAGCTCCGGGTCGACGTACAGGACCCGGGCGCCGGAGTGCTCGACGATGTAGGCGATCTCCTCGGCCGAGAGCCGGAAGTTCACCGGCACCAGCACCCGGCCGTAGCCGCAGACCCCGAAGAACGCGCTGAGCAGGCGGGCGCTGTTGTGCGAGACGAACGCGATCCGGTCCCCGACCTCAAGACCGAGGCTGTCGTGCTTCGCCGCCATCTGCTTGGCGCGTTCGCCGAGCTCGGCATAGGTCACGTCGCCCAACGTGGCGGCCGGCTGGTCGGGCTCGTCGTGGACGCCGATCCGGTCGCGGTAGACCGCCAGGGCGCGGTCGAGGAAGTCAGCGGCGCTGAAGGGAACGATCATGAACCCAATCTAGCCAGCCGGACGTCGAGCCTGTCGAGACGCAGCGGAACCGAACGTGACCCCCAGCCAGTCCTACGGTGGTGACCGTGGACTTCGAGGAGTACGTCGCCGTACGCCGCCCGGCGCTCGTGCGCAGCGCCGTGCTCCTCGGCTGCACCTCCGACGACGCCGAGGACCTGGTCCAGGTCACGTTGACCAAGTGCTTCCAGCACTGGCGCAAGGTCTCCCGAGCGGACCGGCCGGATGCCTACGTCTACCGGATCCTGGTCAACGCGCTGCGTGACCAGCGCTCGCGGTTCTGGCACGGCGAGACTCCGACCGAGCAGCTGCCGGAGACCGCGCTGGAGGTCGACCCCACCTCCGGACTGGCCGTGCGTGCCGCCCTGGCGCTGCTCACCAAGGAGCACCGCGAGGTGCTGGTGCTCCGCTTCTACGCCGACCTCTCCGAGCGCGACACTGCCCGCGTGCTCGGGGTCGCGGCCGGAACCGTCAAGTCCCGCACTGCTCGAGCGCTGGCCGCTCTGAGCCTGGACCAGAACATCGCGAGGAGCCACTGATGCTCACCGAGACCGAAGCCCGCGAGCTGCTGCAGCAGGCAGCCTCGACCATCGACGTACGCCCGGGCGTGCCGGTCGTCGCGCCGGTACGTCGCTCCTGGCTCGTCCCGGCGATCGCCGCGGCGGCAGTGCTCGCGGCCGTGACCACCGGGTTCCTGGTCGTGCGCGAGCATGACGGGTCCACGTCGCCCACGCGCCCGGTCCCGACGCCGGTCACCCCGACGCCGACGAGCACCGACCGGATCCCGTCGGTCTTCGCCTACGACAGCGGCCACGCCTTGCGCCTGCTGGCGAACCTCGGACTCCAGGTGACGGCGAAGGAGAAAGACCTCGGGTGCGGGTCCACCTCCGGTCGCGCACTGAGCACCAGCCCGCCGGTCGGGTCACGGTTCAAGCCCGGCGATCCGGTGACGTTGCTCTACAGCGGCACGGGACAGGCCTTGTGTCCGTTGAACACGGCTCAGGACAGCCTCGCCTGGAAGGTTCTGGACTTCGCGAACGGTCGCGGGCAGGATCCTGGGTTCACTAGTGCCACGCAGTTCTGGCTCAACGGCGTGCGCGCCGACAGCACGGACGCATTCGCGGCCCTATCCGCGTTGACCCGTGAGGGCGGGACCCTGGATCCGCATCGAGACCCCGTTCTGACCGCAGGTTCGAGCTCTGAACTCGGCCAGTGCAGGGCCGAGCCGCCATTGCCAGCCGCTCTCCAATCGAGGACGCCTTATCGATTCGACATTGGCTTCGGGGGCGATTTGTCCGTACTGGTCGCCTGCCCTTCTGGGCGGGTGTACCTCAGACCCGATGGCACGATCGATGCAATCGCCGTCGACGCAGCGCCCCAACTCCTCGCTGCCGTCGACCAGCCCGTCGACCCTGATGCAGCGGCTCTCGCCGTTCGCCTGCTCAAGTTCGCCAACACCACCACCGAGCGGTTCCCGGGCAACCAGACCGTGCGCTTCTACGACGAGGGCATCTTCTGGAACTCCCTCACCGCTGCGC
>JAOPXK010000013.1 GCA_025965195.1 Marmoricola sp.
CGCCAGATCGAGTGCGGCGAGCACTGTCCCCGCGTCGGCCAGCTCCGCAACAGCCTTCAGGTCCATGGTGGTCGCTCGCAGCGTGAAACGGCCGGTGTCGTCGCGAATCAGCCCGTGGCGAGCGATCAGGGAACTCAGCTCGCCAGCCGCGATGTATCCGTCGACCGAGGTCGTGTCTGCGAGACCGAGCAACCTCGCAGCGACGACGGTATCGACGAGCTCCGCTTGGATCCGGAGCGAAGTGCTGGCGTGACCGGCGTACCGCGTCGCTTTGGCTCGCTCGCGGGAACGCTCGACCAGCTCCGCCGCAGACAACGAGCGCAGCCGGCCCTTGAGCCGGGACCGCTGGCTCTCGCCCATCCACGTCGGCGTCACGCCGGACAAGAGCGCCACCGCGCCCCAGGCCGTCGACTCCGACCATGCTCGTCGGTGATGGCCACCGCGTACGGCTAGGTAGCGGTCGACCGACGTCTCGTCCACGACACCACGCGCGAGTAGGCGCAGCTCGCCCGCTGCGGCAAGGTGTTGGACCTGGCGCGTCGAGACGCCGAGGCGTTCGGCAGCCTCGGTCATAGCGAGCAATGTCATGACAGATAGTCTCGCTTATGCGAAGTTATTGGTCAATGACTGGTCGTCCAATGTCACGCGGATTGCGGCTGAGAGTGCGATTGTGTGCGGCCCGTCCTCAGCCCTGGGCACGGCGAGCGTCGGCGTTCAACCGCAGATCCCGGAAATCGATAACCGCAAGATGCGCCGCAGAGACGAGGCGGGCCAAGTCGCCGTCGGCCACAACCCAAACGTCCTCGATGATCTCTTCTGAAGGGGCCGGCTCTCCGTAGCAGTCATGCCACGCCAGTTCGAGTAGTTCGAGCGCGTCCAGAGCTGCCTCTGACTTCAAGCCGAACAGTTCGACTGCTCGCTGATTTCTCGCCAGCCGGCGATCAGCTCTGCTCGTCACCATGGCGGAAGTCTGTCATCGAGACAGCGACTCCGCCGGGGAATCTGACCCGGACAGCGGCATGACCGTGCGCTGGGTGCGACCATCCTCAGGTGACGCAGCCAGCAGACGCCGAAGTCATCAACTTGCTCGTGAAGCGCGATGGCATCCCAACCTTGGTGACGTTGAAGAACGGCCTGGGACTCACTGTGCGCAACATCGCGTGGGGCTACGACATCGGTGACGAGTTCGCCCACGTCACGACAAACATCAGCCCAGCGGTCGACGGAGCCTCTATCGACACCTTCTTCACGAACGACATAGAGTCGATCTCGGATCCCACGTCAGGCGAGGCTTTTGCCTGAGTCAGGGCGTGCCCGCTCATCGGCAAGAGCGCGCGGTCGAAGTGCGGCCGGGCGACGCCCGCTGAACACGGATGCACAACGACGCAGTCGACCGCGAACAATCACATGCAGTCCGCAAACAGTCCGCAAGAAGTCCGAGAAACAGCCATTCTAGACCCCACGCGACCAACGCCTCCCAACGACGTTTCCGCAGGTCAGCCCGTGTTTTCCGCCGTCAACCACGAACACCCGAAACCGGGCCGAAAGATCGAGCTGTACTACGACATCTGATCTGTCGTAACTTCGAACCGGCTCCTGACCTGCGGAAACGCAGGATCGGGGGCCGGTTCCGTTTGTATCTTGCGGCCCGGATTCCGCAGGAATCCCGACGAGATTCGGTCCTGGTGGCTGACGCTGTCAGGCCTGAGGGGCCGCCTCGTCGTACGCCGGGTCGTGGCTACCTACCTTGCGTGCCGAAGCGAGGTGGCCGCCCAGGTAGGCGCCGACTCCCGATACTGCCGCTCCGGTGAGGGCAAGCCAAGCACCGGCACCGTGGCGCCCCCGCTTACGGGCAATCCATGACGCCGCATAGACGCCGATTGCGAGACCGTTGGTGCCGGCGTGCACGAGGCCTACCCGCTTCTCGCGCGGCCCGGCTACCGACCACTCCGCCCATCCGGTCCAGGCTGTCGGGCCGACGGCGAGCAGACCGGTGCCGATGAGCCTCTGGGCCGAGGCGGACGAGTCGCGTCTCCCGAACAGGTCAAGCACGCTGGCCGATGTCCATGTGCCGATCACGATGTCGGTCAGCAGCGGATGGACGGCGTGGCCGAGCCAGTCGCCGCGCAGCACCGAGGCACGCGTCCCGGTTCCGAACAGTGCCCGGATCGAAGGCTCCAAGGCATGCACCGACGTGTCAAGGCCCGTGGCATCCTCGAGCCGCTGGGTCCAGCGCACGATCGCAGGTGGCGGTTCGATGGCGTTCATTCGCGTCTCCTCGGGGCGTCCTTCCGATCAGGTTCCCCGGTGCTGCGTCGGACAAACCCACCGACTCTTGTCGCGGCGGTATGCGCCGGGTTGAGCCCGCGAGGTCCTCGGCGTACGGCGGTCGTCTCAGCCGACCGTGGCGATCTCGTTGGATCCGTCCTCGCGAGTATGGTCGGCGTGTGAGTGATGACTGGCGGTCCGAGACGGTCGAGAAGCTGCGCACCCTGATCCTGGCGGCTGATCCCGACATGGTCGAGGAGGCCAAGTGGCGCAAGGCATCGAACCCGGACGGTGTGCCGACGTTCTCCTGCGCCGGCCTGGTCTGCACGGTCGAGACCTACAAGGACAAGGTGAAGCTCACCTTCGCCAAGGGTGCCTCGCTGGATGACTCTGCCGGCCTGTTCAACGCCAGCCTTGATGCCGGTACGCGACGCGCGATCGACATCCACGAGGGCGACGCGCTCGACGAGGACGCCTTCGTCGGGCTGGTCCAGAACGCGGTCGCCGCAAACCGATCCTGATCTGGCCAACCATTGCGCCCGATCGTGCGTCTGACGGGGTACCAACACCGTGCGCTGGGCCAGGAGGACCGTTCTTGCACGAGCAGGCTTCAATGGTGGCACCCAGTGGTCTCAGCCACGAGTCGTGTCGCCAGGCACAACCACTGTGGCCCGGAAAGGACCCGATCACCCCATGAACCACACCCGGAGCCTGCGCGTCCCGTTCGCGCTCGTCGTGGCAGGCCTGTTGCTGACAGTCGCGGGTTGCGCCGGGTCTGGCTCCACATCAGATGCCGCGGACTCTCCGGGGTCGTCGTCCACCTCACCGTCGGCGGGCGGGACGACATCGCCCTCGTCGACGCCGACGGCCACCTCCACGCCGAAGAAGAAGCACTTCCCGAAAGGCCCCCCGATGCTGCTGGACAGCATCGCCCCGCTCAGCGGAACGACAGTGGGTGTGGCCATGCCGATCTCGATCGCCTTCACGGACCCGGTGAAGGTCTCGGCCCGCAAACAGATCGAGGAGCACATCAAGCTCACCACGTCAGCCCAGGTCACTGGCGCGTGGCACTGGTTCAGCTCCCAACGGGTCGACTTCCGTCCGAAGACCTTCTGGACGCCGGGAACCACGGTGTCGATGGTCGCCAGCCTGAACCACGTCGGCGACGGCTACGGGCGCTACGGCACGCACAGCTACACCCGGACCTTCACGATCGGCGCGGACGTCCGTACCCATGTCTACGTGAACAAGCACAAGACCGTGGTGACCCGCAACGGGAAGGTCCTGCGCACGATGCCCAGCGACGCAGGCAGCCCCCAGTTCCCCTCCTGGGACGGAACGATGGCCGTGGTCAACACCTCGCGCACCGTTCGGATGACGTCGTGCAGCGTGCAGATCGCCTGCGACAAGAACGACCCGAACTTCTACGACATCGTCCTGCCCTGGGACGTGCGAATCACGTGGTCGGGCACCTTCCTGCACTACTCAACCGGCGACCCCTACCCGGGGCACAGCTACGGGTCGCACGGCTGCGTCCACCTCTCCTACGCTGACGCGAAGTGGTACTACAACCTGTCCAAGCAGGGCGACCCAGTGACGATCACGGGCTCGCCGCGCGGCAAGGCCGCTGGCGACAACGGGTACGCCGACTACGACGTGCCGTGGGGCGAGTGGCTCGCCGGCAGCGGCATGAAACAGTTCACGACCCAGACCTGAGACAACGATCTTGTTGGCTCATAGACCGGGTCCTGGCTCTTGTCACCACGCGTGCGGGTGACCCACAGGTTCCCTTCGCCTCGTTGGGGCGAACCCGCCGTTCACCGTTCGCAGGAAGTTAACCGGCAGGTCTTCCCTCGCCGAAATCCTTCGGCCGTCCCGCGCCACTCAGGCGCCGGCGCGAGAAGGAGCCTCCCCCGTGCACCTGTCCCGTCGAACTGCTTCGCTCGCCCTCTCTGTCGTCCTTCCGTTGATGTCCCTGGCAGTGGTCGTCGGGCCTGCCCAGGCCACGACACCCGTCGGCAACGCTGCCGACATCAGGATCAGCGAGGTCTACGCCAACGGTGGCAAGGTCACTGGTGGGCCTGTCCATGACTTCATTGAGCTGACCAACACCGGCTCGAGCGCCGAGGACATCTCGGGCTGGGTGCTCAAGGACGACACTGACTCGCACAACTGGACACTCGATCCGGGCACCGTGGTGCCGGCGGGCGGCTACCTCGCCGTATCCGTCGACGACACCACCCATGCGGGCAACTTCGGCCTCGGTGGTGGCGGCGACGCGGCTCGGCTCTACCTGCCGAACGGCACCACGCTGGTCGACGAGCTCTACTGGACCACGGCGAGCGCGGACCTGGCTGACGGCTGGTCGCGCTGTGCGAGCGCCCACGGCGGAGCGGGCGCGGTCGAGGCCCCAGCGACGCCCGGGGCGGCCAACAACTGCCCTGCCGCGGCTGCGGTGGCGACCACGCTCCTGGGCCAGCTCAAGATCAACGAGGTGATGGCCGACAACGCGAGCGACACCAGCAGCGTGCAGCTGCCGGACTGGATCGAGCTGACCAACACCGGTTCGACCACCGTCGACGCCTCCGGCTGGATCCTGAGCGACAACAAGGCCTCGGACAAGGACGTTCTTCCGGCCGGCTCGTTCATTGCACCTCACGGCTACCTCGCGTACGCCGTCGGCGTGGCAGCTGGTGACCCGTACGCCGGCCAGGACCCCTTCATCGGCGTCGCCGGCAACACCGACTTCGGGCTGGGCAAGGGCGGCGACAACGCGGCGCTCGAGTTCCCCGACGGCACCGACGTCGACCGGTACTCGTGGAGCGCAGCGTGGACCCACGCGGCCACCGAGGGCCGTTGCCCCGACGGTGGCTCCGCGTTCCAGGTGACGTTCACCCCGACCGAGGGCGCCGCCAACGCGTGCGGGAACACAGCCGACGGGACCGTGAAGCTCAACGAGGTCGACGCGGCGCACGGCGTCATCGAGCTGACCAACACCGGGTCGGCGAGCGCGGACACCTCCGGATGGTTGATCAAGGACGGTGGCGGAACGGTGTTCACGATCCCTGCCGGCTCGACGATCGCGGCCGGCGCCTTTGCGACGTACGACGTCAGCGGAGCGTTCACCTTCGCCCCGGCAGGTGACTCGGTGACGTTGCTGGACGGCAGCACGCAGGTCGACACCACCACCTTCACCGGAACGCCGGTGACGTCCTGGGGCCGGTGCCCCGACGGCACCGGCTCGTTCGCGACCACCACAGCCGTCACCCCCGACGCAGCGAACAGCTGCGGCCCGCCGGCAGCTTCCGGGTACGCCGCCATCCGGATCAACGAGATCGAGACCAACGGCGACCCCAACGGCGACGCCATCGAGCTCGCGAACATCGGCAGCAGCGCCGTCGACGTCAGCGGCATGATCTTCAAGGACAACGACGACACCGATGGTTACGCCATCCCGACCGGTACGTCGATCGCGGCCGGCGGCTTCCTGAAGCTCTCCGTCGCAAGCTTCGTGTTCGGTCTCGGTGCTGACGACATGGCCCGCCTGTTCGCGCCCAACGGCACCACGCTGGTCGACTCCGACCACTGGACCGTCCACGAGGCCGGTGTGACCTACCAGCGTTGCCCGGGCGCGACCCAGGGCGTGGTCTTCACCAACGCCGAGGGCGAGCCGATGGTGAACTCGTGGGTCGGCACGCTCGGAGCGGCGAACGACTGCCGTCCGCCGATCCGGATCAACGAGGTCCAGGCCAGCGATCCGACCGGTGGCCCCGACTGGGTCGAGCTCACGAACATCGGCAACGCGCCGTACGACATCAGCAACTGGCTGATCAGCGACGACAAGGACAGCGACACCTTCACGATCCCGGCCGGCACCACCCTGCAGCCCGGTGCCTTCGTGACCTACGACCAGACCGCCTTCGGGCTGGGCGCAACCGGTGACGAGATGCGGCTCTTCCTTCCCGGCGCCAATGCGGGCGGCACCTACGACGCGAGCGACCTCGTCGACTCCTTCGTCTGGGAGACCCCGAAGCAGTCCTATGTGACTCAGAACGCCACGGGCTTCACCGGGACCTGGCCGGCCAACGCAACCTACGGTCGCTGCCCCGACGGCGTGGGTGCCTTCGTGGTGAACACGCCCGCAGCCGCGAGCGTCTCACCCGGCACCAAGGGTTCCGCGAACTCGTGCGCGGGAGTGATCACCCCGAAGGCCTGGCCCGGCCCGCAGGCCGTCTCGGCGGCCGACAACGTCGACTTCGGCCAGAACCTGTCCGGCCTCTTCTACGTCCCCGGCGCCACCCCGGCGCAAGACTTCATCTGGGGCATTGCGAACGGCGACTCCGGTCTGCCCGGCAGCACCGGCCAGTCCGGCCTCTACAAGATCGTCAAGGACGGCAACGGTCTCTGGGGGCCGGCGGCCGGCTACGCGAAGGGGCTGCCGATCCACTACACCAACGGCCTGGGACAGCCGGACGCCGAGGGTGTCACGGCCATCGGCGGGCAGGTCTTCGTCGCCTCGGAGCGGGACAACGCTCACGACAACACCTCGAAGGTCGCGATCCTGCAGTACGACCCGAGCGCCAGCAGCGGCGGCCTCACCGCGACCCGTGAGTGGGACCTGCAGTCCGACCTCGGTCTGGGCACCGACGCGAACCTCGACCCGACCCAGGATGCGAACCTCGGTGCTGAGGGTGTCGCCTACGTTCCGGACAGCTACCTGACCGGCGCCGGCTTCGTCGACCAGAGCACCGGCGCGGCGTACGACCCGAGCAGGTATGGCGACCACCTGGGCGGCGTCTTCTTCGTTGCGCTGGAGAAGACCGGCAACCTGTACGCCTATGTGCTCAAGACCGACGGGACCTTCCACCGGGTGGCGACAGTTGCGACCGGTTTCCCGACGATCATGGATGCCGCGTGGGACCCGTCCCAGGACGCGCTGTGGGTCGACTGCGACAACTCCTGCCAGGGGCAGACGTCGATCCTGAAGCTCGACACCACGACTGGCGACGCCCAGCAGGGCAAGTTCGTCGTGACCGACATCTACAACCGCCCGACGGGTGCCGTGGACAACCTCAACAACGAGGGCTTCACCTTCCAGCCGTCGACCGAGTGCGACCCGACCACGAGCACCAAGTCGGTCTGGTGGTCCGACGACAGCGACGATGGCGGCCATGCCCTGCGCACCGCGAAGGTGAACTGCGCCGCGGTGCCCGCCGGCAAGACAGGAGCAGCCATCAGCGCAGCGGTCAGCAGCACCGGAACGCTCTCGCCCGGAGGCTGGTACGCCGCGCCGGCGACCGTCACGTTCACCTGCACGACGACCGACGGTGTCCTCGCCAGCGCATGCCCCGCCCCGGTGAACCTCACCAACGGGAGTGCCCTGACCGCCACCGGCTCGATCACCGACACCCTCGGCAAGACGTACTCCGTGACCTCGGCACCGGTCAGTGTCGACACCGTCAAGCCCACCGTCGCGATCACCGGGGTGGCCGCCGGCGCGACGTACGCCGGGGTCGGCCCGATGCCTGCGTGCACTGCCTCGGACGCGCTGTCCGGCCTGGCCGCAGCTTGCCGGATCAGCGTGGTGCGCACTCCGACCACGGTGACCGTGACTGCGACCGCCACCGACAAGGCCGGCAACGCGGCGACGGCGACCCTCGGCTACCACACGCTCGCGATCTCGTTCACCGGAGCGACCCAGGTGAACGGGATCTGGCAGGTGAAGTGGGGTACGTCGTACCCGCTGGTGGTGTTGACCACGGACGCGACCGCACCGCGCTATGTGGCGCCCGGGCTCCTCGGCATCCTGTTCGGGATCGGCACGCCGATGCAGGCCGCGGGTGTCGTCGACGGGGTGCACGTCTGGACACTCCGGGTGTACCCGATCAGGCTGCTCAACCTCTTCGGAGGAGTTGACGAGTCGACCGTGCGCGAGGGCAGCCAAGCCATCACGATCAGGGCGCAGAGCCGCTGACCAGCCTGACCAGGGTGCGTTTCCGAGGGGTCCGGGCCACGGTGGCTCGGACCCCTCGTCATGCGCGGCAGGCAGGACCGACCGGATCTACCGCAACCGGGAGCCCTCCGAGTCGTCGCCGGAGCCGACGCGGCGCGGGGTTCGTTGTTGGAGATCGTGATAGCCGAAACCCCTGGAATCACGTGTGATTCCAGGGGTTTCGCCCGCCACGGGAGATCACGACCTCGTCGTCGTGGCTCCATCCTGGAGAGGTCCACCGCGTACGGCGTCTCTCCAGCAGTGCTCAGTCAGTGGTACTGAGCGACCCCACCAGCTGCCGTTCGGGGGTGGAGGTGGCCGTGAGGTCTGCGCCGCGGGTCTCGGGGAGGAACATGACCGCGATGAAGCTCGCGATGCCGACCACCGTCATGGCGCCGGCCAGGACCCACGGGTCTCCGCCTGTCATGGACGTCAGCCCCACCGCGATGACCGGAGCCGGCCCGGCGAGTGCAGCGCCCGGAACCTCGCGCCCCAGAGCCATGCCGGAGAACCGGTACCGCGCCGGGAACAGCTCGGAGAAGAACGCCGCCTGCGAGCCGAACATGGCCAGGCAACCGGCACCCATCGCCAGCGCGAAGGCGAGATAGATCGCCAGGGTGTTGCCGGTGTTCAGCAGCACGAAGAACGGGAACGCCACCAGTGCGCAGACCGCCGAGACCGCGAGGTACACCGGTCGACGGCCGACCCGATCCGAGAGCGTGCCGACGAACGGGATCGCGAACGCGCCCACTCCACAGCCGATCAGCAGGGCGACCAGCGCGGTGCTCTTGTCGACGCCACGGTTGGCCAGGTAACCGAGTGCGAACGTCTGTACGACGTAGATGTTGAACGCGAGGGGGGTGTTGGCGACCATGACCAGGAGGAGCCGGCCGGGCATGTCAGCCAGGACGGCGGCGGCAGGCAGGCGGGTGCGAGCGCGCTGCTCCCTGAGCTCCTCGAACACCGGAGTTTCGGGGACCCGGAGGCGGATGGCCATGCCGATCATGATGACCACCAGGCTCAGCAGGAACGGGACCCGCCAACCCCACGTCATCAGTGCGTGCTCGGGCAGACGTGCCACGCACGCACTGACCGCAGCGGCCAGCCCGATGCCGAGGAACACCCCGCAGGCCGGCAGTGCGGTGAAGAAGCCACGCCTCTTGACCGGAGCGAACTCGGCGACCATCGTGACCGCGCCGACGTACTCGGCACCGACCCCGGCGCCCTGGAGCAGCCGGCAGATGACCAGCAGGACCGGCGCCCACATGCCGATGGAGCCGTACGTCGGCAGCAGGCCGATGAGCACGGTTGCCACGCCCATCAGCAGCAATGTCCCGACGAGGGAGAAGCGTCGACCGTACTTGTCACCCAGGTGGCCGAAGATGATCGCGCCGACGGGCCGGGCGAAGTAGCCCACGCCGAAGGTGGCGAAGGACGCGACTCGACCGGCGGTGCTGGAGAACTCCGGAAAGAACAGCGAGCCGAAGACCAGTGCCGCGGCCTGGCCGTAGATGGCGATGTCGTACCACTCGATGAGGCTGCCGACCATGGTGCCGGGGATGAGCCGGCGTTTCGACTCTTCCCACAGGTCGGGCGTGCTGGATGTGACGTTCATGAGACCTTCTTCGTCTTCTGGGTTAAATGATGCCCGGTCGCGCCGTCGCGGACGACGTTGCGCAGTGATTGACCGGACTCAAGCCGGTCGATGTTGTCGGCGATGACTGCGTATCGCCGGCGGGGAAGCTCATGGGTCCAGGCCGAGGAGTGCGGTGTGCACCAGGCGTTGGGGAGGCCGGCGAAGTCGAACGTCGACGGGGCGACCCGGTCGTCGCTGCCAGTCGGGTAGGAGTACCAGACGTCCAGCACCGCGCCGCCGATCGTGTTGGTGCGCAGGGCGTCGTACAGCGCGGCCTCGTCGAGGATCGGTGCGCGGGCGGCATTGATGACCACCGCCGTGCTCTTCATCCGAGCGAACGCGGCAGCGTCGAGCATGCCCCGAGTGTCGTCGGTGAGTGGACACGTCACGACCACGAAATCCGCACGGTCGAGCAGCTCGGGCAGCTGGCTGGTCGGCCACGGTGCCACCTGGGCGTGCGGGCTCGCGTAGTCGTCGACGGCGACGACCTGCATGCCGAAGGCGGAGGCGCGATCGGCGATCGCCCGGCCGATCCGCCCGTAGCCGACGAGTCCGAGCGTCTTGCCCAGGATCTCGCCGTGCGGGATGCGGTGCCGGTAGACGTCCGACCACGACTCGGCCGAGAACGACGCGCGCAGCGAGGAGAACCGGATCTCCCACTCGAGCATCGCGGCGAGTACGTACTCCGCGATCGGCGCCTCGTGCTCGAAGACGTTGCAGACCGTGGTGCCGGGTGCGAGACCGGCCATCTTGATCCCGTCGAGTCCCGCACCGGGTACGTGCAGGAGCGGGAACTCCGGGGCCGCCTCGCGCGAGAAGCGCAAGGACACGACCACGTCGGCGTCCTGCAGCTCGGCGTCGAAGCGGTCGTCGTACGCCGCCTCCGCCGGCAGCGCCACGATCTCGTGGCCCGGCAGCTCGTCACGGTGCGTGGCCGCCTCTCCGATCAGCACGACCCTCATACCGGTCGCCGCCCGGTGTAAGCATCGCGGAGGATGCCGGCGACGGCCTGCTCGGTGACCGGCACCGGGCTGACGGCGCCGTCACTCTCCGTCTCGAGGATGATCGCGGTCGCCCGGTCGAGGTCGGCCTCGGTCAGACCGACCTCCGCGAGGCTGGCCGGCAGGCCGGACGAGACAAGCAGGTCGTGCACGGCACCGCCCAGGTGATCGGTCTTGAACGCCTCCGCGATGGGTCCGAGGTCGACGTGCTGCTCGAGGTAGCCCGTGACGTGCGGCAGCACGATCGCGTGGGCCAGGCCATGCTCGACACCGAAGCTGCCGCCGAGCGCGTGCGCCACCCCGTGCTGCAGGGCGAAGCCTCCGGTCAGGGCCGCACCGCCGAGATAGGCGCCGTAGAGCAGCTCGTTGCGACTCTCCAGTCGCGCCGGGTCCGCCAAAACCTCGGGCAGCGCGCGGGCGATGACCTCGGCGCCCTCCACGGCGGCCGCAGCCAGCAGCGGGCTGAGGGTCGGCAGATAGAGCGCATCGATGCAGTGCGCCAGCGCGTTCATCGCGCTGGACGCGCTCACCGAGGGCGGCAGCCCGGTGGTGAGCTCTGCGTCGTAGACGACCGTCGAGGCCAGCATGTTCAGGCTGGTGTGCATGCGCTTCACGCCGTCGATGGTGATGCCGCAGAACCCGGTCATCTCCGAGCCGGAGTAGGTGGTGGGAATGTTGATGATGGGCATCCCGAGGTCGAGCGCGATCCCCTTCGACAAGCCAGTGGCGGCCCCTCCGCCGACACTGATCAGGCAGTCGGCGTCGTGGGCCTTCTCGCGACCACGGCGGGCCAGCTCGATCGGCACCTGCGAGATCGCCTCGTCGAGGATGCCGATGCCCAGGTCACCGACGAGGTCGCGGACCTTCTCGGCCAGCCGGACCCGGCCGGGTGTGCTGATGATCAGGGCCCGCTCGGCGCCGAGCCGGGTCACCTCGTCGGCGATCCCGGCGACGGAGCCGGGTCCGAAGACGACCCGGGGCGGGGTGGCGTTGTAGACGCCACCGGGGTACTGGAAGCTCCGCATCGTGGTCCTCACCAGTTCGCGATCGTGCCGTCGGCAAGCACGGCCGAACGGCTGTGCATGACTTCGGGCTTGTAGGGGTGCTTGGCGGCCTCGAGCTCGTTGATCTCGACACCGAGCCCGGGAGCGGTCGGCACCTGCCAGTAGCTGCCCTCACGGATCATCGGGGTGCTGACGACGTCGTCGTACCAGGGAACTGCGCCGCTCATCTCCTCCTGGATCACGAAGTTGGGGGTGCTGACATCGAAGTGCAGGGCGGCTGCGCCGGCGATCGGACCGTTGGGGTTGTGCGGGGCGATGCCGATGCCCTCGGCTTCGGCGACCGCGGCGATCCGCTTGCCCTCGAGCAGGCCGCCGGTGTGGTTGAGGTCGGGCTGCGCAACGTGCATCGCCTTGGCTCGCAGCACCGGCATGAACTCGGTGAGGCCCACGAGTCGTTCGCCCGACGCGATCGGACAGTTGGCCCGCTGGGTCACCTGGAGAAGCGCTTCGGTGTCACCGGGCTGCACCGGCTCCTCGCAGAACATCGGCTCGTACGGCGCGAGCGCCTCGATGTAGCCGAGCGCCGCCGCGGTGGACGCCGGCCGGCCGTGGAAGTCGATCATGATGTCGACGTCCTCACCGACGGCCTCACGCAACGTACGCATGAGCGAGTCGACGTGGCGGCGGTCGGCGATCCCGGTGAGGTGACCGCTGTAGGGGATGAACACGACCTTGAGCGCGTCATAGCCCTCGGCGACGACCTTCTGTGCCTGGTCGCGCAGCTTGCCGTGGTCGAACGTCTCGTACACGGCGCGCATGTCGCCCAGGCCGAGGTGCGTGTAGACCCGGACCTTGTCACGCACCTGTCCGCCGAGCAGGCGCCACACCGGGAGGCCGACGCTCTTGCCGAAGATGTCCCACAAGGCGTGCTCGATGCCACTGATCGCGGTCGCACCGATGATGCCCAGCCGGTAGTAGCTGTGCTTGGTCATCGCCTGCACGGCCTGCTCGATGTTGCGCGGGTCCAGTCCGGTCACCAGCGGCGCCAGGTCGCTGATCGCGCCCGTCACGGCCGCGGTCTTCCAGTTGAGGCTGGCCTCGCCCCAGCCGTACAGGCCGTCCTGGTCAGTGAGTACCTTCACGAGGATCCAGTTGCGCATCTCGGCGTTGACGACGAGCGTCTCGATGCCGGTGATGGTCAACCGGTCGGCGGGCACGGGGTGGTTCATTGGTCTCCTTTGGTGTGGTCGCGATCACAGTAGGTAGCCGTGATTGATGACGTCCAACTCTTTCTATCTCTTGAATAAGTAGGCATACTTATTACTGCGCCTGACAAAGGACCCCAGAATGGACACCTTCCGGCTCGAATGCTTCGTCGCCCTGGCCGAGGAGCTGCACTTCCACCGCGCCGCCGAGCGCTGTCACATCACCCAGCCGGCGATGAGCCAGCAGATCCGGCGGCTCGAGGAGGAGCTCGGCGTCCAGGTTGCGACGCGGACCAAGCGGTCGGTGTCGCTGACCCGTGCCGGCGAGGTCTTCCTCGGCGAGGCACGCAAGACCCTGCGCCAGATGGAGCAGTCGATCTCCCTGGCCCGTCGCACGGACAGCGGCGAGATCGGCCAGTTGCGGGTAGGAGTCACCGCCCCCGCGTTGTACGTCCTGTTTCCGGAGATCGCCCGGCGCTTCGCGCACCAGCTCCCGGGCATGGGGCTGGTCGTGAAGGAACTGACCACCGCGCAGCAGGAGGGAGCCCTGCGCGACGGTGACATCGAGGTCGGGGTAATGCACCCGCCACTCGATGATCGCAGCCTGTTCTGCCAGGTGGTGGCCGAGCCGGCGTTCCACCTGGCGCTGCCGACCGGTCACCGGCTGGCGCACCGCGAGAGCATCGCGTTGGCAGAGTTGGCGAATGACGGGTTCGTGCTGTTCCCACGTGAGATCGGCCCACAGCTGTACGACACGATCATCGGGCTGTGCCAGTCAGCCGGTTTCAGTCCCAAGATCGCCCAGGAGGCCCATCCGGCGCAGTCGATCATCGCCTTCGTGTCCGCCGGTGTCGGCATCGGGTTGATTGCGTCACCGGTGCAGCGCCTCGACCGTCCGGGGGTGGTCTACGTGCCGATCGACGGCCCGCGTCCCTACCTGAGCCTCGGAGTGGCGTGGCACCAGGAGACCCGGTCGCCCGCCGTGGGAACGTTCATCCAGACCGCCCGCGAGGTCGGTGCCCAGCTGGAGGAGTGACCGGGCCTTCCGCGTGTCCAGCTCCTGAACAAGTGGGCCACGGCCATAACGTGACCCTGTCAGCCTCGTTTGCTGTGTGAGAAGAAGTTTCGGATCAGTTCCTGCGAGTCCTCCGGGAATGCAATGACTCAGGGTGGGGCCCACATGCAGCAGACGTTCAAATCGCTCGCCGGCATCATCGTCGTGCTCACGATCGGCGCCTTCATGCTGGCGGCGCCCGCACAGGCCGACTATCCCTCGCAGTCCGAGACGAGTTGCACGGTGGACGTGTCGGTCGCGACGCAGGGCGGGTCAGTCGTAGCCACCTTCGAGGTCGCCTCCGGAGTGGGAACTCCTTCGGGCGATGCGATCATCCAGTTCAAGGGCCATCCGCCCACCCGGGTCCCGCTGGTCAATGGTGTGGCGCGAGTCCCGGAGCCGGACGTCAAACCGGGCGAGGGTTGGACGGTCACTGCCAGCTACGCACCGACGGCGGGAAGCGCTTTCAAGTCGTCTCAGTGCAGCGCGTCGCTTGACCCCACAGCCGGTGGTGGCGGCACCAGTGTGTCCCCCCCGGAGGTCGGCGGCGGTGGTGGCGGCACCAGTGTGTCCGCCCCGGAACTGGGCGGGATCCTGCCCAACACCGGCGGCCCCTCGCTGTACCTCTTCGCGCTCGCCGTCCTGATGTTGGCCACCGGCCTGATGTTCATCCAGGTTGGCCGTCGCCGCCCGGTGCTGAGCACGGTCGCCACGGTCCGGCGCCATCGCTAGGAAGTCGAACCGGGCCGGGGGTTATCCGCGCCCGGCACGATCACGATCACGCACCCTCGTATTTCGTACCGGCTGGGTTCTCCTCGCCGGCGGCGTCGGCCTGCTGGGCTGGCTCGCCTGGCTCTACTTCGGCACCAACTGGGTGTCCAGGCACCACCAGCAGGAGACCACCCAGAAGGTGAGGCACGCCTGGGAGATCCACGCCAAGGCACCTGCGAACGCCCTGCTCCTGATCCCACGTTTCGGAAAGAACTATGTCGTACCCGTCATCGAGGGCGTGGACCCCGATGACCTCGCCGCTGGCGTCGGGCATTTCCCTGGCACCGCTGGCCCGGGTGAGGTCGGAAACTTCGCCCTCGCCGGCCACCGGGTGACCCACGGCGAACCGTTCCGCGACATGCCGTCCCTGCGGAAGGGCGACAAGGTGATCGTCGAAACGCGACACACGACGTACACCTACCGGCTCGACACCGGTGGCGCCGACCTGACCGTGCCCTTCACGTCGATCTGGGTGATCGCCCCGATCCCCCTGAACCCCGATCCCAACGGCGTCGGGCCGGCGATCGACAAGTCGCACCGGCTGCTGACGCTGACCACCTGCTCCGAGCTGTTCCACACCGACAACCGGCTGATCGCCTTCGGGCACCTGGTCGGGAAGACGCCGACCGGGCAGTAGCAGCACCCGGGGGTCTCAGGTTCTCGCGCCAACGTCCGCCAGCCGGCCGGAACCCGGTGAGGTGTCGCCACGTAGGGTCGTCGCAATGGACACCTTCAGATTCTGGGACACCATCGAGCAAGCTCGCGCGACGACGGACGGGTCGATCGACGCCCAGGTCGACGCCATCGAGCAAGCCCTCACCGAGCTCCATCTGGACGACGTGATCGCGTTCCGGACCGAACTCGTCCAGGCCAGCCAGCGGCTCTACACCTGGGAGAACTGGGGTGCGGCAACCGTGATCCTCGGTTACTGCTCCGACGATGCGTTTCAGGACTTCCGCTCATGGGTGATCGCCCAGGGGCGCCGGACCTTCGAGAGCTTCGTCAACGACCCCGACTCGATCGTCGACGTCGGCCTTGCCGACGACGATGAGATCGGCGCCGCGGAGATGTTGTCGTACGTGGCGGACAACGTCTACGAGAAACGCGCCGGTCGGACGATCTGGGTCGATCTTCCAGATTCACCCGCCCTTGATCCAGACAGCGAGCCGACCGGACACAAGTTCGAGGAGACCGACGAAGTCCTGAAGCTGAAGTACCCAAGGCTGGCCCAGGCGTACATGCCCGAGGAGACCGCTTCGCTCCAGGGCGGCAAGCGCCGGCTCTGGCCGGTCAAGCGCCGCCGCAACGGCTGAGGTCCGCCCGTCCGCGCGCACCAAGCGTGGGCGCGATCCCGGTGCCAGGCGTCAACGCAGGGCGGCTACCGTTCGCGACATGACCCGAAGATTTCTCGTCCGCAGGACGATCGCGCGTGCAGCTCTCCGGGCCACCGGCTGGAAGACCGCCGGAACCCTGCCTGCCAAGGGCATTCTCGTCGGGGCGCCACACACCTCGAACTGGGACTGGGTCGCCACCATCCTGATGAGCTGGAGCAACGGCGTGCAGCCGATGATCCTGATCAAGAAGGAGTTCTTCACCGGACCCTTCGGTCCGCTGCTCCGGGCAACCGGCGGCATCCCGCTCGATCGGGAGTCCCCCGGTGCGACCATCCGCGCACTGCTGGAGAACGCCGAGACCCACCGGTCATTCCTGCTCGTGATCGCGGCCGAAGGCACCCGCGGCAAGACCGACTACTGGAAGTCCGGTTTCTACAAGATCTCCCAGCAGACCGGCCTGCCGATCACCCTTGCGTCCATCGATGGACCGACGAAGACCATCGGCGCAGGGCCGACGATTGTGCCGACCGGCGACGTCGGTGCGGACATGGATCGCATCCGCGCCTACTACGCGGACAAGCACGGCATCAACCCCGAAGGGCGGACCGAGCCCCGCTTGCGCGAGGAAGGCTAGCCCCAGAACACCCGGTCGACGATGGCGCGAGCGCGTCGCGCGGTGCGCAGGTAGTCGTTGACCATCGTCTCGGTCTGGCCCGGCGGGTACTGCAGGATCGCGGCGACCGCGCTGCGCTCGCGGGCATCTCCGGGGAACTGGTCGGTCGGCCTGCCGCGGACCTGGACGGTGGCGTTGCGGGCGCGGCTCGCGAAGTTCCACGCCGCCGCCAGCCCGTCCGCGTCCTCGGCGTCGATCAGCTCGTTGTCGACGGCGACCTGCAACGCGTCGAGGGTCTTGGTGGTTCGCAGCTCCGGGATCCGGCCGGCGTGCTGCATCTGCAGCAGCTGGACCGTCCACTCGACATCGGACAGCCCACCCTTGCCGAGCTTGAAGTGCATCGCCGGATCGGCGCCGCGCGGCAGCCGTTCTGAGTCCACCCGCGCCTTGATCCGGCGTACCTCGGTCACGTCGTCGTTGCTCAGCCCACCCTCGGGAAAGCGCAGCGGGTCGATCATCTCGGTGAAGCGCGCGCACAGGCCCGCGTCGCCGACGATCGCTGCCGCTCGCAGCAATGCCTGGGCTTCCCAGACCGCCGACCACTTCGCGTAGTAGGCCGCGTAGGAGTCGAGCGTGCGGACCAGCGGTCCCTGCTTGCCCTCGGGCCGCAGGTCGGCGTCGACCTCCAGGGGCGGGTCGGTGGCAGGCGCGATCAGCAGTCGGCGTACGTCGTTGGCGACCGCCTGAGCCATCAAGGAGGCGAGCTGCTGGTCGGCATCCGGCAACGGCTCGTGGACGAACATCACATCGGCATCCGAGCCGTAGCCGAGCTCGTGCCCGCCGTACCTCCCCATCGCGATGATCGCCATCCGGGTCGGGATCTTCACGCCCCGCTCCCCCTCGGCCTTCTTGATCGCCGCGACCAGGGTGGCCTCGAGGGTGGCACTGGTGACATCGGTCAGGGCGTAGCCGACCTCGGCCACTCCGAAGGGCACACACAGGTCCGCGGCGCTGATCCGGAGCAACTCTCGCCGGCGGATCGCCCGGATCGCGATCACCGCTTCCTCAGCGGTCTCCCGGCGTACGGCGGCCGCCATCATCTCGGCCTGCACGGTCTCGCGACTCAACGGCTCGAGGCGCGTGTCCTGGCCGAGGATCGCGACGCCCTCGGGCTCGCGCTGGAGCAGGTCGGTGGCATAGCGGCTGGTCGCAAGCACCTGCGCCATCCGCTGAGCCGCCTGGCCCTCGTCGCGAAGCAGCCGCAAGTACCAGTGCGTCGAACCGAGGGCCTCCGAGATCCGCCGGAACCCGAACAGCCCGGCATCGGGGTCGGGTGCATCGGCGAACCATTCGAGCATCACCGGAAGCAGCGTCCGCTGGATCGCCGCAGTCCGCGAGACCCCGGCCGTCAACGCCTCGAGGTGTCGGAGAGCGGCGTTCGGGTCCTGGTAGCCGAGCGCCGCCAGCCGTTGCCTCGCCGCATCCGGGCTGAGCCTCGCCTCGTCGCCGCTGATGTTCGCGACCGCCGCCAGCAGCGGGCGGTAGAAGAGCTTCTCGTGCAGCCGGCGTACCTCCCGCCGGTGATAGCCCCAGACGTCGTTGAGCTGCTTGACGGGGTCCTTCATGTAGCCCAGCGACCGGCCCAGCCGGCGCAGCGAGTCCTCGCCCTCCGGCACCACATGGGTACGACGCAGCTGGAACATCTGGATCCGGTGCTCGAGCGTGCGCAGGAAGGCATACGCCTCGTGCAGCTCCCGTCCGTCCTCCCGACCGACGTAGCCGCCCTCGGTGAGCCGGGTGAGCGCGGAGAGGGTGGTCGGCTGGCGAATCGTCTCGTCGGTGCGACCGTGCACCATCTGCAGCAGCTGCACGGCGAACTCGACGTCGCGCAGTCCGCCCGACCCGAGCTTGAGCTGCCGCTTGGCCTGGGCCGGCGGAATGTGCTCGAGGACCCGGCGGCGCATCGCCTGAACGTCCTCGACGAACCCGGGTCGTTCGGTGGCCTGCCAGACCATCGGCCCGATCGTCTCGGCGTACTCCCGGCCCAGCGCGAGGTCGCCGGCAACAGGTCGCGCCTTGAGCAGCGCCTGGAACTCCCAGGTCTTCGCCCAGCGCTCGTAGTAGCCACGGTGGCTGCTGATCGTCCGGACCAGCGGCCCGGACTTCCCCTCCGGCCGGAGCGCGGCGTCAACGGGCCAGATGGTGCCCTCGGCCGTCTGGTCCGAGCAGATCTGCATCAGCTGGGAGGCGAGCTGGGTCGCGACCTTCAGCGCGGGCGCCTCCTCGATCCCGTCGGCCGGCTCGGCAACGAAGATCACGTCGACGTCGCTGACGTAGTTGAGCTCATGGCCACCGCACTTGCCCATCGCGATCACGGCGAGCCTGGCGGTCTCCCAGCCAGGCACCCTGGCGCGGGCGATGGCGAGGGCAGCGTCAAGCGTCCCGGTCGCGAGATCGGAGAGCTCGGCAGCGACGTCGTCGACCCCGAGGTGATGGGCGAGGTCACGGGCGGCGAGCCGAAGCAGGAAGCGGCGGTACTCGACCCGCAGGGCGTCAACGGCCTCGGCGTCCTCGAGCGTGGCGACCGGCTGGCTGGCCTCGGGATCCGCTCCGACGGCGGCGAGCAGCCCGGCTCGCACGATGTACGCCGGGGGGCGGGTCGAGCCCATCGTCGGATCGGTCAGCTCGTGCCAGTGCTCGGGGTGGCGGACCAGGTGCTGGGCAAGGGCCTCGCTCGCGCCGAGGACGAACAGCAGCCGCATCGCCGTACCCTCATCGTCGGCGACAGTCGTGACCAGAGCATCGGGATCCGCCGCCGCGTCGATGAGGTCGGCCAGCGCTTCGAGTGCCTGATCGGGGTCGGCCGTCTTCGTCAGCACGTTGAGGATCGGCTTCGCCTGCGTGCCGCACTTCGCGATCGCGGCCTCGGCTCGAGGACCGTCACGGAAGCCGAGACGGGCCAGCTGGCCCGCCGTCGTACTGACTCGAGAGTCCTTCACTGCTCAGCGCTGCCGGGAACGGCTCACAGAACCGGAAGCATCCGGTCCCGTTCGAAGGCGGAGACCTGACCGCGGTACTCCTCCCACTCCTGTCGCTTGTTGCGCAGGAAGAACTCATAGACGTGCTCGCCCAGCGTCTCGGCGAGGAGCTCGGAGTTCTCGGCGATCGTGATCGCGTCGTACAGGCTCTTGGGCAGCGTCGTGAGGCCCATCGCCTTGCGCTCGCCCTCGGTCAGGGACCAGACGTTGTCCTCGGCCTCGCGCGGGAGCTCGTACTCCTCCTCGAGACCCTTCATGCCGGCGGCCAGAATCACCGCGAACGCGAGGTAGGGGTTGCAGGCGGCGTCGATGGTGCGCAGCTCGATCCGGGTGGACTGGCCCTTGTTGGGCTTGTACATCGGCACCCGCACCATCGCGGAGCGGTTGTTGTGTCCCCAGCAGACGTAGGAGGGAGCCTCTCCGCCGCTGATCAGTCGCTTGTAGGAGTTGACCCACTGGTTCGTGACGGAGGTGATCTCGGCGGCGTGGGTGAGGATTCCGGCGATGAAGTGGCGCCCGGTCTTGGAGAGCTGGTACTCGGCACCGGCCTCGAAGAACGCGTTGGTGTCACCCTCGAAGAGCGACACATGGGTGTGCATGCCGGAGCCGGGATGCTCGGTGAACGGCTTGGGCATGAAGCTCGCCCAGACGCCCTGGCTCAGCGCGACCTCGCGGACCACGGTCCGGAAGGTCATGATGTTGTCGGCCGTGGAGAGCGCGTCGGCGTAGCGGAGGTCGATCTCCTGCTGGCCTGGCCCGCCCTCGTGGTGACTGAACTCGACCGAGATGCCCATCGACTCGAGCATCGTGATCGCTTCGCGGCGGAAGTCCGAGCCCATGCTCTGCGCGGTGTGGTCGAAGTAGCCACTCTGGTCGACCGGGACCGGCACCTCGCCGGACTTCGGCTGGCCCTTGAACAGGTAGAACTCCACCTCGGGGTGGGTGTAGAAGGTGAAGCCCTTCTCGGCCGCCTTCTGCAGGGTCCGCTTGAGGACGAACCGCGGATCGGCGTACGACGGGGACCCGTCAGGCATCGCGATGTCGCAGAACATCCGGGCAGTCGAGGGTCCCTCGCCGCGCCACGGAAGGATCTGGAAGGTCGACGGATCGGGACGCGCCAGCATGTCCGCCTCGGTGACCCGGGCGAAGCCCTCGATCGCCGAGCCGTCGAAGCCGATCCCCTCGGAGAAGGCGCCCTCAAGCTCCGCCGGCGCGATCGCCACCGACTTGAGATAGCCGAGTACGTCGGTGAACCACAACCGAATGAATCGAACGTCGCGCTCCTCGAGCGCCCGGAGCACGAAGTCTTCCTGCTTGCCCATGTCCGAACCCTATCGGCAGGGCGGCACCCTGATGTGCCAGTCCACTCCAGCGCCTGGGCCTCAGCGGCAGAAGGCGTGCACCGTCAGGCCATCGGGTCGGCCGCCGAAGACCTGGTCGAGGGCCGGACCTACCCAGGCCTTCCCGAGGTACTCGGGGTCGACGTGCTCGGCCCGCGTCACCACGACATGCCCCGGAATGACTCCGCGCATGTCGGCCGGAGCGGCGCCCTCCCAGCAACCATGGCCCTTGATGAGGGGCACCGGACTGTCCGCCGGCACCGAGTGAACCTCACCTTGGCCGGTGGTCGACAAGATCAGCGACCGCGGCGCGTGGCTGACCGTCACAAAGACGATCGCCGCCGCCATCAGCACCGCCACCTGCAGCCCGGCACGGACCAGGTGGCTGCGGAGGGAGCGTTGGTTGGCCATGCACCGCAAACGAGCCCGTTGACGGGCGCGTTATGGGGTCGAATCGGTTGTCTGTACCTCTCCGGGTGGCCTTGCTCACAGGCGTGACCTTCCGGGGTCCGGAACGTCGGGCTCAGGCCTGCGGGACCTTCTCCAGGTCCTTGAGCCAGACCACGGCGGTCGCATCGGACGGCATCCGCCAGTCCCCGCGGGGGCTCAAGGAACCGCCGGCAGAGACCTTGGGACCGTTGGGGATCGCCGATCGCTTGAACTGGCTGAACGCGAAGAACCTGTTGATGAAGACCTCGAGCCAGGTGCGGATCTCGGCCAGGTCGTACGACGTACGCCGCGCCTCGGGGTAGCCCGGCGGCCACTGGCCCGCCGAGGCGTCGCTCCACGCATGGTGGGCGAGGAACGCGATCTTGCTTGGCCGGAAGCCATAGCGGAGCACGTGGAAGAGGGTGAAGTCCTGCAGCGCGTAGGGCCCGATCGACGCCTCCGTGCTCTGTGGCGTCTCGCCATCCCTGGTCGGGATCAGCTCGGGCGTGATCTCCTGGTCGACGATCTCGGACAGTACGTCGTCGACCGACGCATCGAACTGCTCCGAGGTGACGACCCAGCGGATCAGGTGCTGGATGAGCGTCTTCGGGACGCCGGAGTTCACCGTGTAGTGCGACATCTGGTCGCCGACACCGTAGGTGCACCAGCCGAGCGCGAGCTCCGAGAGGTCGCCGGTGCCGAGCACGATGCCACCGCGGTGGTTGGCGATCCGGAAGAGGTAGTCGGTGCGCAGCCCGGCCTGGACGTTCTCGAAGGTGATGTCGTAGACATCCTTGCCGGCCGCGAACGGGTGGTCGAGGTCGGCGAGCATCTGCTGGGCTGCCGGCCGGATGTCGAGCTCCTCGAAGCTGACCCCGAGTGCCTTGGACAGGCTGGTGGCGTTGGCCTTCGTCGTCTCGCCGGTCGCGAAGCCGGGCATCGTGTAGGCGAGGATGTCGGTCCGCGGCCGGCCGAGCCTGTCCATCGCCTTGGCCGCAACGATCAGCGCATGCGTCGAGTCGAGCCCACCGGAGACGCCGATCACGACCTTGGGTTGGGTCGCCGAGTCCCGCCCGATCGAGCGGAGCCGTTGCTCGAGCCCGGAGACCTGGATGTTGTAGGCCTCGTAGCAGTCCAGCGCGAGTCGCTCGGCGTCGTCCGGCACGAACGGGAACCGGTCGACCTTGCGACGCAGCCCGATGTCACCGGTCGGTGCGTCGAGCGCGAACTCGACCGTGCGGAACTCCCGGCCGGCATGTGCCCGCCGGTTGTCGTCGAAGGTGCCCTGGCGCAGCCGGTCCTGACGGATCCGGTCGAGGTCGACATCGGCGACCGAGCGTCGCGGACCGTCGGGGAACCGCTCGGACTCGGCCAGCAGGCTGCCGCACTCGTAGATCATCGTCTGGCCGTCCCACGACAAGTCGGTGGTCGACTCTCCCTGGCCGGCCGCCGCATAGAGGTACGCCGCGACACAGCGCACGCTCGCGGACCGGACGAGCAGCCGCCGGTCCTCCGCCCGGGACACCGTGATCGGGCTGCCCGACAGGTTCGCCAGCACGGTCGCCCCGGCCAGCGCGGCCTCGCTGCTCGGCGGGATCGGCACCCACATGTCCTCGCAGACCTCGACATGGAGCCGCAGGTCGGGCAGGTCGCGCGCGGCGAAGATCAGGTCGGGTCCGAACGGCACCTCGACCCGGTGGTCGAGCCGGCCCCGGTGGTCGAGCTTGTCGAGACCAAGACCGATCGTCTGGCCCCGCTGGTCGTCACCCGGAGCGAAGTGACGGCGTTCGTAGAACTCCCGGTAGTTCGGCAGGTAGGACTTCGGTGAGACCCCGAGGACGACACCGCCCTGGATGACCACCGCACAGTTGTAGAGCCGGTTGCCCTTGCGCAACGGGGCTCCGACCACCAGCACCGGCCGCAACGACGTACTCGACTCCACGATCGCGTCGACCGCTTCGAGAACCGCATCGAGCAGCGCGTCCTGCAAGAGCAGGTCGTCGATCGCATAACCACTCAGCGCGAGCTCGGGGAAGACCGCCACCGCGACGCCTTCGTCGTGGCAGGCGCGTGCCTCGGCGATCACGGTCGCGGCGTTCGTCGCCGGGTCCGCGATCGCGACCGGGATCGTGCACGCGGCCACGCGTGCGAACCCGTGGGCATAAGCGGAGGTGAAGTCCACCGGTCAAGTCTGTCAGACAAGGCCGGTCGAGCACGCACGACCGGTTGATCGAGCACGGTCGAGATCCCACCGATGAGTTCCGGCGTCTGGGAGCGTCATAACCGGTACAACGTCATCACCGGACATCCCCAGACATCACCGGACCTCACCAGACCTGAACAGACGCAAAGACGAAGGAGCAGTAATGACCAGCATCAGCCCCTGCCTGTGGTTCGACGACAATCTCGAGGAGGCGATCGCGTTCTACACGTCGGTCTTCCCGAACTCCTCGACCGGCAACATCCAGCGCTACGCCGACGCCGGTCCGGGCGAGCCCGGCAAGGTGATGGCGGCCGACTGGACCCTCGACGGACTGGGCTTTCGCGGGATCAACGGCGGACCGGTCCATGCGACCTTCACCGAGGCGATCTCGCTCTCCGTCGCGTGCAAGGACCAGGCCGAGGTCGACCACTACTGGGACGCGCTCGTCGAGGGTGGCGAGCCGGGTCCGTGTGGCTGGCTCAAGGACCAGTACGGCCTGTCCTGGCAGATCGTCCCGGACGAGCTCGGTGAATGCCTCGGCGATCCCGACCCGGCTCGCGCCAGCGCCGCGCTGAACGCCATGCTGGGCATGCAGAAGATTGTGGTCGCGGACCTGCGAAAGGCAGCCGACGCTGCAGACAAGGCCTGACCGGACTGCTTCCATGGACAGATGAGCGACATCGAAGTCCCGACGCTGGTCACGTCGCGGCTGCTGCTCCGGCAGTGGCACGAGGCCGACCTCGCGCCGTACACCGTGATCTGCGGTGACCCGGTCGTGATGGAGTACTTCCTCGCGACCAGCACGCCCGATGAGTCCGCCGCGATGGTTGAGCGACAGCGCGCCCTGCTCGAGGCAGGCGAGCCCGGGCTCTACGCCGTGCAGGTGCGCGAGGACCACGGGTTCATCGGCTTCATCGGGCTGGCCACGCCCGGCTTCGAGGCCCCGTTCACACCATGCGTGGAGGTCGGCTGGCGCCTTGCCCGGCACGCGTGGGGCCACGGCTATGCGACCGAGGGCGCACGGGTCGCCCTCGGCCATGCCTTCGACATCCTGCACCTGCCCGAGGTCGTCTCCTTCACCTCCCAGATCAACCTTCGATCGCAGCAGGTGATGCAGCGGATCGGCATGCACACCGATGCGATCGACGACTTCGAACACCCGGAGATCCCGGAGGACCATCCGCTTCGGCCGCACGTCCTCTACCGGCTGACGGCCGCGGAGTGGCACGCGCAAACCGACTGACCCAGCCGGTGGTGGCGTCACACTTCCGTCATCTCGGTCCCGTTGTTCGAGGGCCACAACAGGAGCAGGCTCGTGGCCATGAGCCATGACTTCACTGGCCTGCGGGCCATGTTCATCAACTGCACGCTCAAGCGGTCACCCGACCTCTCCCACACCGACGGTCTCGTCGAGGCCAGCGCAGCAGTGATGAGGAAGCACGGCGTCGAGGTGGAGGTCCTTCGGGCCGCCGACCAGGACATCGCCACCGGTGTCTACCTCGACATGACCGAGCACGGCGCCGCGAGCGATGACTGGCCGGCGATCTACGAGCGCGTGATGGCCAGCGACATCCTGGTGCTCGCCGGTCCGATCTGGCTGGGAGACAACAGCAGCGTGACCAAGCGGGTGATCGAGCGGCTGTACGGCGGCTCGAGTGAGCTCAACGCGGAAGGTCAGTACGCCTACTACGGGCGGGTCGGCGGCTGTCTGATCACCGGCAACGAGGACGGCATCAAGCACTGTGCGATGAACATCCTCTACTCGCTCCAGCACATCGGCTACACGATCCCCCCACAGGCCGACGCCGGCTGGATCGGCGAGGCCGGGCCCGGCCCGTCGTACCTCGACCCGGGCAGCGGCGGTCCGGAGAACGACTTCACCAACCGCAACACCACCTTCATGACCTGGAACCTGATGCACACCGCAGCGTTGCTGAAGAAGGCCGGCGGCATCCCGGCGTACGGCAACCAGCGCAGCGAGTGGGACGCCGGCTCGCGGTTCGACTACGAGAACCCGGAATACCGCTAGCTCTCGGGCGTGATGAGCGACACAGGTGCTGTGCGCCTCGCGCGGGTCTAGCGTGGTGCGTGGTCCGGGGACTCCCAGTCGGGGAGCCTCGAGAACGCGTACCGGAGGAGCTCGAGCATGAGCGACCAGAACAGCCCCGAAGAGACGGCGCCCTATGGGTCAGGGCCAGCTGCGGCCGATCCGGCGTCGGCACCGGTCAAGCGGATCCGCACCCATCACCTGCGCGAGATGAAGGAGCGCGGCGAGAGGTTCGCCATGTTGACGGCGTACGACATGTACACCGCGCAGACCTTCGACGAGGCCGGCATCGAGGTGCTGCTCGTCGGCGACAGTGCGAGCAACAACGTCTTCGGCAACGAGACCTCACTGCCGGTCACGGTGGACGAGCTGCTTCCGCTGACCCGCGCGGTGACCCGTTCGGTGAAACGTGCCCTGGTCATCGCCGACCTGCCCTTCGGCTCCTACCAGGCCTCGCCCGAGCAGGCGTTCCACACAGCCGTCCGGTTCATGAAGGAAGCGAACGCGCACTGCGTCAAGCTCGAGGGCGGCATCGAGATGGTGCCCCAGATCGAGCTGCTGACCCGCGGTGGGATCCCCGTGATGGCCCACATCGGCTTCACCCCGCAGAGTGAGCACAACCTCGGCGGTTACCGGGTGCAGGGCCGTGGCGACGCCGCAACCCGGATCATCGATGACGCCAAGGCGGTCGAGGCGGCCGGAGCGTTCGCAGTCGTGATGGAGATGGTGCCCGGCGACATCGCCGCCCAGATCACCAAGGAGCTGCACATCCCCACCATCGGCATCGGCGCGGGCAACCACTGCGACGGCCAGGTCCTCGTGTGGCAGGACGCGTTCGGGCTGCGCAACGCCAAGATGGCCAGGTTCGTCAAGCAGTACGCCGACGTGCACGGCG
This sequence comes from Marmoricola sp., assembly GCA_025965195.1. Taxonomy (GTDB): domain Bacteria; phylum Actinomycetota; class Actinomycetes; order Propionibacteriales; family Nocardioidaceae; genus Marmoricola. The sequence continues at coordinate 26,831 of JAOPXK010000013.1, forward strand.
TTCTTCTCGAAGCGGCGAAGGCCTACCGCGACGACGTGCACAGCGGCGTCTTCCCCGGACCCGAGCACACCTTCTGAATCCGGTCAGGCGCCCCACCCGTAGTGGTTGGTGCCGATCAGGATCGTGGTCAGCCAGACCGCGAACCCGAGGAAGGGCAGGAAGAACACCCGGACCGGGTGCGCGACGAACCACCGGCAGCCGGTGACGAACAGGACCAGCCAGAACGCCACGAGAAGCAGGGTCGCCACCAGCGGCGGGATGTTGGCGATGGCAAGGATGAGGAACAGCACGGCGGCCATCCCGGACATCCCGATGAAGGATCCCGACTTGGTGAGGTCGGGCAGCAGGGGTTCGACGGCTCAGTCCTCGAGGTGTTCGTCGTTGACCGGATCGTCCTTGAAGCGTGGGTCGTTGTCCCAGGCCTCGTTGCGTTCCTTGACCTTCTCGAGCGCGCGCTCCGCATCGGCCTCCGTTGGATAGGGGCCGAGCCGATGGGAGTTGTGACAGCCATCGGGAAGCTCGACCCGGTGGTGGTCGAGGCAGTACCAGAACTTCGTCATGACCCCTGAAACTACACTCGCTCCCGTGACTCCAGTAGCCCCCGGAACCATCTCGCCCCCCCGGCCCGTCCCCGCGCACATCCCCCGTCCCGAGTACGTCGGAAAGCCCGGACCCGCTCCGTTCACCGGATCAGAGGTCAAGGATGCCGAGACGATCGAGAAGATGCGGATCGCCTGCCGGATCGCCGCGGACGCCCGCGACCTGGTCGGCAGCCACGTCGCTCCCGGAATCACCACCGACGAGCTCGACCGGATCGGCCACGAGTACCTCTGCGACCACGACTCCTACCCGTCCACCCTTGGCTACAAGGGCTTTCCGAAGTCACTGTGCTCCTCGGTCAACGAAGTGATCTGCCACGGCATCCCCGACAGCACCATCATCGAGGACGGCGACATCGTGAACATCGACATCACCGCGTTCATCGATGGCGTACACGGCGACACCAACGCGACCTTCCTGACCCCGGGCGTCTCCGAGGAGACCCGACTGCTCGTCGAGCGCACCCACGAGGCGCTGCAGCGGGCGATCAAGGCGGTCAAGCCCGGTCGTCAGATCAACGTGATCGGACGGGTCATCGAGTCCTACGCGAAGCGGTTCAGCTACGGAGTGGTCCGCGAGTTCACCGGCCACGGAGTCGGTCAGTCCTTCCACTCCGGACTGGTGATCCCGCACTTCGACGACGACTACTACAGCACCATCATCGAGACCGGGATGACCTTCACCATCGAGCCGATGCTCAACCTGGGCACGCACGAGTGGGACATGTGGCCGGACAGCTGGACGGTCGTCACGAAGGACCGCAAGATGTCCGCGCAGTTCGAGCACACGCTGCTCGTCACCGAGACCGGTGCCGAGATCCTGACTCTCCCGTGACTGTGAGGGAGAGGTAACACAAGCGTTACTCGCGAGGCGTTCCCGCGAAACCGGTTCGACCTGTACTGATCACGACCCGCCGAAAAGAGGCGGGGCGCCCCTAGGGTTCCGTCTCCGGCAACGGAGGGCCTGGTCCGAGAGGGGAGGCGGTTGGCACAGCGACGTGACAACCGTTCCACGGCGGGACAAAAGCCCGGGAGGCCGATTGGCCCCGAGCTGCCGTGCGCTTTTCTGGGCATTCCCATCGGAGACACCAGATGTCCGCAACCACCGAAAGTCTCATTGACCAGGTCAGCACGAAGGACCTCGGCAGCTTCGGCTACACCCAGCAGCTCTCCCGCCGAGTCGGCAGCTATGCGTCGTTCGCTGCCGGCTTCTCCTTCGTCTCGATCCTGACGACCGTCTTCCAGCTCTTCGGTCTGGGCTTCAGCTTCGGGGGAACCGCCTTCTTCTGGACCTGGCCCGCGGTGTTCGCCGGCCAGCTGATGGTCGCGCTCTGCTTCGCCGAGCTCGCCGCGCGCTATCCCCTGTCGGGCGCCATCTACCAGTGGTCGCGCCGACTCGGCGGGTCCGTCGTCGGGTGGTTCGCCGGCTGGACGATGGTGATTGCACAGATCATCACGGTCGCCGCCGCCGCAATCGCCTTGCAGGTGGTGCTTCCTTCCGTCTGGTCAGGCTTCCAGCTGGTCGGCAGCGACCCGACGCTCTCCTCGAAGTCCGGCGCCACCAACGCCGTCCTGCTCGGACTGGTGCTGCTCATCGTCACCACGACGCTCAACGCGGTCAGCATCCGGATCACCTCGATCGTCAACTCCGTCGGCGTCACGTGTGAGCTCATCGGCGTTGTCCTGCTGGTGATTCTCCTCTTCGGTCACGCCGAGCGCGGGCCGTCCGTCGTACTCCACACCACCAACCTCGACCACACCACCGGGTACGTCGTACCGCTGCTGATCTCGGCGTTGATGGCCGCCTACGTGCTCGTCGGCTTCGACTCCGCCGGCGAGCTGTCCGAGGAGACGCATCGTCCGCGCGCCACCACCCCGCGCACGATCATCCGTGCGGTCGTCGCCTCCGGCCTCGGCGGAGCGTTCCTGATCATCGCCGCGCTGATGGCGGCACCGAGCGTCACCGATGGCAAGCTCGGGCTCGAAGGCCTCCCCTACGTGCTGACCAGCCAGCTCGGTACGACGACCGGCAAGCTGCTGCTTCTCGATGTCGCGTTCGCCGTGTGCGTCTGCACGCTCGCGATCCAGACCGCGGCCGCGCGGATGATCTACTCGATGGCTCGCGACAACGTGCTGCCGTTCTCCAAGCAGCTCTCCAAGGTCTCGGCCACGACAGGCACTCCGGTCCTGGCAACCGTCGTTCCCGGTGTACTGGCGGCGCTGTGCCTGGCCGTCAACGTCGGCAACGCCGGGCTCTTCCTCGGTCTCGCCAGCGTCTGCATCATGCTGCTCTACATCGCCTACCTGCTGGTGACGGCGCCGCTGCTCTACCGTCGGCTGACGGGGAACCCGCTCACCGACGGCGTCGACGAGACCGGCAAGAAGCTCTTCTCGCTGGGCAGGTTCGGCATCGTGGTGAACGTGATCGCGGTGGTCTACGGGATCGCGATGGCGATCAACCTGGCCTGGCCGCGGCCCGAGGTCTATGACCCGGCCGGTGCGGGCTGGTATCTCCACTACCTGCCGATCCTCACCCTCGTGGTGACGGCAGGCGGCGGGGTCGCGGCGTACCTCGTGCAGCGCAAGGCCTACCACCGCAGTCTCGGCGAGGCCGTGCCTGCCATCGCGTTCTCCCTTCCTGGCCTGCGTGGCGTGGTCGAGGAGGAGGCATGAGCGGTTACAGCCACGAGATCCCCGGCGGTGCGGCCTGGTCCGCCCCAGTCCGCACCGGACGGGAGATCACCCTGACCGCGCTCGGCGCCGACGCGAGCGTCAGCGTGCTGCTCTTCGGCGCTGACCGGCTCGACCGGCTGAACGTCCCGGACACCCTGAAGGCACAGCTGTCGGCCTGCGTCAGGGCGCCGATGGTGTTGATGTCCGACCGTGGTCTCGCACTTGCCTCGGTGGTCAGCTCGAGTCTGGAATGGCACGACGCCCTCACGGGCTTCGGCCACGACGTACACCTCGAGAGGTTCGCTCCGTCGAGCTATGCCACCGATCGCAACGACTGGCGTCGCTCTGCCCGCACCGGCCTCGTCAGCGAGCTGACGAAGCACGGCCTGAGCGAGGCCGACCTGCACGGCTGCGTCAACTTCTTCGCCAGAGTGGGGATCACCGACGACGATCGCGGCACCCTCGGGTTGCTCACCGGAATTGCTCGCGAGGGCGACACGGTCACCCTGCGCACCGAGCAGGATGTGCTGCTGGTGCTGGCGACCGGGCCGCATCCGCTCGACACCTCCGACTACGCGCCTGCGGGTGTGCGCGTCGAGGTCGCGGTCGGATCGATGACGCCCGCGGACGACGCCAGCTGGGGCTTCCGGGACGAGAGCGCACGCGCCCTCGAGCAGGCCAGGAGGGTGTTGGTGTGAGCACGCTGCTCCAGACGACCGCTCTCGACACGGTCGTCGAGGCCGGCGACGGCGCCCTCATCGCGGTGCCGGCCGGCGGACGGCTCCGGATCGTCGACACCCACGGGAACCAGGCCGTCGACACCCTGCTCTACGACGCCAACGACATCGACAACCGCTACTCCGCCTTCGACACCGTGCGGGAGCAGGGCGCCGTCTACCTGACCACCGGGTCGAGGCTGCTCTCCACCCGGCTCGACGAGCTCGCCGTCATCACCGACGACACCTGCGGCCGCCACGACACCATCGGCGGCGCCTGTTCGCAGGAGAGCAACGTGATCAGGTACGGCGAGCACACCCGCCATCAACACGCCTGTCGCCAGACCTTCCTCGTGTACGGCGAGCCGGTGGGCATCGGCCAGCGACAGCTCGGGCACAACATCAACTTCTTCATGAACGTGCCCGTGGACTCGACCGGCAACCTGCACTTCGAGGACGGCGTCTCCGCACCCGGCAAGCACGTCGAGCTGACCGCCAGCCGCGACATCCTGGTGCTGATCAGCAACTGTCCCCAGCTCAACAACCCCTGCAACGGCTGGAACCCGACCGCGGTGCAGCTTCTCGGCTGGTGGGAGTGATGGCTGGCCTGACCCTCATCCACGCCGGAACCCAGACCACGGTCCAGGACCTCGAGGGCCGCACCGGCCTGTGGGACGTCGGCGTCCCGCCGTCGGGTGCGTTCGACGAGCTGTCGTTCGCGCTGGTCAACGCGGCGGTCGGCAACCCGGCGTCGGCGGCCGGGCTCGAGTGCGTGCTCAACGGGCCGGTCCTCAGCGCCGACTCGGACCGGCTGGTCTGCGTCGGCGGTGCCGCGACGAACGCAACCATCGGCGGCCTTCCCCTGCGTCCCGGAGCCGTCGGTCGGCTCCGGGCCGGCGCCACCCTGGACGTCGGCCGGCTCGACGGACCCGGCATGCGTGGCTATGTGGCGATCCGTGGCGGACTCGACGTCCCTCGCGTCCTCGGCAGCCGGGCGACCTTCATCCTCGGCGGTTTCGGAGGCCTGTCGGGCCGCCCGCTCATCGACGGCGACACCGTGCCGCTGGGGCGGTTGGAGAACCTGCTCGCCCCGGCGACCGTGACCGCGTTGCTCCCGGAGCTGCGGCACGACTGGGAGCTCCGGGTCATCGCCGGTCCGCACGGAGCTCCGACCCACCTGACGACCGACGGCGTTGACGCACTCTTCGGCGAGACCTGGACCGTCGACCATCGCGCCGACCGGACCGGCATCCGCCTGGTCGGCCCGGTTCCGGGCTGGGCTCGTGACGACGGCGGCGAGGCCGGCCTGCATCCGTCGAACGTGCATGACTCCGCCTACCCCGTCGGCGGGATCATGCTCTCCGGCGACACCCCGGTGATCGTCGGCAAGGACGGCCCGTCGCTCGGCGGCTTCGTCGTCCCCGCGGTCGTGATCGGTGCGGACCGCTGGATCCTGGGACAGCTGCGCCCCGGCGACTCGGTGCGCCTCGTTCCGGTCACCCCGGAGGTTGCTGCCGCTGCCATCGCCGTACGCCGACTGGTGCTCTCCGACCTCCACGCAAGGCCGGAACCTGCCGCCGTCCCGACACTGCCCAACCGTCCACCCGAGCTCCATGTCTCAGAAGCCGACGGGACCACACCGGGTTACACGATCCGACGGTCGGGGGATCGCCATCTGCTGGTCGAAGCCGGGTCCGCGGAGCTCGATCTGACCGTTCGGGTCTGGATCCACCTGCTCGCTGATGCCCTGCGTGCGGACGCGCCAGATGGCGTGAGCGAGATCGTCGAAGGCGTTCGGTCGCTGCTCGTCGCGGTCGATGATGCCGTGCTCGGCCTCGACCAGCTCGGCAAGCACCTCGCCGTGCTGGCGTCCGGACTCGCGGATCCCGCCACGGTCACGATCCCTTCGCGAGAG